>CAZVXT010000002.1:0-170797 GCA_964631145.1 uncultured Candidatus Saccharibacteria bacterium
TTGAAGATATTATAACAAAAAACATCTGCTTGTGACAGATGCTTTTTGTTGGCTCCACATCGTGAATGAAGTTATAACCTATTTTAAGACTACGGACCAATACCACTACATCCCGAGTTTTCAATAAGAGACCCCGTGTATGCCCTAAAATGCCCTCGTGTAGGGCTTTCAAAGCACCTATTTGATAGTTTTAAGTAGTTCCGAATTATAGCCCTTTAAGTCAGTCTTTTTTGAGGAATCATAAGCAAGGTTCTCGTCTTTTTTGAGATAAACACTATTTTTTGAATAATCAGACAATGTCATGTTGTCATTGTCGAAATCCATAAAAACATTCCTATTTTTATTTTGTGTAATTTTTGCGTGGCTAAAAGCATCAATGTAAACCATGTTCTGCCACTTATCTAATAACTTGAAATGATTTTGACTTTCAGACCATGCTAATGGCACTACGTGATGCAATTCAAAACCACTGATTTTATCCTTAAGTTTATGATTGACGAAGTATTGGTACTTTTCATTAAGAGACCTATCAAGTCTTTTCTGTGTTTGTTCGCCTTCAAAACTATTTTTACCAGTTCGTAGGACTAGTTGTTCAGCGCGTTGTTCAAAATACACTGTTTGGTTTAACAAAACAAAAACTTGTTGTGCCTCGTTTCTCCAATTATGAAAATCGCGTTTTTTAATTTTAGTTCCAGTGAATTTTTTAGGGACTAAGTCATTCTTAAGTGTTTCCAGTACAGCTTGTCTCTGAGTCTTTGCAAGGGTCCTGTATGACTTTATCAATTCAACCGCTTCGTCTGTATTAACCTTAAAAGTGGCATCCATGCCTATGGCTGAGACAAAAAACATGTATTCAGAAATTGATATGTGATCTAGTTGGTAGTCTGAATCTCTTAAAATATCAAGAACCATATCAATAGAACCACCTAGTAGTGTGTCTATTGCTTTTGAGAATATGAAATCCTGGTCCAGGATAGTTGGCGCGCTAATCAACTTATGACCAAGATCTGATATTGAAACATATTTAACACCAGAACGAGCAAAAGGATCAAGTAAGTCGTTCTTTTTATTATAGCGATTGATTAAGCCCATTCTGTGCAAGTCAACAAATAAGTTTTTTCTCATTGCATCCTGGGTGCCAATACCAGAAATTTCTTTAGCCGCATCACAAAAACGTGCGTAATCTGCCTCCTCCGCTGTGTTTGTAGGTCTTTTTGAGAGGTCAGTTGTTCTAATAACCATCAATGATTTATTTGGAGCGTATTGATCAAGTAATTTCAAAATCCCTACAATTCGTTTTGAATCATATCGGTTGTGTTGCGAGAAATGAAGTCCTCGATACTTATCGTCAGAGATTCTTTTTGTAATAAACTCTAACGCTTTATTTCCTTGGTTAATATCAATTAATGCCATATTCTTTGAGATTCTTTTTTGATAATTCTACATATTTTTTATCCATGTCTGAACACAGATAATTTCTTTGTAACCTGTTGGCGGCTACAGCAGTAGTACCACTTCCAACAAAACAATCCATAACCAGGTCTCCTTTTTTTGAACTTGCCTTAATAATCCTTTCAACTAGGTCAAGAGGTTTTGGTGTTAAGTGACCCATCTTTTGTGTTTTACCGTTTACCTTTCTTTTATGTCTTTCACTTGTTATGTGCCATACCTCGCCACAAAAACGACCCTCAGGGTTCGGAAACCATCTTTTACCATTTTTTAATATGCCTTTTTCTGCGGCGTGTTGCATTCTTTCTGTCGATTCGTAAGGTATTCGAATATCGTTGTAGTTGAAAGTGTGCTTATTTGATTTTGTAAAAAAAAGTATTGTCTCCTGACCATTACTATATTTTTTCTTTGAAGCGCCCATACCGTCACGTTTATCCCAAGTTATCCAATTTTGAAATACCATTTTTTTTGAAACTAGATACTGCAAAATAAAAGCAGAGTTGTACGGCGTATTAAATACGTACAAACTTCCATTACTTTTTAATTTATCAATAACCAAATCAAGCCATGCGTAGGTAAAATCCAAAAATTCCTTTTGAGACCTGAAAGTATCCCAATCAGCCTTATGCATATTATAAGGTGGGTCAATTACAGCAAGATCAATAGAATTATTATCAACCTTTTTAAGGAAGTCGAAACAGTCTAGGTTGTAGATTTTATTAATTTCTAGCATAACTAGTCTTTTAATTTTAACTTAATAACCCTTTCATAACTTTTTGATATTTCGTAACCTACATACTTTCTCCCTAACTCCTTTGCAACTTTAAGTGTAGTGCCTGAACCAGCAAATGGGTCCAAAACCGTTTCGCCAAAAAAAGTAAATAGTTTTACACATCTCCTAACTATTTCCTCAGGCATAATTGCTGAGTGTTCTCCGAAAGCAATATCTCCCTTACCAGGGATCGGGATGTTCCATATTTGTTTCGTAAGTTCAACCCATTCTTTTTGAGTCAATTTACTTTTTTCTTTTATGTCTTTTGGAACATTATTTTCTGGTTGTCCATCTTTAACAAACACGGTAATAAACTCAATTGTATTTTGGGCATAAAAATTACGTGGATATGGATAACTTCCAAACATTAACTTCTTTGAGGGATTGGTTCTATTCCAAATGTATACATCCATCAAAAAAAGACCTGTACCGTTCAAAATTGAATGTTCAATATCACTATTAATATTAAAAATATGTCTGTTGTAGTGAGTAATTAAATTCTTTTTTAACATCGGCATTAACGGAGTATTAACAATTAATTTTCCGTTTGGCTTCAACACTCTTTCACACTCTTTCCAAACCGCTAACATTTCTTTAATATATTTTGAATAGTCAGAAATATCTCCAATTTGTCCCTTGGCTTTTGCTGCTTGTTTTTTTTCTTGACGACCATCGAGAGAATAGTCTTTGATATTAAAATACGGTGGACTAGTTACGATCAATTGCACAGAGTTATCAGGTAACTCCTTCATGTTTCTCGCATCCTTAAAAAATACTTTGTTGTTATATTCCATAAAATTATTTTTTCAATTGCTTTTTTGCAATTTTCACATTTGAGGTTATTTGCAAAAAAATCTCAAGGTCTTTTTCATTAATTCTCCAATAGCCGACCTTTGATGCTTTTAATTTGCCCTCATGAATGTAGCGAAATACAGAGCGTTCACTAACACGGAGAACCTCTGCAACTTCTTTTGTATTAAGAAATTTTGTAGTCATATTTTTCATTTGGTCTCCTCCTTCCATTTTAACTTTTATGAAAACATATGTCAAAGTGTGTCATATTGTTTCTTGATTAAATAATACGGTGGAGTTATAATAAATATGCTACCCATAGAAATTATCGTACCCGCATAGGGCAGACGCACGTTTTTTGTGTCCAACATAGTTGTGACCAAAGACGGGCAACTGTCCCTGCCACAACTACGCCCTTGCGGCGATAGTCTCTGTGGGTAGCCAGGTCAACGGTTGCCCCTTTTTTGTAATTAGTTAGGCGTACCGATAACTTGATTAATAATTAAAGTTATTCAAACGTCTATGAAAAATATAATAAAAAATTTGGCGATTACATTTTTATTTGTCGCCATTATGTATGTTTTGTTTGCCTTTGAGAAAGACCTACTTCTTAAAATCGTATTTATTTTATTCTTGATTTTTGTTGCAGATTGGATTTGGAGGGTTGTACAAAAAGAACGCATAAAAAATCCTGATTACGTTGCAAAACAGGTAGCAAAAAGTCTCAAAAAATGGAGAGAGGATGCTAAGTTTTGGATTGATAGACAGAACCCTGAATATATTCAAGCCAACAACCAATTTAATGAATTTGAATCAATATATTTCAAACTTTGGGAAAAGTTCCTTCATGACAAAAATAAACGACTTGAAATAGTTAGAGACTGGGCAACCTTTATCGAATCGCAGTTAAAAGCATTGGCTATTAACTCAGACGACATAGATCCTGAATCAAAAAAGAAGTATGGCTATTTGCAAATAAGGATTGAGGAAATAAAAAAGCGTTTTGATAAGTTGAATAAGGAATAATTTGCCCCAGGGCAAATGTTCGATAAATACTACGTAAAATAGTAAAATGAAGTGATATGGGTGCAGATTTAACCAAACCTAAATTAACCATTGCCGAAGTTTCTATGGGTTATACAAAACCTGTGGACCGTTCGGATCGAATGCTTATTGACCTTAAGCGTCTTTTGATTTTATTAAAAGATGAATCATTTTTTAACACGATAGATAATTTGTGGTCAAAATTAAAACTCCCTGAGTTGGCGGCCCAGGAGGACTTGGAAAACAAAGGATTAGTAACCCTACCACATCGAGTTGGTATTAATTCAAAATACTTAAATTCTATTTCAGTAGATGCTAGAGAGACGATCGAAAAAGAAGTTTATTCAAAAGTACTAAAGAAGTATGAATTGAGTTTTAATTTTTATCCTTTTATTGAATTTTATTTACTTTATCACTCACTCCTGAGGTTAAGAGAACCTATTTCGCCAGTACAGCCAAATCCCAAAATGTATAACCTATACAAGAAATATCCTCTTGAGTTTTTAAGGAATCCTCACACGACAAGCGATATCAATTTTTTCATAATGAAAGCAAAAACAGCAATGTCTTTACATAAATACAAAGCAGATAAAGACGACCTTTCGCTATTGCGAGATTTGAAAACTATTCTACAAATTAACAAAAACAAAGAACGTGGCGGTAGTATTGAAAAAATAAATAAATTCTTAATAGCCTTAAAATCTATCGAAGTTCATGGTAAGGAAATCGGTAGAGATTGTGATGGTAGAAAAGTCATAAACACATATGCAATGCTATCGGCAGATTTTATTCCATTGGATTTTGAACTGATACCAGGTAACAACCTTTCAATTTTTAAGAAAAAGCAAAAACTAGAATCTGATAACTTAAGAAAAGCAATACAAAGAGCAGAAAAGTTAAAGAATAAATTACTAAAAAATTAAGTTCCACTTAGCGAATGAGCCGCTTGATATAACTCCAGTATGAGACTGGAGTTTTTTCTTGTCTCAAGACGTCGGGTGCAAAGTGGATCTATTCCACTTCCGAGAAAAGGTCAACTGCACCCTGATCTCTATCGGAAGTGAAATAGGTCCATTTTCTATTTCACCCAAATGACTAAAAGGTCGAAAAACATATGGTAAGCGATAAAGCACTACAAGAACTAAAAGAAGTATTCCAATTGGAAAAAGGATACATTCCTGAGGAAAAGGAATTAGTGCTTTATGCTACCAAATTATTAACCCTAATGGACCATGTCTTTAAGCCAATAAAAAAGGACTGGGTGCAGAAACATGAACAACAACAAACAGGAAATAAAACCGAACCGTGATAAGCCTGGATACTCAGGTGGTAACACTTGGATTGATAGATTTGAAAGAAAAACTTTCAATGCAAGCGAATCATACAAAAGGTTTGATAAATCCATTCTAAGAAAAAAAGATAAAGCTACTCGATTATTCATTGATAATGAATTTATTGAAAAAGGATATCTTGCTGCTTTACCTCATCAAACAATATCCGTGTACATGGCACTTATTAAGCACTGCAACACTAAAACCCAAACAGCATTCCCTTCACATAAAACCCTACAAAGACTAGCTGGGATAAAAAACAAAAATTCACTGATTGCTAGCATCTCAATTCTTGAGGATCTGAACATAATTAAAGTCATAAGAAGTAAAGGAGGTGTGAATTGTTCGAATCACTATGGGTTTGTAAATTCTGATTATTGGATAGGGATTAATCCTGCATATCGGTTCAAAAAATTCAGAATCAAACAGTATCAAAATAATAAAGATGAGTATCAAAAAGATGATAGCAATGAGTAACAAAATTGATACTCTAACTAACCTAATGAAACTAACCGATTTAACTAACCGAAGTGCAAAAAATTTGCACTGTTTGGGAAAAATATGAGACCCAAATGGCTAGAGGAATATCAGAATAGAATCCTTAAAAAGTTCGAGTATCGAAACTTGAATGGAACTTTTGCTAAGGGAAACCCAGGAGGTCCTGGCAGACCAAGAGTTGATTTCCTTAAGCGTGCTGGAATTTACCGCAAAGTACCTCTTGAGCATATGTCTCCTGAAATGAGAGAGATATCACTTAGAGCAGAACGTGGTGATTACAAGGCACTCAAAATTATTAAAGACTCGTTGTAAAAATTGCCCCAGGGCAACAAATAAACCGAGAAAACCGACAAATTCATTCCCCCAAGGAAATCAAAATTTGTTCCCAGGAACAAAAATAAACGGTGAAAACGGACAAAATCACACAAAAGTCACTGGAGTTATGCCAATCCACTAGACTTCTATTAAAAATTAAGGCATGTTCGTAATAAGAAAACCCTATGAAAAACCCACAAGATAACACAATCAAATACTTTATTTACGCCCGTAAGTCGAGCGAGGATAAAGAAAAGCAGGTCGCCTCAATTGGTGACCAATTAGAAGTACTAAACAAGGTCGCAAAGCAAAACAAATTAAACATAGTAGAAATTTATGAGGAATCACAATCAGCCAAAGAACCAGGCAGACCACAGTTCAATACCATGCTCGCACGAATTGCTAAAGGCGATGCTAATGGGATACTTTGTTGGAAACTTGATCGGTTGGCTCGCAATCCTCTTGATGGTGGGCAAATAAACTGGATGGTGCAGAAAGGCATAATTCAAATTATTAAAACCAACGAGAGAGACTACTTCCCAAGCGATAACGTTCTCATGATGCAAGTTGAGCTAGGAATGGCGAACCAATACTTGCGAGACCTTTCAACTAACGTAAAGAGAGGTTTAGCAAAAAAGATACGAGACGGCTGGCTACCAAGTCTTGCACCGATCGGATACTTAAACGATAGAACTAACGAAAAAGGAAACCGTACAATAATGAAAGACCCCGAAAGGTTTGATATTGTAAGGAGAATTTGGGACCTTGCACTTACTGGAACTTATACAGTCCCACAGTTATGGGAAATAGCCTACAGGGATTTAGGGCTAAGAACAGTTCAAAGAAAAAACAGTGGTGGTAGACCAATATCAAAAAGCGGAATGTACTCACTACTAACAAACCCTTTTTATTACGGAATGATTCGCTATCCTGAAAAGACTGGCGAATTAAACCAGGGCAAACACGAACCAATGATAACGGTCCAAGAATTCGAGCGTGTTCAAGAGATAATGGGCAAACGTGATGCAATACGACCACAAAAAGAAACCTTTGCTTTTACAGGGCTAATGAAGTGCGGAAGCTGTGGTTGCTCGATAACTGCCGAGAGTAAAGTAAAGAAATGCAAAAACGGGAATAGTCACTACTACACGTACTACCACTGCACTAAAAAGAAAGTAGACATTAAATGCGAGGAAAAGTGCGTTGAGGTTAGAAAGTTAGAAGTTATGTTCAAAGAGAAACTCGCAGATTTACAGATATCAGACGCTTTCAAAGCCTGGGCAATAAAACACTTGCATGAAGTAAGGACCGTGGAAGCAGACAGTAACAAAGTTGCGGTGAGCGCAGCCTCAAAGGAATTAACCAGCGTATTGGACCAAATACGAGCGTTATCACTTAACTACATGTCTCCGCAAAACATAAACAGATCAATAATGACTGAGAGTGAATACCTTGAAATCAAAAACGATTTATTAAAAAAGAAAGGTGCTGCTGAGAATAGAGTTCAATCAACATCAAATGAATTAGAGTCATGGATGGAATTAAGTGAAAAAACTTTTAACCTCGCATACTATGCAAGCGTTTGGTTTGAAAATGGAACGAATGAGCAACGTAAAGCAATAATGTCTTGTTTAGGCTCGAACCTCACACTAAAAGACGGAAAAGTCCAACTATACCTGCATCCTTTCCTAGAAACGCTAATTGAAAACAAAAAATCAGTGAGTGTTGAAACGGTCCACGCTCGAACCTCCAAAAAGTCAATGATACAAACACAAAACGCCGCTTTCGGCGACGTTTGTACTACTTGGCTCGGGAGCTGGGATTCGAACCCAGGACCGATCGGTTAACAGCCGATAGCTCTACCGCTGAGCTACTCCCGAATATTCAATTTTTTGATCCTTATTATATTACCAAACCTTTATATATTTTTCAATCCCTGTTTTAACATATGTAAAAAGTCAAATAAATGATATAATTATAATACAAAAAACAGTGTTGTATCGAAATGAAAAATCAAAATTCATTCAAAAATAAAGATATTTTAAGTGGCGGTTTTACGATAATTGAAGTCGTTATTGGAATCGGTATCCTTATAATTTTACTTGTAGGAGTTTTGGGTGCATATAATTCTTTAACTCGTTCAACCTTAGGGGCAAGACAGCAGGCAATTATAACTTCATTAGCTGCTCAGAATAGTGAAATTATCAGGAATATGTCATACAGTTCTGTAGGGACTATTAACGGTAACCCTAATGGAGTTTTGTCGGATTATAGCAATCCAACTAATGTTACGATTGAAGGTACGGTATATTCAACATATTATGAGGTGGCATATATAGATGACCCTGCTGATGGTACAATTTTGGCTGGAACAGATCCTGCTCCAAATGACTACAAACAAATAAAGATGTTTGTAAAGAATAATTCTACAAATGTAATAACTCCTTTTATTACTAATGTTGCCCCAGCGGGATTAGAAGGACTTAATAATGCAGGGGCTTTAGTTATTAATGTTTTGGATTCTAACGGGCAAGCAGTTGCTAATGCAAATATTCATATCCAAAGTGTTGGAATATCTCCAGCAATTATTTTGGATCGTCAATCTGATTTAACTGGCAATTGGGTTGAAGTAGGGCTACCGGCAGGAGCTAATGCCTATAATATCACTGTGACAAAAAATGGTTATTCTACTGATAAAACATACCCAATTACCTTAGGTAATCCTAATCCTACTAAACCAGATTCAACAGTTGTCAATGGTCAGATAACTCAAATCAGCTTTGCTATAGATACGTTGGGTAATTTGACAATAAAGACTTTAAATCAAACTTGCCAGGCGATTAATGGAATAAATTTGAACGTTGCCGGATCAAAAATTATTGGTAGTACACCAACAGTTTTGAAATATAGCAATAATTTTACTTCATCATCCGGACAAGTTGCGTTAAATAATATTGAATGGGATACTTATACACCCACTTTATTAACTGGTCAAAGTTATATGGTTTATGGCTCATCGCCAATCCAGCAAATTACTGTTTTACCAAGTGCTTCCCAAACTTTTTCTCTAATATTAGGACCGGTGTCTACAAATAGTTTGCTAGTAATTGTAAAAGATTCGGCTACGAAGACTGCTTTAGAAGGAGCTTCGGTGAGATTGACTAATAGTAGTCCTAGCTACGATCAATCTAAAGTAACCGGCGGTAGTATTTGGCAGCAAACAGACTGGACAGGTGGTTTAGGTCAAGATAATTTTACCGATTCTACAAAGTACAAAACTCAAGATACTAATATTACCACTACTGGGGTGCCTAATGCATTGCGTCTTCAGCAGCTTAGTGGAAATTATGTTGCAAGTGGTTGGTTAGAATCGTCCAGTTTTGATACTGGTGCCTCAAGTAATTATACAACTATATCTTGGTCACCAGCATCACAAGTGGCAGGGGCAGTTGTTAAGTTCCAATTAGCTAGTAATAATGATAATACTACATGGAGCTATAAAGGTCCTGACGGAACCTCAGGTTCTTATTATACAATTGCGGGATCAAATATTGCTGCAGTTCACGACGGTGATCGTTATATTCGTTATAAGGTTTATCTATCAACTTCAGATACTACTAAGACACCTGTGTTAACAAGTATGGTGATAAATTATGTTTCTGGATGTTTTACTCCAGGACAAGTTATGTTTCCAAGCTTAACAGCTAATAATAATTATTCTGTTAATATTTCTTTACCTGGATACCAGGATAAAACAGTTAATAATTTAAATATTTCTGGAAATCAAACATTAGAAGTATTGCTTTCACAATGATAAAAAATAAAACTCGGCAAATATTTAACAAAGGGTTTACTTTAATCGATGTGGTTATATCGGTTGCAATTTTTACTATGATTATTTCGGGAATCATTGCATTAACCTCATCGATATTAGTTGATAGTAGTCGTCAAGCCATGACCTTATCTAATTCTGATCAGTCTCGTAAGTTAAGCTTTCAGATTATGCAAGAACTACGAAACGCTAACTATGGCAATGATGGTTCTTATCCAATAGCTGGTGCTGATGATCAACAATTAATATTTTTTAGCAATATTGATAGTGATGTGCAAGTAGAGCGTATAAGATATTATTTATCTAACGGAAAACTATATAGAGGGGTTGTAGAGCCAACAGGAACTCCACCAACTTATAATACAGCAAATGAAGTTTCTAGAGTTGTACAAAATGATGTAGCAAACGGAAGTGTCCCTATATTTTATTATTATCCAGATACATACACTGGTACTGGTAGTGCGTTATCACAGCCTGTCAACTATACAAAAGTGAAATTAATAACTTTAAATTTACGTGTTTATACCAAAGTGGCAAAAAGCGCTTCGGATTATTTTACAATTCAAGCAAGTACAGCAATACGTAGTTTGAAAAGCAATATAGGAAGCTAATGAATATATTATTAAGCAAAAAATTTAAGCAAAATGGTTCTATTATAGTTTTTGAAGTGTTAATTATCTTTGTGTTTTCTGTAGTGATGCTGGCGGTAATGGCTATGGCAGCAGGGCAATTTAGAATTTTACGTTCGACTGCAGTTAAAGAACAAGCTTTTCAGATAGCCGAATCTGGTATTAATTATTACCAATGGCATTTGGCTCATTTTCCTAATGACTTTAAAGATGGTACTGGGGCTGCTCCTTCTAATCAAACTAATTTTACAAACCCTTGTTATTTGCATTCTTATCAAGACAAAGATACTAACGCAACAATTGGTTACTATTGTTTAGAAATTACACCACCATTAGTAGGATCTACTATAGTTACTATTAAATCCACTGCTTATGCGGTATCTAATCCAAAAATTAAAAGAGTTATCACTTCAAGATATGGAATTCCATCTTTGGCTAAATATTCATTCTTAACTAATAGTGATGTCTGGATAGGTAATACAGAATCTGTAGTTGGTGCTATGCATTCGAACGGAGGTATAAGATTTGATGGCTCATCAACCGGACCTACAACATCTGCTAAAACCACTTACACATGTCAGTCTTACCATGGGTGTAGTCCGGCTAGCACTAAAGCCGGGATATGGGGGAATGCTAACCAGGCAACTAAAAATTTGTGGTCTTATCCAGTGCCTAATGTTGACTTTTCTGCTATGACTTCCAACTTAGCTTCTTTAAAAACTTCTGCTCAAAATGGGGGTTTGTACTTAGCTCCCTCTAATGCTCAAGGCTATTCTTTAGTATTTAATTCAAATGGAACTATCTCTGTTTATAAAGTAACTTCATTACGATCTACACCTACAGGTTATGATGTAAATAATGTTGCTCATAATGAAGATTTGGATTATAACGCTCGTACCTTACTTTCTCAGGCTAGTATTCCAAGTAATGGAGTAATTTATATCGAAGATCAGGTCTGGGTGGAAGGAACCGTTGCAGGTCGTGCTATAGTCGCAGCCGCAAAATTGCCATACAATAGTTCTACTGCACCAAGTATTATAATTCCAAATAATATTAATTATACTGTTAAAGATGGTACTGTATCGTTAGGATTGTTGGCTCAAAATAATATTTTAGTAAGTTATTATTCGCCCAATATTTTAAATATTGACGCTGCTTTAATTGCACAAAATGGCAGTGTGCAAAGATTTTACTATGCTAATGATGTGAAAACATCACTTACCACATATGGTACAGTTGCAAGTTATGGAACTTGGACATGGAATTGGTCCAGCGGTAATTCTATAGTTTCTGGTTATCAGTCTACTGTGACGACTTATGATTCTAATTTGTTGTACGCTCCACCTCCAAGTTTTCCTTTAGCTTCTAGTAGTTATCAGCAAATTAGTTGGGTTAGTAATTAAAATATATGAACAAAATTATCAGTTTAGCATTTGTTATTTTTATGTTCCCGAGCATAGCGTACGCTACGGCAAGAGTGCCAAGTGGACAAATGCCAAATTTACCACCATTGCAACAAATTGATTTTGGGGTGCAACCTAATTACAGTAATAATATTCAAACTGAGGATCAGGCTGAACAAAACTCTAGTACACAAACCCATTCTACAGAACAGTCATTTGATAAGCAAAATTTAGACAATGAAGGGGTGGCTGATGTCAAACAAGTGGTTGTGCCCAAAACAGAAACAAGTTCTCATAATTGGTTGACCTATTTAATTATACTCTTTTTATTAATGATTATAGGATTGGCTACCTTTTTGGTTTTTAAAAACTATTCTAAAAATATTAAATAAGTCTACTATAGAAACCATTTTATTAGTCAACTTATAAGTTATGGTAATTATCAAGTTAAAATTTTATAAAATTATAATGCTAAGTTTGATATTTGTTGCAGGGCAATTATGGTTAAAACCTGTTTTAGCAGATAGTTCAGATAATATTCGATCACAACAAGCAAGTAGAGTGATAATAGATGAGACTGTAACTTCTCAACAGCAAGATGGCTCAACTAATATTGCAACTTTAATTTTTTCTGTGATTGGATCTTTGGGTTTGTTTGGCATTGCCTTTTTGGCAATTAGAAGTTTTTATAATAATTCTAAGCAGAATAAAAAACCAAATGATAATTAAGAACTTTATTCAATTAGCTACAACACCTGTCAGAAAGCAGGCTTTGTTAATTGCAGAAGCTGGATTAGAGGCAATTAACACGACCAGAATAATGCAAAGAGATTTTTCTTACGATGCTAAATCGGACACTTTGTATATTAAAGGACAAAAGTTTGATTTATCAAAGTATAAGAGAGTTTTAGTAGTTGGCGGTGGTAAAGTGGTTGCAGAAGCTGCTGTGATTATCGAACAACAATTGGGTAGTAGATTGTCTGCGGGGTTGGTAATAGACTTAGTTGCTAGCAAGACTTCTATTATACAAGGCAGAATTGGCACTCATCCTTTGCCAAGTTCGGCAAATGTCTCCGCAACTCAAGAGATGATTTCTATGCTCTCGGAGTGCACGGAAAATGATTTGGTAATAGCAGTAATTGCGGGTGGTGGTAGTAGTTTGATGTGTGCTCCCGCAGAAATAACTTTAGATGAAGAGCGCCAGTTAACCAAAACTTTAATGCATAGCGGCGCAAGCATTATAGAAATTAATACTGTTCGGAAGCATATGAGTTTGATAAAAGGTGGTGGTTTGGCTAAGTTTGCCCATCCAGCTACAGTCATTGGTTTGATATTTAGCGACGTGCCTGGGGATGATTTAACAGAAGTGGCAAGTGGACCAACTTTTAAAGACGATTCGACTATAAATGACGCCATGGCAATATTGCAAAAATATAGTATTTTGCAAAAATGCAGTATGGATAGTTGTGGCTTAACAGAAAGTCCAAAAGCTAGTCACTATTTTGATAAAGTTACTAATATTATGTTTTGTTCTGCCAAAGATGCTTTAAATGCAATGGTGGAGAAGTCAAAAAATTTGGGATTGAAACCACGAATATGGCAAACCGCTTTTGAAGGCGAAGCTTCAGTCTTAGCTAAAACTATTTTGGATCAAGCAAAGCCAGGAGAATGTTTGCTTGCCGCTGGTGAAAGCGTAGTAACCATACCACCAGATGCAGTAGGGGGCAGTGGGGGGCGTAATCAAGAAATGGCTTTGTCGGCAATGACTTACATTGATGATAATGCGGTGTTTGCCGCGATAGCCTCTGATGGACATGATAATAGCGATGTTGCTGGGGCGATAGTAGATCTGCATACCAAGCGTCTAGCTCGAAAAACCGGAGTTAATGTGCAAGAATATCTAAAGAGGCACGATGAATATCAGCTAATGCTAGATTTATCTGCCAGCTTAGTTACTGGTTTGACCGGATCCAATGTTTCAGATTTTATAATTTGTATTAAAGAATAATCTATGAATATTACAACTTACGAGCTTTCTAAAGCTGATAATCTTTTTCTTAAAAATAATTTAAAAGGATCTGTTCTTCGTACTAATCAAAATGCTCTTATTAAATTAATTAAGCCAGATTTGTGGTCTGAAGGATTAATTGTTCATAGTGGCTCTCGAATTGGACTTGATGTGCTTAAAAACTTACCTAATTTAAAATTCATATTAACCAGAACAGCTGGGGTTGATCATATCGATGAAAAAGCTTGTCAAAAATTAGGAATAAAGTTATTACATTTACCTGGTCAAAACGCACGCTCTGTAGCAGAGTTTGCAATGGGTTTGATTTTGACCACTTCTCGTCAGATCTTTGCCTCAGCAGCAGCTTTAAAAAAGCAATTAAAATTTCCAAAAGCAGTATATTACGGACATGAACTGCAAGGTAAGACTTTGGGTGTTGTGGGCACTGGTGCGATAGGAAAGAATCTTATTACTATCGCAAAGCTTGGCTTTGGTATGAATGTTATTGCTTTTGATGTTATGCAAGACAAGCAGGCAGAAAAAGACTTGGGTTTTGAGTACGTTACATTACCTGATTTGCAATCACAAGCAGACATAATTAGCTTGCATGCTCCATTAACCAAGCAAACTGCTGGTATGGTAAATGATGCATTTATTAATGCTTGCAAAAATGGATTGATTTTAATTAACACCGCCCGCGGCGGTTTGGTTAAAAGCTCTGCTATATTGAAGGCATTGCAATCCAAGAAAATGATTGGTTATGGTACCGATGTTTTTGGAGAAGAATGTGGTCTTCGAGGACAAAAAATCACAGCTGCACAAAAAGCTCAGTTAGCTTTAGATAAAAAGTTGATCCGCCACCCTCTTGTTGTTGCTACTCCTCATATGGCGCATGCGACTGTTGACTCTAATGACCGCATAAATCAGCAAACAGTCAGCTTAATTTTAGATATAATTAAAAGCTAAGTTTTGCATATATCTTAACAATGCCCACAATAAATTAATACTCTAAAATATTTTTGTGGATAAGGCTTGTCGTACAATATTTAAGGCGCTTAAACTTTAATGTTTAAGTGCTTTTTACTTTATTGAGTTCTACTATATCTAGCGTTATAATTTTAATAGTCACACTATATTTGGTGGCTGACAATATTAATAAAAATAAAATGAAGTGCCCAAAATGCCTAAATTCGGACACAAAAGTTGTGGACTCTCGTCCTGTAGAAGACTTTGGAGCAATTCGTAGGCGTAGAGAATGCGAAAAATGCGGTTTTAGATTTTCCACTTACGAACAAATCGAAATTTTAGATTTATCAGTACAAAAACGAAATGGCACCTGTCAGCCATATTCTAGAGATAAATTAGAAAGAGGTTTGCGAAGAGCTTTTCAAAAGCGAAATATAACAGATTTTATGTTTCGCAAAACAATCTCCGAAATAGAACAGGAAATTCAAAAGAAGTCTGGTTCTGGTCAAATCGCTAGTGATATTATAGGCGATATTGTAATGAAGACTATTAGGAAAGTAGATAAGGTGGCTTATATTAGGTTTGCCAGCGTTTATAGACAATTTGAAGATATTGAAGAATTTAAACAGGCATTGTCTAAGTTATAATCTAATCAATTTAAAGAATTATTATTAAAAACCAAAATACATGTTTTATACCAAGCATACTCAAATCAAGAAGCGTAGCGGCGACGTTGTATCATTTGACCCTCAAAAAATTTATATTGCTGTCAGTAGAGCATATCAAGCTGTAACTAAACAAGAAAACCAACCTCTGTATCAAGAGGTAACCTTGGCTGTGTTATTAGAACTGGATCAAAATTATGCAGATAGATTGCCTAGTGTTGAAGATATTCAAAATATAGTAGAAAAGGAACTTATGGCAAAAGGCTTGTTCGATGTCGCGAAAGACTATATTATTTATCGCTACGAGCATGCTAAGCAGCGCGAAGAAAAAAAGATTGAAACTCTAGAAAAATTAGTAACCATTGGTCTAACCATTACAAAGCGTAATGGCAATAAAGAAGTATTTTCTTCTGACAAGGTCCGCAAAACTTTAAGCCACTTTATCGGTGGTTATGAAAAAGAAATTGATTTAGACGCTGTTGTTACTCAGCTTGGTATGGAAATTTATGATGATATTACTACTGCCGAAATCGAACGCGCTTTAATAATGGTGCTTCGCTCTTATGCCGAGCTAGACCCTGCGTATTCTTATGTTGCTGCAAGGGCTTTACTAAACAGAGCTTATAAGCAAGTTATTGGTTTTGATAAAATTGACTTTAATAATTTGGATAATCAATTGCGCGATCAGCTTAAATTGAGTATTCAAAACGGTGTTGCTATTGGTAAACTTGATCCAAAATTGCTGCTTTTTGATATTGATAGATTGGCTGCTGCACTAAACCGTGAACGCGATAATTACCATACTTACTTAAGCGCTCAAACATTAATTGATCGTTACTTTATTTCTAATCCTGTAACTAAAGACTTGTATGAAGTGCCACAGTTGTTTTGGATGCGTGTAGCAATGGGATTGTCTTTAAATGAAGCAAATAAAGAAGAAGCTGCTATCCAATTTTATAGCATTATGTCTACTTTGCATTTTGTTCCATCTACCCCAACTTTATTTCATGCAGGAACTACTAGACCACAGCTTTCATCTTGTTATTTAACAACCATTGAAGATTCTTTAGATCATATTTTTAAGTCTATTAGTGACAATGCACAGTTATCTAAGTGGAGTGGTGGTATTGGCAATGACTGGACCAAAGTACGCGGTACTGGATCTTTGATTAAAGGTACAGGCGTAGAAAGTCAGGGTACTATTCCATTTTTGAAAATTGCTAACGATACTACAGTTGCAATTAACCGTAGCGGTAAGCGCCGTGGTGCAACTTGTGCTTACATGGAAACTTGGCACTATGACATTGAAGACTTTTTAGAACTTCGTAAAAACACTGGAGACGAACGTCGCCGTACTCACGATATGAATACTGCTAATTGGGTGCCAGATTTATTTATCAAGCGTGTAAAGAGCGATGGCATGTGGACTTTATTTAGTCCTGACGAAACTCCAGATTTGCATGAACTTTATGGACAGGCATTTGAACGTCGTTACGAAGCTTACGAGCAAATGGTTGATGAAGGAAAGATTCGTACTTTCAAGCGTATGCCGGCTAAAGATTTGTGGCGCAAAATGCTAACAATGCTTTTCGAAACTGGTCATCCATGGATTACTTTTAAAGACCCTTCTAATGTCCGCAGTCCTCAAGACCATTGTGGTGTGGTGCATAGCTCTAATTTGTGTACAGAAATTACACTTAATACTTCTGCGGAAGAAACTGCAGTTTGTAATTTAGGTTCTGTTAACTTGGCAAAGCATATTACCGGCGGTAAATTAGACATGGCGCGTTTACAATACACTGTTGCCACTGCAATGCGTATGCTTGATAATGTTATTGACCTTAATTTTTATCCAACTATAGAAGCTCGTAATTCTAACATGAAGCACCGCCCTGTAGGTTTGGGTGTTATGGGCTTTCATGATGCGCTTTATATGCAAGGTATTAATTTTGACAGCGAAGCGATGCTAGAATTTGCAGATCGTTGTGGTGAAGCTGTGGCTTATTATTCTATTTTGGGATCTTCTCAATTAGCTGCAGAACGTGGGAGTTATGCATCATTCCGTGGCAGTAAGTGGGATAGAGGATTGTTGCCATTGGATACTTTAGACTTGTATGAAAAAGAACGTGGTGTCCCAATTGATGTACCTCGCACTTCAACACTAGATTGGAGTATTGTCAGAGAATCTATTGCTAAATATGGTATGCGTAATTCTAACTGTATGGCGATTGCTCCAACAGCAACTATTTCTAATATTGCAGGAAGTATTCCTTCTATCGAGCCTATTTATAAAAATATTTATGTTAAGGCTAATCAAAGCGGAGATTTTATTGTTGTAAATGAATATTTAATTAATGATATGAAAGCTGCTGGTTTATGGAATCCTCAAATGCTTGCCATGCTTAAATATAATGATGGTAATTTGGCGGCTATCCCGGATATACCTCAGGAGCTTCGAGATAAATATAAAGAAGTGTTTCAAATAGACCCTCGTTGGTTGGTTAAAGCTGCTGCTTACCGCGGTAAGTGGATTGACCAAAGCCAATCACTTAACATCTTTTATGGTGGCAAGAGTGGTAAGGATATTAATGATATTTACTTGTACGCTTGGGATATGGGCGTGAAAACTACTTATTACTTGCGTACCATGGCGGCAAGCCAAGTAGAAAAGTCTACGGTTAATACTTCCGAATTTGGTAATACTCATTTACGCGGACAAAATATAGAAGTAGAAACCATGGTTGTGACAGCTACAGAAAATTCTGCTCAAATAGTTGATGTTGTAGAAACTGTATCAGCGAGCTCTACAAATCCAGAACCTCAGATTCAAAAGACTGTAGAAAAATATGAAGTTCCTGCTGTAACAGAGCAGCAGTCCACTGGTAATAATACTATCAAGGTAGAACCATCATTAAATGCTGGGATGGTAAATGGGGGATTTGCAGCAGCCGCGGCTTCAGTTCTTGGTACAGAGCAGTTTAAGGTTTGTAGACTTGACGATCCTTACTGTGAAGCTTGCCAGTAGGCGATAGGTTTACATTTTTCGATAACTACTTCGTTGTAAATTCCGTTCCTCGTTCGACGTAGTTATTACTACGTCTCACTCAGTACTCATTTACGCCTCGTATTTATTCGAAAAATGTAAACCTTAATGTATGCCTCAAACTATACAGTTTCATATAGAGAAAATTAATCAGAAATTATTTTTCATAAAGAGAAGTAAGATCAATAATTAGAAGACTATTAATAAAATGCCAATTTCAAAAACAGATCAGAGAGTAAATATAAATGACCGCCGTATTATTAACGGTACTGATGCTGATGTAATTCAGCTATATCCAATGAAGCATAAGTTTGCTTGGGAAGCATATAATGCGGGCAATGCTAACCATTGGTTGCCTACAGAAATTAGTATGCAAAAAGATATCGAGCAATGGAAGTCTTCCGCAGTTCTTAGCGACGAAGAGCGCCGTGCCTTCGAAACAGTGCTTGGATTTTTTACCACAGCCGATTCTATCGCTGCGAATAATATTGTGATGGCAACATACAAGCACATCACTTCTCCAGAATGTCGCATGTATTTGCTGCGTCAGGCTTATGAGGAAGCCATTCATACTCATGCATATCAATATATTGTAGAGAGCTTAGCTTTGGATGAAGGAAAGATTTTTAATATGTATCGCGAAGTGGGGGCTATTTATGATAAAGCTTCTTTCGTTTTGACTTTTAATGAAGGTATTTTTGATCCAAATTTTAAAACAGGAACTCTTCAATCTGATCAAAAGTTCTTAGAAAACATTGTTGTCTTTTCTTTAATTATGGAAGGTATTTTCTTCTATAGCGCATTTGCTGTTATGTTTGGATTCCAACGTCAAAACAAAATGGTAGGTAGTGCAGAGCAAATCCAATACATCATGCGTGACGAATCTCAGCATCTTAACTTTGGTATCAATTTGATTAATACAATCAAAGAAGAACAACCAGAAGTGTGGACTCCAGAGTTTCAGCAACACATCATTAACTTGGTTAAAGAAGCTGCTGTTATGGAATATACTTTTGCTCAAACTGTTTTCCCTAAAGGTATTTTTGGTATGAATGCTGAAGGTTTTAAGCAGTACATTGAACATATTGCAGACCGTCGTTTAAATAGCATTGGCTTGTCAAGTCAATTTAATGTTCAAAATCCTTTCCCATGGATGAGCGAAGCTGTGGATCTTAACAAAGAAAAGAACTTCTTCGAAACTCGCGTTACCGAATACCAAACCGGCGGTACTTTAGATTGGTAATATCCAGCTTAAACTAACCCCTAGATTTTTCTAGGGGTTTTTAGTATAATTGATAGGCTTTAGAGTTTAGCAATAAGGAGGTCTTATTATGAAAATATTACAAAAATTTTGGGATTTGATTAATCCTTTAAACTGGTGCCCATTTAACTGGCGAAATATTTTTTAACAATAAAAAAGCGTTGACCTTACGGCAACGCTTTTATTTTTTGCAGTGAACCATTCTTTGATAGTAAACTTTTAATTTCCGGGTGTTTATTGAGATATTTTTTTAAAGATAAAGGAATAATATTTACCTGGTCAATTACTTTAAGATTAGGAAAGCGCGAGCTAATATATTTATTGAGGATTGAGTAGTGTGTGCAACCTAAGATTATTGATTTAATTTTCTTATCTATATTTTTTTGTATAATACTTAAGGCTTGCTGGTTCGCAAGCTTTTTATTTTTAAATTCTATTATTGCAGCTAAATCAGGCATTGCTTGTTGTATTAAATTTACATCTCCCAGTTTTTTTTGGAGCTCAATTTGGTAAACATTGCTGCGAACCGTGCTTGGTGTTGCAAGTAATAGACAAGGGAAGTCATGTTGTGTAATATTTTCTATAGTCGGTACTATCACTCCTAATACCTTTTTATCAGGATGGTATTTTGGTAGCCATTGTTGCTGGACATACCTTAGTGCTTTAGCTGATGCGGTATTGCAGGCTATGATAACTAGTTGGCATTTATGCTGAAATAATATTTCTAAGTTATTGATTACAATCCTTCGCAATTGTGTCTGGGTTTTATCACCGTATGGCAAATTTTTTGTATCTGATAAAAAACAGTAAGAATATTGAGGTAAAATCTTTCTTACTGCCTTTAAAATTTGCAAACCTCCTTTGCCAGAATCAAAGAATCCAATATTGTATTTATTGCTTTGCATTTTATTCAAACAATTTATCCA
The DNA here is from genome assembly GCA_964631145.1 of uncultured Candidatus Saccharibacteria bacterium. Classification (GTDB taxonomy): domain Bacteria; phylum Patescibacteriota; class Doudnabacteria; order UBA920; family UBA920; genus UBA920. Next base: position 20,935 of record CAZVXT010000002.1, read on the forward strand.
AATCTTTGGTGTGATTAATGTCTGTAGTTTTAATCAATCTAATAAAGTAATGCTTGGCAAGCTGATTAAGTTCGTTTTCTATGTCTGGAGCAAGAGTGTAAGGGGAGATCCAGATGCTATTCTGCCACTTTTTAAACCCTAATGATACCAGTTTGGCACGGAGTACGGTTCGTACTTGGCGCTGAGCTTCTGGTATGTCAAAAATTACTAGTTTCCATACACCATCTCGTTCTTTGGCAATAGTATGCAGCACTATTTCTGCTTCTTCTCCCAAACTGTAACGATCGTTATTAAATTCTGTAAATCCAATACTGTTTAGTCTAAACAAAGTATCGTAAACTTGTTTTTTGCTGTAATCGGGTGTGAAAATTTTGTAAAGCTGGTGCAGCATTTGCGGACCATGCTGTTTTATATACATTAAAATTTTTTGAGATAGCTCTGAAAGTGGTCGAGACATAATATAAATTTAACTATTTGTATATTAACCATTCTATTTTTTTGGCGCAACTCTTTTTTTAAAGAAATCCACTATTCATTTGTGGTATAATTTATTAGAAAGTTAGTAGTAATTATGGCAACTTCTAATACACTTATAATAAAATTTCCACATCGAATATCTTTGTCTCATGCTTCCAAGCTAACAGGCTATCATCAAGACTATTTAGGTCAACTTTGTCGTGTTGGTAGGATCAAAGCTACAAAAATTGGAAGAAATTGGTACACTACCCAAGCTGAACTTCAAAACTTAGTTAGTCCTCAAGATTTTGATGTCTCTCAATTTGGCACAGAAGTCGAAATAGAAAAACCAATTTATAGCATAGATGGAATTAAACAAAAAATAGAACCAGAACCAGAACAGTCAGTGTCTGCCGTTAGTAAGGTAGTTATTAAACCTATTGCTACAACACAAACAGATCGAAAGCAACATCATTTACAAAGCCTTGTTAACAGAATTAAACTGGATCAATTGCAAGAGCGTATTGAGAGGATCGAAGGCGCTGTTGAGAAGCTAGAGAATGTTGTAAGTAAGCAAGACCAAACTTTGTCAGAACTTGGAACTAAGCACTTTGTTCCTTTACAACATCGATACTCTCCAAATCTAGAGATTTTTATAAAAGATAGTCAAGGTATTAACGAGATGCTTATGCCTAAAAACCAGAATAAGATAATTGATCAAGATGAACATGATACTTGGTCTTTGCTAGACTGGTTAAAATTTGTAGCTACTGCAGGATTTGCAGCAGTGGTGATGATTCTAATAATTTCTAGTATTACACACACAAGCAATCAGACATCAACTGCAATATATCAGAACCATAATATACTTTCAGGTAGTGTGGCTGGTGTGGTAGATGACTTGCAGGGCGGCATACAAAATAAGTAGGTTGTGGGTAATGTTGATGTTTTTTACAAACTTAGTGCTATAATTAATATATACGTAAAATAAAAACTAATATTTTATAAGAAAGGATTTTTTTAATGTCAGGAGACATGAATAACAAACCTTTGACAGGCGATATGCCAAGTCAAATGCATAAATATGGTAATCGCAGTAACTTACCTTGGGTAATACTCGCAGTTATTATATTATTAGTCATCGTAGGAGCTGTGTTGTTTAGAGATAGATTATTCCCTAAATCAGAAATGATGGGTCAAAACTCTAAACAAGAAGAGAAGAGTTCTGGATACCAAGCTGTATTCTTAACAAATGGACAAGTTTACTTCGGTAAATTATCTGATATGAGCGCTAGCTATGCAACCTTAAAAGATATCTATTACCTACAAGTTACTCAACCACCTCTACAAGGTTCTCAGAACGGACAACAACAGCAACAACAAAACCAATTAGCATTAGTTAAACTTGGTAATGAGTTGCATGGTCCAGTTGATACAATGAAGATTAACAGAGATCAAATCTTGTTCTTCGAAGATATCAAAGAAGATGGTAGAGTTGTACAAGCAATTCGTGAATATCAAAAGAATCCACCACCTGCTAACAACAACCAAACTCAACAACAATCTACAACCCCAGCTACACAAACACCTACTGGAACTAAATAATCAATTTAACCCCTTCATAGAAGGGGTTTTGATTTAATTAAGATAACTTATAAAATAAAAATCTCCGCATAAGCGGAGTTTTTTATTATGCTGCTGCAACTTCTTTAACCATCTTATCAAATGCTTTTGGCATTCTGATTGCAAGTTCTGATAACATTTTTTTGTTAACAGTAATGCCTTGCTTTTTAAGGCGGTAAGAGAATTTGCTCCAGGTTGTATCGTTTTCACGAAGAGCTGCACCTAGTCTTAGTAACCATAATGCACGCATATCGCGTTTCTTAGTGCGACGATCTCTGTAAGAGTAAGAGTCAGCTTTTAAAAGAGCTTGTCTTGCTGATGCAAAGTTTGTAGAACGGCGGTTATCAAAACCTTTAGCTCTTTTTATAAGATTTTTACGGCGTTTGTGTGCTGCAACGCCACGTTTAATTCTTGTCATAGATTATTTGTGAACAATTAAAGAGTTAATTCGACTGTTGTCTGTGCTTAGTGAAGTGTCACGGCGTTTGTTGGTTGTTACTTTGCCAGTTTCGCGAGAGTTGAAATGATCTTGACCACTAACTCTGTGCATGACTTTTCCAGAAGCTGTTTTTCGGAAGCGCTTTGCAGTTCCTTGATGGGTTTTTGCTTTCGGCATATTTATAAAATTATTTTGTGAAATTAAAGTTATTTACTACTTTGTAGGTGCAATGGTCATGCTTAGTGTGTTACCAGCTTTCTTTTTTTCAACTTCAACTCTATAGGGGACAGTTAAAGCTGTAATAAAGGTTTCAAGCTGTTTTTCTGCAACACTGATAAATGCTTGTTCTCGACCACGCATGCGTAATTCTAGTTTTACCCAGTCTCCATCGCTTAAAAATTCATCTGCCTTTTTGGATTTATTTTGAATATCTCCTAAAGCAATCTTTGTACTTAAGCGAATGGTTTTGACTTCAACTTTTTTGACCTTCTTTTTTTGCTGTTGTTCTAGCTTTTTCTGTTGATATTTAAATTTATCAAAGGCCATAAGTTTTACTACTGGAGGCTTTGCATTAGGGGAAATTTCTATTAAATCTAGACCATGTTCTTCCGCAAGTGCGAGAGCTTTGTCTATAGAAATAATGCCTAATTGCTCACCTTCGTCATTTAATAGACGAACTTCCGGAGCAGTAATTTGTTTATTTATTCTTGTTTTAAACAATTTTTTGGGTAATTAATAACCATTAACTACGCTAAATTATAACTTTTATTAACAATTTTGTCAAAACCTGTTTTTATGAGATAATTATTATAAAGATTCTGCAGTATTGTCTATAAAATATTTATGTCGTTAGGCAATGCTCTCATTGATTATAGAAACAAAATGCAAAAAAAACCACTAGTTACTAAAATTGCTGAAGCGCCAGCAAGGGCTTTGGAAAATGCTGTTTTATCTAGCGAAAAAGCTTTATCAACCATTAACCGACCTTTTAAGCAGGTTGAAGGATTTTGGTATGCCCTCGGACCAGGATTAATTACTGGTGCTTCTGACGACGATCCAAGTGGTGTTGCTACTTATTCTCAGACAGGTGCAAAATACGGACTGTCTTTGTTATGGTTAGCTCCTTTAACATTTCCTTTGATGAGTGTGATTCAAGAAATGTGCGCCCGAATTGGTATGGCAACCGGTAGAGGGCTTGCAGCCAATATTAGGTTAAAATATTCAGCAAAGATTTTATATGTTTTAGCGGCAATGTTGTTTTTTACTAACACTTTCAATTTGGCTGCAGATATGGGAGCAATGGCAGAGGCAACAAAATTGATGTTTCCTTCTACTAATACAGTTGTAACGCTAGTTGTTTTTGCGATAGTAAGTTTGGGTTTGCAGATTTTTGTTTCTTACTCTGGTTACGCTAAGGTATTGAAGTACTTAACTTTTGTTTTGCTTCTATATATTGCTACGGCACTTACTTTGCCAAATTTATCTTGGGCAAATATTTTTCACCAAACAATTTGGCCAAATATTACATGGAGTAAAGATTTGTTTATTATGATATGTGCTATTTTGGGTACAACTATATCTCCATATTTGTTTTTCTGGCAGACTTCACAAGAAGTAGAGGAGCGTAAACAGCAAGGACACTTAAACCTTAAATTGCGTCATCAATCCTTAAAAAAAGAAGAAGTAAGTAGAATGCGCTTCGATGTTGTAGCTGGGATGTTTTTTTCAAATTTGGTCATGTACTTTATTATTGTTACTTGCGCCTCGGTATTATTTCCACAAGGTATAGTAGTAGAAAGTGCTGCACAAGCTGCAGAAGCATTAAGACCATTAGCTGGAAATGAAGCTTATACCTTGTTTGCTTTAGGTATTATCGGAACTGGATTATTAGCTGTACCTGTTTTATCTGGAAGCGCTGCATATGCACTAGCGGAAAGTTTTAAATGGTCCTCAGGTTTTAGTAAAGGACTTAAGCATGCGTATGCTTTTTATGGCGTGATTATAATTGCCATGCTGTTAGGGTTGTTATTTAATCTGTTTGGATTTAATCCAATAAAGATGTTAATTTACTCTGCAGTTTTAAATGGTATATTGGCTCCGGTAATAATTTATTTTTTGGTCAAAATTTCTGCTGATAAAGAGATTATGGGAAAATGGGTAAATGGTAAATTTGCCAACATTGTCGGATCTTTAGTTTTTGTCTTAATGTCTCTTGCAGCAGTTGCTGCTATTTACTCAATTTTTATATAAAATAAAACAACCTAATTAGGTTGTTTGTAATTATATTATTGAAGTTCACCAACATAATACTTTTCTTGTTCTTTCCAGCAAAGCACTGCCGATTCTTGAGTATTACCTTGTCTAGGAACTTTCCATTCTTTGCCCTCCGACGCATATTGTCTGCTGTCATCTACACGGCAATTGTATAAAAGTTCGCCGTTTACATCTACTAAAGTATAATACTTCCCGACATAAGCTCCGCCAGGGAATCCTTCGTTGTAAGGAAATCCTGACATATCTCTTTTTCTAGTTAAGCATCGTAAATCCCAATTAGGACTTTTTTGTAATTCTGCCATAATGCTCCATTTGAAAAATGTTTAACCTTGATTTTTTAGTTATTTTTTAGGTAATAGGCACTGAATATTGCCAATCCATAGTAAGCAATGCCAAAAATTATAAATAGTGTTATTAAATAAGAGGGCAATTCATAATATGTATTATAATAATATCCGGCAATTGCAACTGCGAATGCAATTGCTTCTATTACTATTCTTAAGGTGTTTTTTATTTTTCCAGTAACGGCTAGTGTGCTTAATGTTATTAAGCTTATCGTAGCTAAATAATAGTTTAAGCTATAAATAGCCAAAAGTAATCCCATTACTCTAAATAATACTACAGCAGTTGATGTAAATATTCTCATATTTCCTCCATATTTTTAAAGACTTATTCAAATCCAAATATTCTTTGGATTTAATATCCTAACATTATTTGACTAAAAAGTCAATGCTATTTATTTGGCATATTTTATTTTAATACCCTTGACAAATAGCTTAAAAAAACTTATTTTAATAAATCTGGAAGATTTGCTGAAAGGCAATTATTTTAGCAGATAAAAATAAATTTAGGAGGAAGTTATGGAAACACATAAATCATTAGTATTGTCTATATATAATTCTATATTTGGCAATGACAAAATTGAGGAAGACGACAAGGTTTGGAAAGAGTGGTCGGAGTTGCATGGTGAATATCATGATCTGTTAGATTTGATGAAAGCCGATGTGCGCGATCAATTTAAGGCTCGTGCAGTATCCATATTATTGGCACCGGATTTAAATTATTTACCATTTAAATGGAAGGAAAAAATTTTTCGCGCTTCATCAAAAAACTATTTATCTTTAATAGGTAAAATCCCGCTTGAGTTATTTTCAAGTGACTTATTGAGCTTTGCGACCCAATTATTATATGAAAATATTGGTTTTGTTAGAAAGCTTCCAGATGGAGAAACTAAAGATAAATTGTTATTTTACTATAACAGCTATATTATTTCTTTTCTTGGAGCAATTAAAGAACCTAATCCATATATTGGAGTTTTATTTGAATATTTTCAGATTAATGATATTTACCCATTTTGTGGGATGGATGATTCTTCTGGTTACAATCCGTTTGCCGATTTGTTAAGAGTTGAGAATGTGTCAGAAAACTGGAAGAAGCTTGCTGACAAAAAGATGCGTGATGTTATTATGTCCGAAATTAATGCTGGTTGCGAACCTCGTGCAGATTGGGAAGTGGCATTAGATTGCTATGCTGATATAATTCAGCTTATGCTGCATTCTGATCATTATCCCTATAGTGACGCATTGTTTGCATCTCAGATCGAATTTATTTTGAGCTTGCCACAGATAGATGATCGAAAATTGTTTAACGAGTGGCATATTGAAAAAATTCTAAAACGTTTGGATGGAGAAGATAATAAGCAGCTTCGCCATCGTTTTGCAAGACATGTGGTTTTGGGAAAAAGCCCTGATAGTAATAGGTTTCCTGTATATAGCCCAGAAACCAAAGCTGCTGCTGAGCACATACTTGAAGAATTTAAAGATGATGCCGAGCTTATAGCTATTTTGCAGCCTATATATAATGAAGGCTTAGAAAATATTCGCCAGAGTAATCTAAATCAAAAAAAGACCGCAGCAAAGAATGCTGCTGCCTTATCTAATATGAAATAACGATTTATATAATCAAAAATAACAGCCGCAGATTGCTATCATTAGCAACTGCGGCTTTTTATTATTCAAAAAACTATTAAGTCTTTATAATAATTTAAGTGGACATAATGTTATTATGGTTCATCAGTCCAAATTACACCTACGCCAAATAAAACAATAGATAATATACCCCAATAGAATACAATGGCGTTATGAGGGTAAACACTTATTCCTTGAGGCGCTGTAACTGATGAGGAATTATCAAGTAGTGTTTCTCTCAGCTTCATTAAGACATTACTTTTTTCAAGTTGTGTTGCCTCTGGTTTAACTTGCTTTAATTCTTCTAAGGCTGATTTTAAATTGCTATACCAAAAACTAACATCTTCATCAGGTGCTTGCCACAAAACAGAAGTGTAGCCGCTAGTCATTTGTTCCTTTTCGATATAAGAAATAGCGGTCTCCATTTCTTTTGTCGCAATTTCTACGGTGTTAGCATCACCGGCACGTTTAAGATACCCTTCACAATTACGATCAAAGACAAAATATGTTTGAATCCTGTATCCCGTCCATGCTAAGAATTACAAAAGCATTACTATTGTAAAAACTATAGCTTTAATATTCATTATAATATTTCCTCCATTTTTAGAATACCAGCTTATGTTGACTAATGATATTAGTACATTTACCTTAATACGTCAAGCATCGTTTAAATTAAAAGACCCAGCATTATACTTGCCAGGTCTTTGGTAAAAATTCAATCATCGTCTTTACTGCCGAAATGAGAAGTAGTCATTTTAATTATTTAATTTTTTATATATAAAGCCTTTACAAATATATTTATTTTATTTATAATTTATTTCAGAGTGCTTTTTACTCTAAAAATACAAAATTTTAAGGAGATTTTATGAAAAAAATGTTTTTGACATTTTCTGTGTTGTTTTTTGCTTGTTTGCTTGGGATGAGTTTTCTTTTGCCTATATCTAGTGCTTCAAATGATGGTGCAAATGGTTCGGCAAATGAAAAATTGAAATATGAAAAAGCAATCGTAGATCCTGATGGGTCCTTGGATGTCCCGGACGGTTATCGTAGAGTGCCGATCAATTTTACTGAAAAATCAGAAGCAAAAGCAAAAGATCAATGGTTGCAAGCTTATGGTAATATGGAAGGTTATTCTTTGGAAAAAGCTAAGAAAATTACCTTTATTGCAAAAAATGGAACAGCACCGTGTGCCTGTAGTATGTCTGGGGCGTGTTATGTTTATTACCCCAAAACTCGACAAAGTGCAGAGCATTGTGAACCAGACTGCAATACTGTATGTTTGACCGGAATGGCTTGCAAAAAACCGGAAGAAAATTTGGATAAAGCTCTTTCGTTGTCTTACGATCCGAAAAAGTATTTAAACCAAACAAACAACAACGTAGAATAGTGTCATAAATAATTGAAAATTAAGGGTTTTTGCGCATTTTCAAAAACCCTTTTTTATTTTGCCAAATTAAAAGCATCCTTAGAGGCTTTTTTGGTGGACATCATTTAAAAAATATAATTTAAATCTTGTAAATAAGCCTTTGATTAAATTTGGACAAAACTGTATTAAAAATAAAAAGCCTAAGACTTTGTATGTCATAGACTTTGTTTTTGCTTTCTAGTGAACAGGATTCAAAAATTCCAATTTAAATTTTGTGTTACAGAAGCATCTAATTTATAAATTACTAATTCGGGCATTTTTCCAGAGTTAATGGTAACTCCTGGTCTTTGAATTGATTTTAGAATATCTTCCTCTGAAGAGGGGACCAGTTGGTAAGAATCTGGGCTGCCTACAAATTTGTATTCTCCGGTTTTTCCATTAACGAAGCTTCCATCCTCAAATTTTATTTCGCTATCATTAATTTCTTTTAAAGGTTTGTCAGTAAAAATTATGACCGGACCTAGTTCTATAAGCTTAGCTGCGGCAATTTTTTGCATATTTTCCTCCAATTTTTAACTTGTGATATGACCTCAAACTTTAACATATTATATTGTTTCTGCCAAATTAAAAGCAGCCTATAAGGCTGCTTTTTGGTGGAGTGAGTCGAGAGGGTTGGCAAACTTTGATAAAGAGCATAACTATCTTCACTTGACATACATTAGCAAATATGCTATAATATGTCAAATACAAAAATCTGGTTTTGTGAGCCAAAAATACACTAAAATTTACTGGAGGAAATCAAATGTTATATACTATTTTGGCTACTATCGCTTCAATCAATTCTTTCTTAGCTGTTATTCTTTTGCTGACTTTCTATTATCTCAAGCTGAGATATGGAATATATGGGATGACTGAGAGAGTTAATCGGCTCGCCGGCACTCGTGCCATCGCTCTGGTTCAGATTTACGCCCATCTTTCGCTTGCGGTCTGGATTGCTTTAGCTCTTCCGTGGATAGATCTTTTCACGGTTCAAAAGCTCTCGTATTTCAAAGACGGAGGCGTGGACAGCTATCTCGGCTGGATGACGAGCAGACAGGCGAGCATTTACTTCGTGCTGATGTTCTTTAACATTCTCGGTGCGAAAGCTGCTCTGCCCGTTGGCGAACTTGCTTCTTTGCTTCGTAGAGGCAGAGTCCGCATGATGAAGTGGGGTATTTTCTTCGTTTGGAAGCCCGAAGAAGTGTCCTAGTATCCATGCGAGAATCATTTCGCACTGACCGTTCTGAACTTTCGAGTTTGGAACGGTCTTTTTTATATAAGATAAGTTAGTTTTACTCTCCCGCTATCTATCTCAAAAAAGACAATTTTGGTAAACTAAAAAACACCTATACAAAGATTGGTGTTTTTATCAAAAGGTTTAAACTTTTTTCATTTGGTGGAGATGGCGGGAGTTAAACCCGCGTCCAAAATTTCTTAACCAATTTATTGTTCACAAGATTAGTTCGTTATTTTACTGCATGCCATTCAACGAACAACTAAGCATACAGTTTAAAATACTTCTTTTCGATATTGTTACGTATTTCAAATAACAATATTATAGCTTCTATTGTCTAGCTAATCTTTACCCAAAGCAGAGGTAAAGGGCTAGTGCACGAACCAATGTTAGGCAAGTGCAGGTTGTAGGGTTGCATTAGAAAATGCAGCTACAACTTTGTTCCATGCGTTAGCACGTAAGATTGCTTGTAAGATTAATGAGCTTGCAAGCTGGCTCATCTTGCATATAAAGAGATTGTAAAATTCTGTCAAAATCCAACATCCCCAAATTTTATGTTTGCAAGGTAATTACCCCGCAAAAATGTATTTTAAATATACGGTAAATATTGACATTTGTCAAGGAGTCTGCTAATATATGACAAATTATAAAGGGAGGACAAAATTATGTCATCAGATAGAATTATCTCTCAAATTAAATTTGAGAAAATGTTTACCGCCAATAAATATTTTTTGATTGGTGCAAAGCTTAACTTAGCCTTAAAGGCATTGGAGTTTGGTAGAGAATATCATACTGGTCTTCGTAAAGACGGCTCGCCAGAGTATAGTCATCAGCTTTCGCAGATGCTTTATCTGCAATCGCTCATTGGCTTGATGAAGCATCCGCAAGAAACCCTTGCCGCTGTGGCATTGCACGATGTAAAAGAAGATTATGGTATTCAATCCAACAGAGTGCCGCCAGGCATGATGCCAGTTACTTACGAATTAATAGAAAAAGAATTTGGCAGTATGGTAGCAGAATCCGTAGATTTGATGGATAAAAACCGCTTAGGCTCCAAAATGTCAGACGATCAATATTACGATCCTATTGCATTAAATCCAATTGCTTCTATTGTTAAGCCTGCAGATAGAGTGCATAACTTTTATACTATGGTCGGTGCATTTACCAAAGAAAAGCAAATTTCATATATGGAAGTTGGACGAAATTATGTTTTGCCGCTCGTTAAAGCAGCCGGCAAAAACTTTCCTGAGCAACTGCCAGTGTATCAAAATTTAGGTTATGTTCTGAAGATGCAAATAGAATTAATTTCTGTAGGATTAGAAATACCAGCAGGAATTTAGTTTACTTAAAGGCGTATAATTTACGTCTTTTTATTTTTATAAAAAATTTGTTAGGGTGTATAATTAAAGTAACAATTAAAACATTTATTATGTTCAAGGATTTAAAACATAAAGCATTTGTGCCTTGGGTATTATTAATTATCCGGGTGTATGTTGGCTGGACATGGTTAGAAGCAGGATATGCTAAAATTACTAGTTCGGCGTGGGTGGGAAGTAATGCAGGAACTGCTCTGACTGGATTTTTAAAAGCATCCCTAGCTAAAACATCGGGCGAGCATCCAGATGTGCAAGCTTGGTATGTATGGTTAATTCAGCATATTGCTTTGCCAAATGCGGCTGTATTTTCTTACTTAGTTTCGCTTGGAGAATTATTTGTGGGCATTGGATTGATTTTAGGAATCTTCAGTTTGTTAGCGACTAAGTTTGGATTGTTTATGAATTTTAATTATTTGTTAGCTGGTGCAGTAAGTATTAATCCGCAATTAATTTTGCTAGAGTTAATATTATTGTGGGGTGGTAAGCGTACCGAAAAATACGGCTTAGATTATTTTAGACATAAGCATTTAAATAAAAAGGATTAATATATAATTTATATTAGGGTTATTTAAAATTTAACAAAAATCTGCAACAAGTAAGACATATGGTATTCTCACTAGTCCTCGCTCTATTATATAAATTCAAAAATAGAACTGCGGAATTCGTTCGAATACTATATGTCTTTCTTTTTATATCTGTCTTCTAGTAAAAAACCCGGCATAAGCCGGGTTTATTTTTACTTCTTTTTTGACACTGCCTTTTTTGCAGTTTTTGCTGCCTTGGCTACTTTTTTAGTTGCCTTTGGTAATACTTTTTTTACAGAGTTTTTAGCAGAATCAAATTGATCTTTAATCGCATCCCAATTAGACTTTAACTCGCTAGTCACCATCACTAATTCTTGAGTGTCGATATTCTTGATGTCTTTATAATTTTTGGAAATAGTGTCTACGATTTTGTTATAAGAACTTTTAGTTGCTTTTTGGGTTTTGTGTAATTCTGCAACCACATCGTTTTGAAGATCTTTAGCCCACTTGCTAATCTTTTTTCTATTTTTAGCATTTTTGCCAGTAAGTAAATATACACTAGCTGCTGCGGCTGCAAGAGCGGTTAATCCTACACCTGCCGCGATAATTTGTTTTTGTTGTTTCTTCATAAAATTACTTTCTTTTCTTATTTTTAAATATTTGCTTGAGGGACATGTTTTTTATAAAGCCCAGAATAGTTGAAATACTAACTCCTTTTTCTTTGATATTGTTTCTTAATTCGCTTAAATCTTCCGAAACAATTTCAGCACCACGCTTGGCAGTATGTAAAACAGTTTTAATAGTCCTTAATAGGTATATTAAATAGAGTAGGGCAATAATAATTAATGCTGAAATAAGCACTATTGCACTGCCTGTGATTATAAAAAATAAGTCAGATATTGATAAGCCATTCATAAAGTAATTATACCACTATTTATCTAGATATCTCTTAAATAATTCTTCTAGAACAATTTGATACTGTTTTCGGATATTTTCATCGTAACCAATTTCTATAACCTCATCATTAAGATTGGTGGCATTACTTGTCCAATTATAAGATCCGCTAAAGTAAGATTTTTCTGTTACTAAAGTTTTGATATGCATTATTGCACTATGATCTTGAAATCCAATAGGAATACCAGCTTGTTGCAACTCTTTGATAATCGCAGCTTGTTCTTTAATTTGAGCAGTTTGATCTTTGTCGACAACTCCTTTTATGGTTATGCCTCTATATTTTGCTCCTAGCAAAGCATCTTTAATATCTTGCCGAGTAAAAGTATAAATAGCAAAATAAATAAATTGATCAGCGTTTTGAATTTCTTTAATTAGCTTTTGATTGGCTTGTGTTTGCTGATTATAGTAAACCCGTACCGCGGGTTTGCTGTAGGAAATTGGTCTGTATACCCACGAGTAATATAGCTGTCCAATAGTTGCTATAAGTAGTGCGATAATTACAAAATAAATAATGTCTTTATATATACGCATGACTTAATTATATTACATACTTTTCAAGTTTTAATAAAACAGACCAATGCGATCTGTTTTATACAAGCTTTTTAATTTCTCTTTTAGTATCTCTGGTTTTGATATATTCTCGTTTGTCTTGCTTTTTGCGACCTCTACCAATACCAATTTTAATCTTTACTAAATTTTTATTTCCAATATAAATTTCTAATGGCACAATAGTAAAGCCTTTATCTAGTCCTGTAATTTGATTCAACTCTTTTTGGGTTAAAAGCAATGTGCGGGTGTGAGTCGGGTCGTATCCTTCAGCTGGGGCATATTTATACTGACCAATATGGGTATTTATTAGCACCACATTGTTGCCATTAATTTTGACATAGCTTCCAGTTAAAGAAACATTGCCTGATTTTGCAGCCTTAACTTCGGCACCAGACAACATTAAACCGGCATCATAGGTGTCCTTGATGTCATAGTCTAACCTTGCTCGTTTGTTGGTAGCTAATATCTTCATATATGTATTTTACCAGTTTGAAAAAGCTTTTCAAATGATATATAATTGCTTAGAAATTTATATTAATAAAGGAGGTTTTATGTCTTTAAAGAAATCTTTATTATTTAAAGAATTGGGAGAACAGCTTAGAATATTGTTTAAAAATATTATGAAAAATTCGGAAAATACCGATTATATTTATTCAGTTTTGAAGCATCTTAAAGTTTTAAATAAAAATCTATCTTAAAATAAAACAGTCGCTAGTTTTTTAAGCGGTTGTTTTTATTTTTATTGCTTGCTGCTAAAGTTTTTCAAAGCGTTATTATCTTTTGTTGCCCCTAATATATAATAAAGTCTATTATTCTCTGTAAATGCGTATCCGTGCTCGTATATTCCTTTGATATTAAATTGATAAACATCTTTATTATCAATTTTTTCTTGTGTGATATTAGAGATATTGCTTTGTGAAGATAAGAAGTTTTTAAGTCCTTCCATATTTGCTCCCTGAGCTTGATATGTTTGAATGTCTATAACTCCATTTGCAGCCTGAAAAGTTACTTCATTAGCAGTTTGTTTGGTAACTTGCCAATCTTTTGGTTTATCAAAAGAGAATTTTAATTGGTCATTATTGTAATTTTCTACTTGAGGTTGGTTATCAGTTTGCGGTGCGGTTAAGTTTTGATTACTTGTATTGTTTGAATCTGATGGTTCTTGTCCTCGTAAAAATTCAATTGAATTTCTTGGATCATCTGATGAACCGGTGACTACTATTTCTGGGTTAGAAGAATTTTTGTCTTTGGAGTTTTGGCTAGCAATTATAACCCCACCAATTATCACTGCTGCTAACAGAATTCCTAAGTATAATTTTGCTCTAGATTTTTTTGTAGGTGTAGGAGTACTGGTGTTGTCGTTTGATAGTGGCTGTGCCAGAGGAGTGTAAGAATTGCTCCCACTGTTATTTTCTTCAGCATCAGTTTCTGGTCCTTGTTCTTCTGGATGCAGATTTTGGTTATTGGATAATTGGGTAGATACTAATATGCCCAAAACAATAAAGATAATGCCATAGACCATTACTGTTTTATTAGCATCTACAATACCTTGTTGGGTAATTTGCTTTAGCTCGTTAGTAATAGTTTGAGGTAGTGGGTTATTGTTGGTGCTAGCATTGCCTCCAAAAGATATATCAGAAATATTTTTGGATACATTTTGCTCAATGGTAGTCTTTGCTTGATCAGGAATTATTTTGCTATCTGCGATGCTGGTGTTAACATTGCTTGTTAAAGCTGAAAGAAGAACAGCTCCTAATATAGCAGATCCCAATGTTTGCCCAACCATACGTAAGGTATTGTTTACTCCAGAAGCTTCACCTGCTTCTTGAGCAGAAACTGCTGACAAAGTAATGTTGCTAACTTGAGCCATAATTAGCCCCATGCCAAAACCAAAAATAATAAATCCTGGAGCTAGGTGCCATGCAGTAGCATCAACTTTTAAGCTATAGATTAAAACTAAAAAAGCAAGAGCGCTAAGGCTTAAGCCAATTTGTACTAATCTTTTTGGTTTGATGTATTTGATTAAGACTGCAGATAGAGGTGCGGCAACTAAAAGAGCTAAGGACATTGGTAATAGTGTTAGTCCTGTGTGTAGAGCATCAAGTCCACGTACTGCTTGCAAAAATACTGGTATGGTAAAGAACAATCCAGATTGTCCTAGTGCTAAAATTGCTGTTGTTGCCGAGCCAACCACAAATTGTTTGTTTCTAAATAGATTTAAAGAGAGTAGAGGAGTGGATCCTCTGTTTTCGTAGTATCGTTCCCAAAACATAAAGCCAGCTAAGATAATCAAACCTAGAACGATAAACAAAGGTGTGGCAGAAAGACTGCCTAAATTAAGAGTGTGGTGTAAAAATACCAATTGTTCTTTAGCCTTAAACCACCCAAAAGTAGATGCTTGGATAAATCCAAAAACAATAGATAATAAACCTAAAGAGGATAATAAAATTCCAATAAAGTCGATTTTTGATTTTGTACGTAGTTGATGATTTTCTTTAATTAATAAAGAGCCAATTAAAACTAAGGCTACTACTAAAATATTAATTCTAAAGCCCCAGCGCCAGCTATAATTGGTTGTTAGCCAGCCACCCAAAATTGGACCAATTGCAGAAGAGGCCGCTGCGATTCCACCCCATACACCAAAAGCTACGGCACGGTCTCGTCCTTTATAGTTAGTAACCAATAAGGAAGCTGTTGCAGGCATCATTAATGCTGCCCCAATTCCTTCTACTATAGCTTCGCCGGTTATCATAAAGCCAATGCTCTTACTGATAGAAGCTAAAAAAGATCCAATAGCAAAAATGATTGCACCGATCACAAACATTTTTTTGCGACCAAAAAGATCGCCAAGTCTACCACCGGTAATAGTAAATGCAGCAAGAATTAATGAGTAGATTGTAATTACCCATTGCATGCTGTGTAGATTAGTATTTAGATCTTTGATGATTGTTTTAAGGCTGACATTTAGCAAAGTTGTATCAATAACAATAATTGCTAATGCCAAGCTCAGCACTACTAAACCAGCCCATTTTTTAACAAAAGGCTGGTTGCTCATATTAATGTGCTCTGGTTGCTCATTTTGATCTGATTGAAGAATTGAATTGTCTACGTTCATAAAATATAGTTAACGAATTTACATTATACTGTTTTTAAGCATATAAATCAAATCTTGAATTATTATAATTTAACACCCATTATTGGAGTTTCATAAAATAAAAGACCGTTAAAATTAACGGTCCGAGAAAAGTTTATTTCTCATTTCTTATAATCCCGGATCGTTTGTGCCCGGGTCTTCATAAAACATTAAAAATATTTGCAGTAGCATAGGGACTGATTTTTTCAACTCAGCTTTTGTTGCCGGAATATTTTGAAATTTTATTTCGACTTGATCATAACCTGCAAAAAATATCATGCCGGTAAAATCATGATCTGTCATTAAACTTTCCGCTGTGTCTTTGGCTGCAATAACCGGTTGACCAGTTTTAATATCCAGCACAACGTAAACTGATTCGCCAGCATCGGTAAAAGGTTTTGAAAATTTAACACTCAGTTTGTTTGGTGTATCGAAGTTAAAAGTTGCCGTAACATCATTTGGCATGACGTAGGTTTCGTCGTTTGCGTAAGCAAAAGAAGTGGTAGTTAAAACCAACATGGCGCACGCCATGACTAAAATTTTAATGTATTTTTTCATTGGTCCTCCGTTCTATAATAGAACTTATATTTCTAACATATTTATTATTATTTGTCAATATTGGGATAAAACTAAAATATTTAGTATAATTTAGCTATGAAATTTTATATTGGACAGTTAATTTCTGAGGCTATTAAACAAATTAGTCCTGAAGAAAGCGAAGCGATTTTATCTGCTGCTACTTTTGATGTGTCTTATCCAAAACCAGAGTTTGGTGACTATGCCAGCAATGCAGCTATGATGCTTTTCAAAAATTTTAATGTAAAACCTGCCTCAAACCCCGCAGAATTTGCCAAGTTGATTGCAAAAACTGCTTTTGAAATTGATAAAAATAAGACTTTTTCTAAAATTGAAAATGCAGGCGGTTTTATTAATTTTACTTTAGCTAATAGTTATTTGCTTTTTAATTTAAATCAAATTTTAGAACAGAAAAATAATTTTGGACTGCAAGAAAAAAAGGATGGTGAAAAGATTCTATTAGAATATTTTCAGCCTAATGTTGCCAAGCCTCTTCATTTGGGTCATTTGGAAAATGGAATTTTTGGTGACAGCTTATTTAAGTTGTTAACAGCGACTGGTAAAATCGTTGAATCAGATACTCATCTAGGGGACTGGGGAACTCAGTTTGGTCTTTTGTTATTGGCTTTCAAAATGTGGGGAGATATGTCAGTTATCGAGCAGGATCCTATTGTTGAACTTAATAAATTATATGTAAAAATTAACCAAGAAATTGAAAGCAATCCCGGGCTTCGAGAACAAGGAAAAGCTGAATTTGTAAAGTTGGAGCAGGGTGATCAGCAAAACTATGATCTATGGCAAAAATTTAAGGAATGGAGCTGGCAAGAATACGATTTTATGTATAAAGAGGTTGGTATAAGGCAAGCTGATCACGATTTCCCAGAAAGTTTTTATATAGACTTGATGCCAAAAGTGTTAGACATGCTTAACTCAAAAGGTTTGCTTGTTCAGTCTGAGGGTGCACAAATTGTCAATTTAGAACAGTTTAATTTGGGTATTGCTGTTGTGGTAAAGTCCGATGGTGGTACAACATATCTGCTTCGCGATTTAGCCACTTATATTCACCGTAAAGAAATGGGTTTTGCTAAACAGTTTTATGTAGTTGATGTGCGCCAGTCTCATGCCTTGGCTCAGACATTTAAAATTTTACAGTTGTTAGGTGTTATTGATAATAATTTTGAAGCCAAACATATTGCTTACGGATTTTTAAAATTACCTGATGGTGCAATGAGTACTCGTAAGGGTACTGTTATCGGTGCCAAAGAGTTATATGAGGATGCGAGAGCTGCGTCTCTAAAAATTGTAGAACAAAAGAATCCAGATCTAGAAGATAAAGAAAGTGTATCTAAAATAATTGCAAATGCAGCGATAAAATATTTTATTTTATCGCGCAATCTAAAAAACGATATTATTTTTGATAAAGAAAATTCTTTATCGTTTGAAGGAAACACTGGTCCTTATTTGCAGTATACTCATGCACGTATTTGTGGGATTACCAGAAAGGTGGGGATAGAAGCTTCTAATATAAATCCTAGCTTTGATCAAATCAATACTAGCGAACAGTTAGTACTGAGAAAGCTACAGCAATATCAGGCAGTTGTTAATTCTGCGGCAGATAATTTCTTGCCAAACACCTTATGTTCTTATTTATTTGAATTGTCTCAAGATTTTAATAATTTTTATGAACATAACTCTGTGGTTAATGCTGATTCGGAAGGTTCAAAACAGCTTAGGTTGGCTATTTCTGTAGCCACTGCACAAGTTATAAAAAATGGTTTGGACTTATTGGGTATTACTGCTCCACAACAGATGTAGTTTGATATTTAGCGTAATCACTAAGGTAAAATAAAAAGTATTTGATAATATTTTCACTAGTCCTCGCTCTATAAATAAATATATAAATAGAGCTGCGGAATTCGTTCAAATATTATCAAATACTTTTTAAAAGATTGCAAAAAAAGAAGCCGCTGCGATATTTATTTGATCGCTAGCGGCTTTTGTCTACCCATTGGTAGACTGCGTCGAATTAGACAAGCGGTATTTCCGTATGCAGACTGTCTGCACTGTGCCCAATTGCACCGGCATCCGTTTGGCGTATCTATAGCCGGCAGTGTTCGCGGGCGAATCCGCTTCTCTTTTTATCGAAAGGGAACGTGGTTACAAGGAGCATTATAATCGCCGGCTAATATGGCGGCATCTTCGCCGATCTTGTACCACATATTAGAATTTGTTCCCCCTTCATCGAAGGAAATATAATATCATAATAACAAGGTTTTGTCAACTGTGTATTGAGTTCTTTGAGAGAATCTATTTTATATAATCCAAAAAATAAAAAATTGTCACGATGGTAAATTTATTGTAAAATTAAGAAACTATAATTAAATATGTCTGATATACATATGAATACACAAGAATCAGAAACAAAAGCACCTGTTTCTAATAATCCAGATTTTGCAAAACTAGAACAAGAGGTTTTGGAAGGTTGGAAAAAAGACAAAATTTTTGAAGAATCTCTTCATAAAACTAAAAACGGTAAGCCTTATATTTTTTATGATGGACCACCGTTTGCTACGGGGACTCCGCATTATGGACATTTATTAGGATCTACTGTTAAAGACGTTTTTGGGCGTTACCAAACTATGAATGGACGATTTGTGCGCCGTGTTTGGGGTTGGGATTGTCACGGTTTGCCAATCGAAAATATAGTAGAGCAAAAATTACAAATTTCTGGCAAGAAGCAAATTGAAGAACTCGGCGTTGATAAATTTAATGCAGAATGTCGTACTAATGTTTTAACTTATGTAGATGCATGGGGTGATATGATCGAGCGCATGGGTCGCTGGGTTGATTTTGACAATTCTTACAAGACCATGGATACCAAATTTATGGAAAGTGTTTGGTGGGGTCTAAAACAAATTTGGGATAAAGGATTGATCTACGAAGATAATAAAGTTTTGATGTATTGTAGCAGGTGTCAAACACCGGTTAGCAATTTTGAAGTGGCAATGGACAACAGTTATAAAGATGTCACCGAAAACTCTGTCTTTGTAAAATTTAAATTACTGTCTCGCCAGCGCATTGTAGATGACTTAATTGATGATAAAACTTATGTATTGGCTTGGACTACTACTCCATGGACTCTGCCTGGTAATACTGCGCTAAATATCGGCGGTGATATTGCCTATGTTATGGTAGAAAATAATGGCGAAAATTATATTTTAGCCAAAGATAGACTAGAAGTATTAGAGGGCGAGTACGAAGTTAAAGCAGAATTTACAGCTAGATCTTTGGAGGGTTTAAGCTATGAACCTCTCTATGCCGGAGTAATTGATAATCCAGATGGGACTGCTCATAAAATTTATATTGAAGATTATGTTACAACAGAAGACGGTACTGGTGTTGTGCATAATGCAGCGATGTATGGTGAAGAAGATTATGAAGCAGCAAAGCGCCGAAATCTTCCAAAGCAACATATATTGGATAACTCGGGAAATTATACAGATCGTGTTCCAGAATATTTGCGAGGTTTGTTCTTTAAAGATGCAGACAAAGTCGTTTTAAAAGATTTGCAAAGTAAGCAGTTGGTTTACAAAATTTTTGCTAATACTCATAGTTATCCTCACTGTTGGCGATGTAGTACTCCTTTGTACTACAGTGCTTTGCCGGCATGGTTTATTAATATTCAAAAGATAAAATCTCGTCTATTAGAATTAAACCAAAATATTAATTGGTATCCAGGTCATTTGCGCGATGGACGTTTTGCCAAATCTGTAGAAACAGCTCCGGATTGGAATATTTCTCGCAACCGTTATTGGGCAACAGCGTTGCCATTTTGGAAGTGCCAAACTTCTGGATGTAATAATCAAGTTTGTGTGGGTTCTGTTTCTGAACTAAAACAGAAGTCGGTAAACTTTGATGAAGTTTATCCTAACTATCAAGCAAATAACCTAAACGCATTGGATTTGCACAAGCCATACATTGATCAAGTAAAGTTGTCTTGTGAAAGTTGTGGCGGCAAGATGAGTCGTGTTCCAGAAGTTGTAGATTGTTGGGTAGAGAGCGGCTCTATGCCTTTTGCGGAGCTTCATTATCCATTTGAAAATCAAGAATTGTTTGCCAGTCGTTACCCAGCAGATTTTGTAGCAGAATACATAGCTCAAACCAGGGCGTGGTTTTATGTTATGCATGTAATAGGTACGATTATCTTTGATAAAGAGCCATTTAAGAATGTGGTAACAACAGGTAATATTTTGGCAGAAGATGGTAGTAAAATGAGCAAGAGTAAAAAGAATTATCCTGACCCACAATTATTGATTGATAGCTATGGTATAGATCCAATGCGTTTTTACATGATGTCTGCTCCGGTAATGAATGCTGATGATCTTAGTTTTTCTGAAAAAGGTGTTGCAGAAATTAATCGCAAGTTGTCATTGATTTTATTTAATGTATGGCAATTCTTTAGAATGTATTCTTCAGAAAAAGTTAGTTTAGCCGAACCTTCAGCAAATCATGTGTTGGATCAGTGGGTTTTAGCTCATTTAAAGCAAACCCAAATTGAAGTTACTAAACAATTAGATGCTTATAATACTGTCAAAGCATGTCGTGCTATCCAAGATTTTGTCACTCAACTATCTACTTGGTATGTGCGTCGCAGTCGCGATCGCATTAAGCAAGGCGGTGAGGCTGGTAAGCAAGCTTTACAAGTATTTGGTTATACGTTAGTTGAACTGACAAAGTTACTCGCTCCAATAATGCCTTTTATCGCAGAAAGATTGTACCAAGATTTAACTGGTAATAAATCTGTTCATTTAGAGTCATGGAGTAAGGTTGAAAGTTTTGATCAGCAGTTATTGCAAGATATGGAAAGTATGAGATCTTTAGTCGAGTTAGGTTTATCTCTTCGTAAAGAGCATAATCTTAAACTTAGACAGCCTTTAGCGGTATTACAATACGCTTTGCCTGATAGTGCAAATATATCTGATCAACTAAAAAATATTCTTTTAGAAGAATTAAATGTAAAAGCTGTGAAGTTAATAGATGTCGATGTTGAAGATGGTTTTGTAGAAAAAGCTGATAATGGTATGGTGGTTAGATTAGATACAAAATTAACCCCAGAGTTAGAGCAAGAGGGGTTAGCTAGAGAAATTGAACGCCAGATTCAAGATCTCCGCAAGAAGAGTGGTTTGAAAATTGGACAACAAGTTGTGCTTTATTACAATTCTTCTGATGAAGACATTGCTGCTGCTCTAAGTTTAGTAGACAAACAAAAAACTTTTATTACAGATATCAAGGTTGACCCAGAAGTTGAAGCTGATTACGAAGCTCAGGTGGTTGTAAACAGTAAACCTTTATGGATTGGATTGAGTCTGGTTTAAAATATAAAAAACTTCCCAAACGGGAAGTTTTTTATATTAAGACGCATCACTCGATAAAATTTATAGTTACATAACTATTTTGATATAATATACATATGCAAGCTAAAGATTTAATGACAACTAAAGTAGTGACCGTGACTCCAGATACTCTTGTAAGTGAAGTGGCAGAAATCATGCACAAGTATCATTACAGTGGGTTGCCTGTTGTAAATGCAGATAATCATGTTTTAGGTACGATCTCAGAAAGAGATTTTATTACTTCTGATTCTAATTTATACTTACCAACATATATCCAGATGCTTTCCAATATGGATTATGTTCAAGGTGCACATAAAAAATTGCCTTATGTGGTAGAACAGGTTGTTAATGCTAAAGCTAAAGATATTATGAATCAAAGTGTCCCTTTTGCTAGACCTGACACTAGTATAGAAGACTTGGCTCGTATGTTTGGTGAGCAAAGAGCAAATCCTATACCAGTTACAGATAGCTCTAATCTATTGTTGGGTATTATTTCTCGTAGTGACCTGATTAAATTCTTTTCTCCATCAGAAGTAAGATCTACTTATGTCCCAGATACTCGACCTATCCCAAAAGAAAGATTAATTGATACTCAAGTTAAATTTACTGAAAGCCATTTTTTAAAAAACTTTGCTTATATTGCAAAAGCCAAAGCAAATATTTGGTTAACAGCAACAGTTGTTTTGGTTTTGGTGGCATTTTTAGCAGGTGTGTTTTATGTCGCAGATCCTTTTGTTTTTGGTAAAAGCAATACTCCAAGCTCGCAAACAAAAAAACCATGATGGATTTAAACTGCCAAGGTTTTTTGATTAAGCAACAAGATTTAGGCGAAGCTGATAAGCTTTGCACTTTTTTTACGCTCGAAAATGGAAAGTTTAGAGCCGTTGCAAAAAGCGTGAAAAAAATGCAAAGCAAGTTGGCGGGAAGTTTGCAATATGGACAATTGATCTCTCTCCAAACTGCAGGGAGATCCTCGCTTCCGACTATTATTGGTGCTTCGGTTTTAGAAAGTTATGATTCACTTCAAAACAATTATTTGTGTAGTTTAATATGGTTTGCTGTTGCAGAGATCATAAATATTTTGGTTGTAGATGGGCAAGAGCAGGAAAGACTGTTTAACTTTACGAAGGTATTTTTAAACAACCTTAACAATATAGATCAAAAAAAACAAGCTATGAATTTGCTAACTTGGTTTATAATTATTGCCCTAGATTTAACCGGCTTTGGTATTAAGCAGTTAGAAAATCCGGCTCAGCAGATTTATTTTAGTTTAAGTGCTGGAGGTTTTGTAAATTCCTATGAAGATGGGGGAGTTTTGATAGATAAAACTGATTATCAAAAGTTTATTTCGCTTTTAGATTACAATAATTTTCACCCAGAAATTTTGTTTTCTATTTCGCTTTTACAACTAGTCGTCAAATTTACTGAATTTCAATTTGATAAGAAGCTAAAATCATTAAATATATTGCTATCGTGGTATAATGATAATAAAGAATAGTAATTAGTTTTCATATCTTATGGCTGATTTTGAACCACAAGAAGTAAAGGGTCCTAGCAAAAATCCTACACAAGAAAATATAATAACACCAGCTGAGCCTTCAGAGTTTTCTTTGCCTGTTAGTAGAGCTTCTAGAATTAAGCAGTTTTACTCTGATAATAAATGGTATGTTTGGGCAATTATCGCTGGGCTATTAATTATCGCTGGTTTGGCGGTATATGCTTTTTATCCACGTAAAGTAGAGCGCACCCAGGAAGCAAAAGTACAGATTGATATAAGTAGTCCAGAAACAGTAGCTACTGGAGGAGAAGTGGTTTATAAAATTCGAGTTCAAAACAATGACAGTGCTAAGTTGACCGATATGCATTTGGAATTAGTTTATGATACTGGCATGTCGTATGTTACAAGTAGTCCTAAGTCAGAAAATTTATCAGGCACGCAGTTTAATGTACCAGATTTATCAAGTGGACAAAACGCAGTAGTGATTGTAAAAACTTTGGCTCAAGGCAATGTAAATGATCAAAAACGTTTAGTGGTGAGGTTAAATTATAGATTTGAAAATTTCAACTCTCCTTTTGTTACAGAGCAATCTTCAACTGTTCGATTAATTGCTGCTGATGTTAATCTGGATATCAATGGACCTGATAAGGTGAATAATGGAGATACGGTAAAATACGACATCTTCTACCGAAATAATTCTAAAAAAGATATTGATAATGCAAGAATTCAACTAACATATCCAGAAGGTTTTAGTTTTGATTCTAGTACACCGCAACCATCATTGGGTAATAATATTTGGAATGTGGGCTCTATAAAATCTCAAACAAGTGGAAAGATCTCACTTCAAGGTGTATTTAAGGGTGCAAAGGCTGGTCAAAAGTCCGATTTCAAAGCAGAATTTTTGGTTATTGATGACAGTGGAAATTTTTACACTCAATCCAGCGTTACTAATGAAATTGAAATTCAGGATCAACCATTAGTTGTAGAACAAAAATTTATTGACAATAATGGGGGTATTGTAAAACCCGGTGATAGTGTCACTGTCGAAATTAGCTTCCGAAATAATACTTCAATAGCTAATACAGGCGTTCAGCTAGTTGCTCAAATTGACTCTAATAGTGTTGTTGCTTCATCTATTCAGGCAGAATCAGCTTATGTTCAAGATAAAACTATTACTTGGAATGGGTCTTCATTAGGAATCTTAGAAAGCCTTAACTCGGCAGATGAAGGCAAGGTGCGATATACGTTTACAGTTGCAAACCCTGCAAGTAAACTTGATACTAATATTACAATTAGTAATAAGATTAAAATTAAATCTAATCAAAATACTACATTTATAAACGGCTCTCCAATTTCGGTTAAAGTTTCTAGTCCGTCGACAATGTCCGGTAAGGCAGAATATTCTTCTGGTCAAAACCCTCCTCAGGTAGGAAAATCTTCTAGTTATAAAGTTGCTTTATCTTTAACAAATTCTAGCAATGATTATCGAGAGGGTGTTGTGATCGCATATGTTCCTGTTGGTGTGACATTAGATGCTGCTACAATTTCTAATCAAGAAAAGAATTTGGTTAAATATGATTCTTCTACAGGAAAACTGGTTTGGTCCTTAGGCAAACTTTCTGCTTATAGCGGGGTAGGACAATCTCCAAGAACGTTAACTTTTAATGTTAAATTTACACCCGGAAGCAATCAGGTAGGAAAAGAAGTTGTATTATTAAAGACAATAACATTTACAGCTAAAGATGATTTTACCGATCAAAATATTAACCTTGATACGCAAGATTTAAGCTCTGATACTGGCAATGGAAATGGACGAGTGATCCAATAACATAAAAACACCTCTTAAACTAAGAGGTGTTTTTTTGATTGACTATTTATTGTATTTGTATTAAAATAATAAGCTTTAAGCATAAAATTTTAGGAGGAAAAATTATGTGGTATTTTTTAGCTTTCATGTCAGGGGTTGTCTTTACTTCGGCAATATTTTTTGCTATTAAATCAAAAAGAAAAAATGAGATTATTAAAGCGATAGAGAAATTAGATCAGCCGGATCCAAATGATTTCGTTAACCCAGATTTTAATATGGAAGAACCTCTGCTGTTGGTGTGGAATTTATTTAATCGTGAATATAAAATGAAAAGATTTTTTTCTTATAAAATATTTGATGATAACAGAATCAATTGGGATATGTTGGCTACTTTAGAGACTAGGGAAATTGCTCGATGCGAAAATTTTGACTTAGCAGTTGTAAAGAATCATATGGATCGTGCAGTGTGTGCTATGGCTAGATCGGGTTTTAGTTTGCACGAATATCAATCAATTTACAATGAAGCCTTATATTATTATATTCGCCAACAGATTAAATATTTTGAAAAATTTGATTTATCCGAAGATAATAGCAATAAAAAATCTACCAAGATTGATAACGCTACTATGAGGCAAATTATTGGAAATATTAATTTGATGACTGGTGATGATAATTACGGTCTTGATCAGATATACAAACATTTTTCTGTAGAAAACTATAAAGAAACGCTCCGTGATATTATTGGCATGCTCAAAAAAGCTCAACCACAAATATGATTTATTAATCCAGGCAGTTATAAGCTTGGATTTTTATTTTGTATAAATAGCTAATAAAAAACTACTAGATGCAATCTAGTAGTTTTAATTTTTTATGGATGGATAATTCCTTTAATTCTGGAATCGTCTATATCTAGTACGCGGTGAGTAGTAATAAACAATCCTTCATAATTCCATTCGCTAATATAAACTTGGTCGCCAACAACTTTTTCTATATAAGCAACGTGTCCATATCTGCGATTTTCATTTGTTACTAAGATGGCTCCAGCGGCAGGGTTCTTATCTACAGTGGCACCGTATGCCTTAGAGTTTGCAATCCATTGGTTAGCGTTTCCGCCCCATTTAATACCTGCAACTTTTCTTGCAACATAATCTGTACAATATCCAGCAGCAAATTTATGGTTTCCGCTAACGCTTTGTGCTTTAGGAATGGCTGGTTTAAATTTAGCCGGAGTTTGTTGTTGATTATCAGTTGGCTTTTGTGGCTTAGGTTTTTCTTGAGGAAGGCTGCCACCAGGAATTATTAAGTATTCGCCCAAATCAACGTTATCTTCTTCATCTTCTAAACCGTTATACGAAACTATTTTTTTGATATCAGCGTTATAAGTTTTTGCGATATCAGTTAAAGTTAAGTTTGGGTTACTGTATTGAACAACGATACCATCAATAGGGGGTATTATTAACTGCCATCCAGGCTTTAATGCATTATTCGGTAAGCTGTTAGTTTCTCTAATTGTTTTTGGAGTAACTTTAAACTTTTCTGCAACAGTGTAAACAGTATCAAAAGGTTGTGTCTCATAAACTTGAACTTGTCTACTAACTAACTTTTGTATACTGTCTGGATTTGATTTACTTATCCCACTATCGTCAATAGTTGCTTCTGCGATCAAGTTGTTTTGTTCTGTAGAAGATAAGACTTGGTTAAAGTCACTTGCTTCTGCTTGAGAGAAGATTCCTTCAGAGCTGATAGTGGTTCTGATAGAATTTTGTTTATCAGCTAACTGAGGGTTTAAGCTTTGGTGTCCTTGCAAAAAATTATTTGCTAAACTTTTATCCAAATAATCTATTTTAGATTTTATTGGGTTAAATGCTATTAAGTTTGAAATTGCTACTACGGCAACAATTGCAATAACTAATAATTCGCTAGAAAAGTTTAAACCAAAATCTAAAATATCGAATTTATGTTTTACCTGAACTGATGGGTAATGATTAGTGTAAGCTTTGCCTAAAAATGGTTGCTTACGTTTTATCAAATGCCAAATCTTTTTAAAATAATATTGGATCATAAACCAATATAATTTTATTTGTTTGTACAAACGAGATAATATTTTTTTATAGTGCGTTATATTTTGACCTTTTCATTGAGAGGTAGTTAAGATAGATAATCTATATTAACAGATTAATAATTCCCAATGATTATCGATAATAAAATCTACAGAAACTCTAACCCTCTTATCTGTAACTTTATTAAAGATTTTAAGTAAAATAATCAATGACTTATCAAGTGTATCAAGCATTTAGAACCCAAACAAGGGTTTTTGTGGATACGTTTTAATTAGACCCATATTTGAGGCATCTTTTATTTAAATCCGCTTAAATAAAGCAAAAAATAGCTTATTTTAACCTATGATTTACTCTATATATTAATGTTATAATTTACTTAATGAACTTAGATATTTTAAATCAACCACAACGACAAGCCGTTACTGCAGATCTTGGTCCGGTTTTGGTGTTGGCAGGAGCTGGCAGCGGCAAAACCAGAGTTTTGACATACCGAATTGCTTATTTAATAGAGCAGGGTATGATGCCTGCAGATAAAATTTTGGCTGTAACTTTTACAAATAAGGCAGCCAAAGAAATGCAAACAAGGATTAATAAATTGCTTACTTCAAATAAAGTTATTAAATCTGCCGGTCAACCATCTCTTGGTACATTTCACTCTATTGGCGCTCGTATACTTCGCCACGACATTGCAAATCTTGGTTATACTCCCAATTTTGTTATTTTTGATTCTGATGATACCAAAAAAATATTAGTAGATATTTTAAAAGAGTTAGATGTTCCAAAGCAATATGGACCAGGATTATTTAAAGCGTATATTTCTGGTGCAAAAAATTTGTTACAATCTCCATCTCAAATGGATTTGGGGCTTGAAGGTAATTTCCATAACATGGTACAAGAGGTTTATATCCGTTACCAAAATTTTTTGGTCAGACAAAATGCATTAGACTTTGATGACTTGTTAATGCTACCTATTAAATTATTTGAAAATTTTCCAGAGGTTTTACGCAAGTATCAAACTAAATGGCAGTATATATTGGTAGACGAGTATCAAGATACAAACCAGGCTCAATATATGTTTTTGCATTTGTTAGCAAAAAATAAAAATCTTTTTGTGGTTGGTGATGATGCTCAGAGTATTTATGGTTTCCGGGGAAGTAATATTGCTAACATTTTAAATTTTGAAAAAGATTTTGGCGGAAGCTTAGTAATTAAATTAGAACAAAACTATCGTTCTACAAAAAATATTTTAGCTGCAGCTCAAAAAGTTATAGAACTTAATAGCGAACAGAAACCTAAAAGCTTATGGACAGATAATAATAGTGGTGAGAGGGTAATTATTAAAGAGGCTTATGATGGTCGTGATGAAGCTAGATATGTAGCAAAGAAAATTATTAAACTATCAAGCCCCGATCTTGATAATGAATTAGAGTATGAAGTGGAGCAAGAATCTACAAGCTCTTATTCCATTCTCGATCATTTTCTAAAAAAGAATAATCAATCATATGGCTCCGGCAGCTTTTTACAGTTACCAAGTAATCATTCAAGTTTAAAAGAATTTGCTGTCTTGTATCGAACTCATGCTCAAAGTCGCCAGTTAGAAGAAGTTTTTATTAGTGCAGGAATACCTTATCAGATTATCGGGGGCGTAAAATTTTATGAGCGACGTGAAATTAAAGATGTGATTTCATTTTTGCGCCTTATATCTAATCCTCAAGATTTGTTATCTATTAAAAGAGTAATAAATCTGCCTCCGCGAGGACTGGGTCCAAAAGCGGTAGACCAAATTTCTAATTTTATCTTGTCATTGCCTAATGGATTGTCTCATGGTGAACTAGCGACATATTTACCAGGGTTGGGTTTACCTGCAAAACAGAAAACTTCTGTAAATGATTTTTTTGCCACCTTACATAAATGTACTATTATCCCAGCAGAAGCAACATTATCAGAGTTGTTAAAAGTGATATTAAAACAGTTTAATATAGAGTCAATATATACCGATGGTACTGATGATGGAGAGAATCGCAAAGAAAACATTAAAGAACTAGTAACCGTTACGGCAAAATTTGATAACCAAAATTGGCAAGAGTCTTTGCCTGTATTTTTGGAAGAAGTTGCTTTAATAACAGATTTAGATACAATGGGTGAAAAAGGTGATAGTGTAACCATGATGACTTTGCATGCGGCTAAAGGTTTGGAATTTGATACAGTATTTTTTGTTGGATTGGAGGAAGGTATACTCCCTCACAGTCAAAGTTTATTAAGCGCTAGTGATTTGGCAGAAGAAGTTAGATTGGCATACGTTGGTTTAACTAGAGCAAGGCAAAGACTATTTTTATTATATGCTCAGAGTAGGCAAATTTATGGAAGCACTCAGGCGAGCACTCCTTCAAGAATTTTGCAAGCTCTGCCTAGTGATGCAGTTAAATATGATGGACCTGTAAATAATTTATTATCTTCCTCAGAAGATGGAGAATTAAGCTACGAACCGTTTTAATATGAATATAGAAACCTTAAAACAAAAACTTGCAGATTTTGGACTTAGCCCAAATAAAACATATGGGCAGAATTTTTTAATGGATGAAATTGTCTTACAGGATATGGTTGATGAAGCTGAAGTTAATAAGGATGATATAGTTATTGAAGTTGGTCCTGGTATTGGCAACTTAACTTCATTTTTAATTGCTAAGGCAAAGCAAGTTATTGCTATAGAAAAAGACGATCAATTTGTATCTGTTTTAAATCATTTAAAAAATAAAAATAAAAATTTCAATTATCAGTTATCCGATATCTTGCATACAGATATTGCAAATTTAGTAGGGGAGTCAAAATATAAAGTTGTAGCAAATATTCCATACTATATTACAGGTAAGATAATTCAAAAATTTTTATCTTTAAACAATAAACCTCAAAGTCTAACTTTGTTAGTTCAAAAAGAAGTGGCACAAAATTTAAGTGCTCCAGTAGGCAAATTAAACTTGTTAGCTATATCGGTTCAATTATACGCTGATGTAAAAATGTTAACGGTTGTTCCTGCTATGAAATTTTACCCAGCACCGAAAGTTGATAGTGCTGTTGTGCAAATTATTTTGCATGATCACTCTAAGTATGTAAATTATGATGAAAAGAAGTTGTTCAAGATTTTGAAAGCTTGCTTCTTAGGAAAGCGAAAACAACTTCATAACACTTTAGTTAATAATTTAAAATTAGAAAAGACTGTGGTAGAGACTGTATTAGATGAATGCAATATATCAGCCAACTCTCGTCCTCAGCAATTATCGATTGATCAATGGATAAATTTATCAAACAAAATTAATTTATAATTTTAGATAATCAAATTTAAAACAAGATTGAATTTTTTGCAACACTTCCAGAACTCTATTATTAAAATTATTTATAGAGTGAGGATGAGTTTAAAAATTCAATCTTGTTTTTTATATTTTATAAATATAAGATGCAAAACTGCGTACCAGAGATTTTGTCTATAATTATTCTGGAGATGGTTTGGTTAGAACTGTAAAAATTGTTACTTAAATATTTCGTAATAAGTTGGTTTAATATATCAACTTAACTTTATCTCCAACTCTAACATTATTTTTTTGACTCCAATTTCCGTTTACTTCTAAAACATAATCTATCTCAGATGGGGGATAGAAAACAGGAAGTTGATTGAGTGGAGTTTTGATGTCTGGAGCTGCAACGTTTTGATTTATAGAAATAATTACATTATCCTTAATCCAAATTAAATCTAAATTAAAGTTCATTTCTTTCATCCAAAACCCAGGAGTATTATTTGCATCTTTTGTAAAATCAAAAAGCATTCCGGCGTCATCATTTAGTTTGGATCTATTTGATAACCCTTGCTGTTTTTGTTTATCTGTCACAGCTAACTCAACGTTTAATATTTTTGAATTTATATCTAACTGTTTGACATATTTTGAGCTTGAGATTTTGGTTTGTTCAGTGGCTTGTGATGCGTTTAAGTTTGCTTGATTACTGCATCCAGAAGCCAAGAAAATCAGGCAGAGTAGGGGAAGTATTTTTTTCATAAATATAACTTGATTTTTTTGTTTAAATCTGCTATAATTATAATATAAAGTGATAGATTTCTGAAATAAAAACCAAAAAACAACTAAATAAATTGCAATGTACAGTAAGTTTGAAAAAAATAAACTTATTAAAATAGCTACTTTTGTAGTGCTTTTTTTGTTGTCAATACAAATAATATCTTTTCCAAAATATACATTGGCTGCTGTTTTGAGCAAGCCATTTGGGGGAGTAATTATATCGTATGTTCCTTCAACACCGCTATGTCCAGTTCCTCATACTTTGATCTATGATTTTAAAACAAGGTTGTCATTTGGGATTGCTGTTTTGCCATCGTCTGTAGTTTATGCGTATGCAAATTTATTTAAGCCTGGTACATTTGTTTTGGGTAAAGCTGGTACAGTAAGCATTACATGCGCATTGCCATATTTAATTTATCCAATTATACAAGTAGGTACTTCTAAATAAAAAAAATGAAATTATTTATTGAAAAATTAAATAATGCTGGTTTTAATAAAAACCATTTCCAATTAATTGGATTGGCAATGATTGTTTTTGTCATTCTAATTTTTGCTAAATCAGAAATTAGTTTGAAGTCTCTAGTTACTCAAGCCGATTCTAAACCGGAGATACTTACTTATGAAGATGCTTTAAAGCAAGTATCATCTAATAATAAAGTTAACTCAGATCAGTTTAATAAAGATTTGGAAAATCAATTTGCTCTTCTTGATAGAGGGCAAGCAGATGGAAAGGTGTTAGGAGAGGCGATTGGGATTGGTGCAATTCCAGATTCTTCTGAGTTAGCTGTGCCCGAAGCTTTTAATGAATATCCGGTTGTAACTTCAAATGATAATTCTTCAGTTGCAATTGCTAATTATCAAAATGCCATTACGAATATCGAAGCAAGATATGGCACAGTAGAGATGTTGGCGGATTTAAATTCGGATGATAAGCAAATGATAAATTCTAGTTTGGCAAAGTGGAAAAATTTATTATTAGAAATTTCAAAAATAAATGTTCCATCTAGTTTGGCAGAAAGCCATAAAAATAAAATCGTATACTACTATGCAATTATGAAAACCGGAGAAGTGTATGCAGGGCAACTAGATGAATCTAAATTATCGTATTACTTAAAAATAATGTTAAGCTACGCAAATAAGGTGCAGTAAAATGAAAAACAAAAATAAAAAAATTCAAAAAATAATTGCTAGCTCATTATTATTACTTGTAATGTTGCCAACTTTTGTATCTGCTCAAAGTTTGCTTGGAGGATTGGATACTGTACCTGTTAATGATGGGAGTCTTAATTCTAAGTTTGGATTTGACCAAGGGGCTTTGGGAGGGACAGTTGGCACTATCGTTAAAATAGCAGACCAGATCAACAAGATTAAGGCAGGGCTATCTTCAGTGTGTGCTAAAACAATTGAAGCCTTGGGTACTGCTACAGATGTGAGTGATTATATTTCTAAAGCACAAAATAATCCAGCTTTCTGGCAACAGATTTTAGGTGGCAGTGCGGTAGAGGCTACAACTATTACAGTTCAAATCCAATTTTTGAATGCAACTTTTGCGTGTGTTAAAAATTTTAATGAAAGCTTAAAGGATGTAAAGCCTGGAACTTTTGAAGAGTCTCAAAACTTGCAAAAACTTATTACTCACTACGGAGATATACAAACTCAATTGAGTGGGAAGATTGAAAGCTTAAATGCGAGAGCGAGTGCAAGCTGGAAAGATGTGTTAAAAGCTGTGATGGTTAAAATGATTTTAACCTTGAACAAAAATTTAACTACAGAACTAGTGAATGGTTTAGTTCAGAAATACAGAATAGAGGACTACTTGGCATATGGAGATGCGGTAGCTACTCAGTTGTATTCTATGAAATACATTAATGAAAATTATTCTGGTGATGCGCGTACTCAAATGATGTTGCGTTCTTTAGTACAAAGCCAGAAGTTTCCAGAAAAAGCAGCGACTGCGATGACCTTTGCAAATCAAATGGCACAAGAGCAGTTAAATAAATCTTGCGATGGTGTAAAGGATATAGAATCATCAGATACAGAAAGTTATCTAAGATGTATATCAGCATATGGACAAGCAGAAACTAGCCCCGCTTATCAATACATGCAAGCTTTAGATAAAACTTCTGTGGTATTAGCAGCTGCAAAAAATAGTACTGCGCAAGAAATTGCAACTAGTAATGGTTTTGCACCGCCTCGCGATTGTAGTGGGTCTGT
Organism: uncultured Candidatus Saccharibacteria bacterium; assembly: GCA_964631145.1. Classification (GTDB taxonomy): domain Bacteria; phylum Patescibacteriota; class Doudnabacteria; order UBA920; family UBA920; genus UBA920. The sequence continues at coordinate 54,481 of CAZVXT010000002.1, forward strand.
TGCAGCGCAGCAACAAATTGATAGTAGTTATGATCAGGCAGTAAGTGATTTGGAAACTGCAAAAAGAACTACAGAGCTATTGTTAGATGCTTATACCAAAAACCCAACTCCTGCTCAAGAGGCAGAGTACAATAAAGCTTTTGCCGCAGAGCAAATTGCAGAAGACAAATTAAACAATTTAAGCAAAAACACTAAAACCCCTGTCATAGATATTTGTAAAGCAATTACCGCACCAAGCAATTTTGTTTCTGATCAGATTAATAATTTCTTAAAACAACATTTGGATCAAGCTTCCCAATTAAAGAGTGATAACTTGCCATTTTATGCAAACTTCTTAAGCGACGTTGCAAGTAACTTTTTAACCAACTTAATTGTGGGTGGAAAAAGCACTGGTCAAGTATTTAAGGAAGCTGGTTATCAGGCATTAGGCGGCACAATTGTGGCATTGTCTGACGCTCAAAAGCAAGCTGCTAAAAATACAACTGGTCCAATTACTCCAGGTAAAATAACCGAAGGGTATGTAAAGATTTATGCTAGAGAAGTGGTTAATAGTGATTTGACCGGTGATAATACCACTACTTTAAGTGCTGGCAAGAACTATGCGATCGTCGTAGACTTTAAAGACTTGGTTAGTACTGGTGACGCTAACTATACACCAGTAAGAATGGTTGTTAGCGGAGTAGCGGGCGGTCCGTTAAACTTTGATATTAGCTCTGCAGAATTGAATAGCGGTACTGTCACTTTTGATGTGAGTAACGCTACAAAATCCTTTACAGTTAAAGTTTTGTTATATTCTAAGTTGGCTGGTACACCAGAAAACTTAATTAGAGCTGAAGGTTGGAGTCAAAACTTTGGAGTTGGGGTTGTACAAGGCGTAAGTACTGTAAGTTTTTATCCACGCGGTACTTTTGCCCCTAGAGGGAATTAAGAACTTTAAAAACATAACAATAAAAACCGCTGATCATATAATCAGCGGTTTTTCTTATAAAAGATTTTTTAGATTGAAGAGTATATTTTTTGAATTTTCAATCCTTAAAATTGATTTTAAATTATATAAAATTTAATTTGGGTTTTACACATCTAATATGGTATAATTATTTTAAGTTTTGAGATAAATTTTACCAAAATTTTAAGACCGTGAATCAGAAACAAACATCAAAATTACACAATAAATTTAGAAACAAATTTTTGATTTTTAAGAAGCCTTTACTCCTATTTTTGGCTTTTGTTTTGTTAATGCCGATTGTTATAACATTGACAAACACTGCAAAAGCCGGGGCTTCTTTTAATTTTTCAGAAAGCGGAACTTTATCTGACGAATCAAAGACAGGAAATTGCCCTGTTAACAAAATGCCTTTTAAATCTGTGATTGAAGTGAATAAGCCTCAAAATGCAGGTGGACTGCTTTCTAATAGCACTTTTACTACAGGTATCAATCAGGATTTGAAGTTTTATGTTAGCATGGAGGTGACAAATAATACTGGAATAAGAGGTGCGGTAGATAGTGTATCTGGTGGTGCGGCAAACTTTCAAACGATAGTTGATAACTGTAAGGCTCAGGCAGAAGCTGGCAAGATTAACCTAAGGGCAGTTATAGATTATAAAAGATTTACAGTAGCTGGTAATAACCCTTATATTGCTGCTGGTCAATTGCGTACCCCAGCAGTAACAATGACTTTTGGGAATGGTAAATTAGAAGCCAATTTAACAACTAAAATCCCAACTTCAAGTTTGGGTGGAGCTATTGTTGGTGACAATAGTCCTAGTTCGACAGGTGATAGAATAATTGTTTCATTTGAGGTCACTGCAAATGTAGGGACTACTTGGAATCGAAATATTAGTGGAACTGGAATAACTGGACTACTTCAAAAGGCTAATGTAAATGATGAATCTGTAACTCAGGCTGTAAATCAATCTAAAGAAGTTGGAACTAGTACAACTGTGGATTTGCAAGACGTTGCAAAATCTTTAACTTTGGATAGTACAAAAGATAAAAAAGGATTTGAAACAGTTTATAGATACGCTGAAGATCAAAAGGATACAGATTCTGCAAGGCAAGGTAAAATTCAAATTCCGTTTTATTTAAGCTGGAAAGGTACTGGATCACCTCCGTTGTTAAATTCTCCTTTGATTAGGCAACAAGACGCTCTTTTTAAAGGGGCTTTAGATGGCTTCTACTTGGGTATCTCTAAAGAGTATAAAAATGACAAATCAACTCCGCAATGTGGTAGTACTATCACGGATTTTTGGTGTACTTCATTAATTTTAGATCAGGCTCCAAAACAAGCTAGAGAATTAGATGTTCAAGACACTTTGAATTTATCTTATGCAAATATATCTGCTTTAGACACAGATACCGCAGCTGCTTCTACTGCAACCACCAAACCAAAGTTGGTCAAAAAAGCCGTTGCTTTGCCTATGGTATCAGTTAAGGCAAGCAATGATAATGCAGTAATGACTAATAATTCATCTGCTATTACTATCGAAGTTTATGCAACCTTTGAAGATTTGAAAAAAGCTTGCCAAGAAGCAGATGCAAATGCTGATTGTTCTAAACCAGAAAATTTATATTACGGACATAAATATACAGAAGTAACAACTACAGGAGCCCAAGATTCTAAAGATACAACCGCTAAAACTTTAATTGATTTTCTTCGTCGCGTTGTTGTTGATATTACATTGCTGCTTACAGGATTAATTTATAAGATTTTTTCATTCATTTTAGTCCCAGTATTAAAAGCACTCTTAAGTATTCATCCATATGAAGATAAATTTGTAGATTTTATCTACCCTGGTTGGGTTATTATTAGAAACCTGACTAACATTGCATTTATCATTGCCCTTCTTGTTATGGGGTTAAAAGTTATGTTTAGACAAGAAGGGGTAGGTAATAGCCAAGGGTTTTTAGTTCGCCTAATTTTAATGGCATTGTTAGTTAATTTTAGCTTAGTTATAGGTCAAAGCGTGGTAGCCATAGCAGACACGGTACAGTCTCAATTTTTACCAGAAAATAATAAGGTACTCGAAGTTCTGGGTCAGAAATTAATGGTAGACCCTGTAATTATATTTAGAGATAGCTTAAATGACCCTAATAATAATTTTTCTGAAACCCCTGCTGCAAGTGATATTTTTAAACCAATAGTTTTGTTGGTGTTATCTATAGCTTCATTTTTTGCTTTTGTTGCATTAGCTGGTCTTATCTTTGTACGTATTATTATGCTTTGGGTTTTGTATATGGTTTCGCCATTTGCATATTTTGGTAGACTCCTTAAAGAAACGCAAAAGTATGCTGATCAATGGTGGAGTGAATTTATAAAGCAGACCATGACAGTACCAATACTCGCTTTCTTCTTAAATATCACAGCTTTAATGGCAACTACATTTGCTGTTCGCACAGGAAGCTCTGTAACTGTTTCTCCGGCAAACGAATATCTGCTTGGCGGTATTACTGGAGATTTGGCAACTTTTACCATCACAGTTATTTCTCATTTTGTTGTTTTGATATTTTTGGGCGCAGGAATGGTCTATGCAACATCTGCTGGAGGTATTGGCTCTAAAGCGGTTGTTAAATATGCTAAGAAAGGGTTTGATAACTTTACTACCAGACCTGCTAAATGGGCATATAATCAAGCTAAAGATTTGGGTAAGTATGGAGTTAAACAAGGCAAACTATTTGGAAAAGACGCTGCAAATACTTTTTACGAACGCAATATCGCTGGTGGTATGCTTGACCTTAAAAAATGGAAAGATAATTGGAAGTCTTCTGTTGCAGAAACTACTAAAAGACGAAAAGCAGAGAGATTGGCACGTAATGCTCAAAAGCTTGGACCTGGAAACTTATTGCCTAAAGATGCGACAAGTTGGGCTGAGTTAGGTAAAAATTGGAAACAAGCTGGCAAGTATTTAGCAGCAAAAATTAAAGGACGTGGACCTGATGGCTTATTAAATAATGCTAATAAATTCCAAGAAGCATCTCAGATATTAACAGATAATGATCGTGCTGCGTTAATGAGCAGATATGCAAATCATGTAAGTGACAAAGCAGATATTGATCATGAAAAGTATTTATTAGAAGATCACGGTGCTATTACTATTGAAAGAGCAACAAAATATAAAGATAATCTCCAAAAAATGGCAGATTCTGCAGACAAGCAGGCTAAAGATTTAGAAAAAGGTATGCAGAAAAAAATTAATAATGGCACTATTGATGCTAATGGAGAAGAAGCGACTAAGACTAAAAAGAAAATAGCTGATTTAAGACAAGATGCACAGCAGTACCAAGATGGGGCTAAGAATCTTGACGCTGCTATTGGTAGAAGTCAGGCTGCAGGCAGCAATGAAGTATCATTAGAAAATAAAAATGTAGATTTAAATTTGGTCAGCCCGGTATTAAAAGTTGATCAATTATCTATAGACTTAGAGGATGATAGTAAAAAAGCAGCTAAAGTTATCAAAGCAGATAAAGAATCTATAGATCTGGATGATAAACGTCGAGAGCAATATGGTATTCAACATATTACTGAAGATCAACAGAAAGATTTTAGGAGGCAAAGTGATTCTTATCGAGATGAAGCTAAGAGTGTAAATATGGTCACTTCAAAAGAAGGTCAAGCTGCACTTAATATACTTAAGAAAGATGCAGCAGAAAAAATTGAAAAAATTGATGATGTGGATGGATTAAAAGAAATTTATAAAGAAGCATTGGCTAAAAATAACTCCGCGTTGGCAGCTGCCATAGCAGAAAAAATGGCTAAAATAGGTGGATTGGATGACTTGCTTAAGATGAGGGGATTTGATAATAACCTTAAAGATTTTCAAAGATTTATTGATCAAGAGTTTAAAAACTTGGCACCTCAGTTAAGGTTGCAATTAGGATCGCAAATTTCTTATATTGCTAAAGGTAATGGAAATGCTGTGTTAGGAAATGCAACAACATACGAATATAATAAAGGCACAGGAGAGGTTGTTGTTAATTGGTCTCAAGAAGGATTGGCTAGTAAAAAGTTGGATGCTAAGCAAAAAAGCGATCGTCCAGATGTTGCTTCTAAGTATAAAAAGACAGATATTTCTAAAGAAGCTGGGGGACTATGGTATTTGAACCAAGGTTTTGTGGATGCTATGAATAACTGGAATCCTGCTGCAGTAGACAACTTTGTTAAGGATGCACCAACTTCATTAGTGAAACATATATTGGACTCGAAAGGTAGCGAGCAAATCAAAACTAGTGTGAAAAATATTTTAAGCAGCGTAGTATAAATTATGAACAATGAAGAACTATTAAAAGATGCTTTACAAAGATTGAATGCCAAAAGTGCAGTCGAGCTTTTAAATATGTCTGAAAAAAATCCAAGCATGAACCTGGATAATATTACTAAGATAAGATTATCTTATGTAAGGATGAATAGTCTTTCGTTGAACAGGCTTACAGATTTGATGCAGCAATCCATTTTGCAAAGCTATACTCTGCCAGATTTTCTATTATCAGAAAAAATAGAAACATTTGCAGAGCTGTTATTTGATCCAGAGCAAGAAATTGAGCTTTACGATCGTATAGGATTTATTTTGAGCGGCAGCACTGAACGCGTGGTAACGCAAAGTATTACTATTAATGGTAAGGCGGAAGTTGCTACAATTAGCAATTTTATTGCTGACTATATTAATACCTTTAATGAAGTTGACCGAGATGCTTTAACTCAACTTAAATATATTAACAATTCTCCTAATGTTAAAGATTTATTAGAAGTTCAGAGAGCTGTAATCAAAGATTTGCTTAAGCTATATGATAAAGCTGAAGATATGGTAGTAATGTGGCAAACTCTTCCTACTGTAGAAAATCCAAAACAAATTGAAGAGTTGTTTGATATACAAGATTATTACCCAGGAATAGAAAAAGCAGAAGAATCAACTGGTTCTAAGGATGCATTTAATGATCAGAGTCAAAATCAAAATGTAATAAAAGAAGAGCCGGCTAAGGCTGTTGTGCATCAACGCTCAGAACAGCCTGTACTTCCAAAACGTGTTGTCCAACCTATCCCAACAAGGGTAAATGAGCCTCGTGTTATAGAGGCTTTGACTCCTCAAAATAAAACAAGTACCCCAGCCATGGATGTCTTACGAGCAAATTATTCTCCAAAAGGAATTATGCAGAGCAATGGTACTAATATAAAAATTAAAGATGAAGTAGACAGATTACAGGAAGATCAAAAAAAATTTGCTGATATTCAAAAAAAGTTAGATGAATTAAAGACTAGAAAGTCTAAATAAATTTTGTTATGAACGAATTAAAAGTTCGACAATTAAAACAGCTGATAAATATTAGTACCGTGTTAAGCCCTCAAGAAAAACAAGAATGGCTTGGTCTTTTAGAATTGATGAATGATAAACAACTTACTGAATTAGAGCATATATTGGTGCCTAAACCTGCTGTAGAGCCTAAAGTAGAAACAGGTGAAGTAAAGACACCGTCTTTAAGCCATATTTCTAGTTTGCCAAATAAAGTGACTATTCCTCAAAACTTTATTAAGTCCACAATTCCTATTAAAGAATCTACTACAGAACCGATAAAAGTTGCTGTAAATCCTTTAGAAGAAAAACAAAAACAAGCTATCATTAGCAATGAGTCAAATATGGCAGTTGCAGATGGGAAAAATATTGAAGTTTCTGCTGGGGTGCAACCAAAAAAACAAATTTCAATAATTAGAACTCCTCCTAAAACACCTGATATTAAAGCTGATTTAAATAATATCGAAAGAAATAATACAGATATCCCTGAGGTTATACCACCTCCTGCAGAGTTATCAATCGAAGAATTAGAAAATTTATCAGTATCAAATCTAAGAAATTGGGGAGCAAAAGCATTTATAAAAGTCTTAAGTAAAACAGCATCTGTATATGGTTATTTTGTAACATTGCAAGAATTTGAAAAGAGCCAGTTATATAAAGATTATTTAGAGTATGGTAGAACCGGCTTGATGATGAATGGTGATTCTAATAAATTAAAGTTAACTCATTCGGAATTTGAGACAATCATAGATTCTATTGCTGCGATGCAGGTTAATAAGACTTAAAATGGTATAATTATTAAGGAGATGTTTATTTAAATTATAAGTAATTATGCAGTTTCCTGTACCACAATTTACAGATGTAGAGGATAAAATTATTGCCGGACTTACATTTAAGCAGTTTGGTATTATTTTTGGTGCCGCAGTATTTACATTTGTTATTTATGTTATAACTAAGAACATTCCTATTACCATAGGCTTTGGAGTATTAACTGGACTTCCTTCATTGGCATTAGTATTTGGTAAGCTCAATGGTAGACCTTTGTATGCTAGCGCCGGAGCATTTATTCAATATTTATTTGGCGCAAAAGTGTATACATATCATAAAGCTGGATACAAAGAAGTAGAAATAAATACAGAGATACCTAAAGCAAAACCGGAAGTAGAGAAGATAGATCGATCTCCTTTAAAGTTGAAAGAACTAACTTATGCATTAGAACAAGGCAGAGAAGAAGAAAATAAAATTTTAGATATTATTAATAAAGATAAGCAAAAATAGCTTACATGGCAGAAAAGAAAAACCAAAACCAAGGACAATCTTCAACTCAAGAATTTTTACAAGTTTCGGAAATTAGAGATAATATTATTATCTTAAAAGATGGAACTCTGCGTGCTGTATTAGCTGTTTCTAGCACTAATTTTGATTTAAAGAGCGAAGAAGAACAAAATGCTTTGATTTATTCATATCAGAGATTTTTAAATTCGCTTGAGTTTAGTATTCAGATTTTGATGCAGAGTCGAAAAATGGAAATTGCTGACTACACAGAAAAGCTTAGGCAGATTATGGATAAGCAGACAACCGAGCTTATGAGAATGCAAACCGCAGAATATATAGATTTTATAGATAGGCTCGTAGAATCTGCAAATGTCATGAATAAAAGTTTTTATGTAGTCGTTCCTTATGATATGAGCGTAAATCCAGGAACAACAAGCTTTTTTAGTAAATTATTTGGAAGCGGTAAAACAAAAGAAATCGAAGATAAAAGAGTAAATCTAGAAACGTATGGCAAGCAGTTAGACGAACGCGTTACGACAATCGAAAATAATTTAGCAGGCTGTGGTTTAAAAGTTATGAGACTTCAAACAGGGCAATTGATAGAGTTAATTTATAATTCTTACAATTTTAGTGCAGGTCCTTCTATAGATGCTAGCCAGCTTTCGCAAATCAATATTAAAGCACAGTAATTATGGGACTATTTTCATTAAATCAAACTGATTTAGATAAAAAAAAGGCGGAGTTAGCCAATTTAAAAGGGCAAATTTCTGCTGATCAAAAATTATCTGAAGTTGAAAAAGAATATCAGGAAGGTATTACACAGCTTCAAGATTTGTTAGCCCCAGCTTCTTTAAAGTTTACTGGTTCTTCTTTCGAATTAAACGGTAAGTTTGGACGCAGCTTTTTTACTTTGGCTTATCCTAGATTTTTATCTTCCAATTGGCTTTCATTTATTATAAATTCTGAAAGTGCTTTAGATGTATCTATGTTTATCTACCCAATAGATTCTGAGATTGTTTTAAAAAAGCTAAAGTCAAAAGTTGGAGAGATTGGCTCGCAGATCATGATTGAGCAAGAAAAAGGGTTGGCTCGCAACCCGATGTTGGAAACTGCTTATCATGATGTTGAGGATTTACGTGACCAATTACAGCAAGGTACCGAGCATTTCTTTAGATTTGGATTGTATTTTACTTTGTATTCCGATAGTTTGGAAGAATTAGATAAGAACTCAAAAATATTAGAAAGCGCCCTTGGGGCTAAGTTAGTTGTAACTAAGAGAGCAATGCTTGCAATTGAACCAGGCTTTAATTCAACATTGCCTTTAGGACTTGATCAGCTAAATGTTGCAAACAACCTCAATACAAGTCCTTTATCAACGACATTTCCTTTTGTATCTTCTGATTTAACTGGTAATGATGGTATTTTGTATGGAGTTAACAGGCATAATAATAGTTTAATTTTGTTTGATCGTTTTCAGATGGAAAATGCTAATTTTGTGGTTTTTGCTAAGTCCGGTGCAGGAAAAAGTTATGCTGTAAAACTAGAAATTTTGCGATCTTTAATGTTAGGTATAGAAATTATTGTCATAGATCCAGAAAATGAATATCAGCATTTAGCCGAAGCTGTAGGTGGTACTTATATAAATATATCTTTAAATTCTGATTTTCGTGTTAATCCATTTGATTTGCCAATCGGTATTGCGGATGAAGACCCTGCAGATACTTTACGAAGTTCTGTAATTAACTTGATGGGCTTGATGGGGCTTGTATTGGGTAAGCTTGATCCTTCAGAGGAAGCAATTTTAGATAAAGCTATTTGGCAAACTTATGCTAAAAAAGATATTACCGAAAATACTGATTTTAGAAGTGCAGAAATGCCAATTATGAGCGATTTAATTGAAGTGCTTTCAGGTATGGTAGGTGGAGAAAGTTTGGCTCTTAGATTAGGTAAATTTACTGAAGGGACTTTTTCTGGATTGCTAAATCAACAAACCAACGTGGTTTTGCAAAATCAACTTTTGGTCTTTTCTATTAGAGATCTTGAAGATCAACTTCGTCCAATAGCTATGTATATTATTTTAGGACATATTTGGAATGTTGTTAGAAGTGAGCTTAAAAAGCGTATTTTGGTTTTGGATGAAGCCTGGTTGATGATGCAGCATGAAGATAGCGCTCGTTTTGTTTTTGGTATCGCCAAGCGTGCACGTAAATACTACCTAGGTTTAACAACTATTACTCAGGATGTGGCGGATTTTATGGCTAGTCCATATGGAAAACCTATTGTTACCAACTCATCCATACAGCTATTATTGAAGCAAAGCCCTGCGGCAATTGATGTTGTTGCAGAAACCTTCTTTTTGACTGAAGGTGAAAAATATTTATTACTCGAGAGTGATGTTGGTGAAGGGATATTTTTTGCTGGATTAAAGCACGCAGCAATAAAAATTTATGCTTCTTATGTCGAAGATCAAATTATTACTACTGATCCAAAACAATTATTAGAAATAGAAGCCAGTAAAGAAGACTTTAATAATTAGTTATCAAAATGTCAATTGAGGATAATAATGCAATAACTGATAATTCTGTGGTAGAATCTCCAAATAATTCTGGAGATTCTTTTGTAGACGACTCTGTAGATTTAATAGATAATCAACCTTCTGGACAGAAGGGGTTTTATGATATTGATACACAAAATCCAAGTAAGTGGGATATGGCTAAAGCTGCCGCATTTAGAAAGACTAGGCAAAAGTTGATGCGTGCTCCTATGGAGAAATTAGGAGAACAAGTGTTGGGTGATAAGTCAGGATTTTTGGATGGGCGCGAAACCCCCAGAGAAAAAGCTAAGGAGATTGCTCGTCAAAAAGCCCGTGATTTTGCTAAAAATAAACTAGCAAACAAAATTGGTAATGAGGGGATTAAAAAAGGTTTAGAAAAAGGATTATCTAAAGGAGCAAGTAAGTTAGCTAAAGATGGGGCAAAAAAACTTGGGAAGGAAGCTGGTAAAAAAGTTGCAGAAGAAGGCGTAAAGATGGCTGCTAAAGGTACTGCTCAGGCAGCTACCAAAGGGCTTCAAAGCATTATTTCTGGAGCAGCGGTTGCTTCTGGACCAGAAACGTTTGGGTTAGGGTTTATTTTAGGTATGTTATTAAATATAGCTATTAGCTTAGGTATTAATGACGCTGTGGATTCTGCGTTTGAAATAGCTGCGGGAAATTTTAAACAGGCAAAATTTTTAGCTGTAAGAGCTGCAACAAAAGTTGGGATGTTTGTTGTTTTATTATGCACACTGGTTACCATTTTTACTCCGCCGTTTGGTTGGATTATAGGACCAATCTTATTGATTTTGTTAAATATATATATGATTATGGGTTTTATTTTTAAGAATGTGGCTAGCTTGCAAGGTTTAGTTTGGTGGGAAATAGGTTTGATAGTAATTGTAGATTTTATGTTTATTATATTCTTTTTAACCTTTACTGCAGCCGTTTTGTATTGGGTATGCGATCAATCTGGTTTGGGCGGCGGCATTGCGGCGAACGCTGTGGCAAAAGTAGTAGATTGGTGGTCGGGGACAACTTATACAACTGTAGTTAATGATATGTGCACCTCGATTAGACCATATCTACCAAATTAATATGGTATAATAATGGTAACAAATACTATTGTGAAAGAAATACAAAATAGAAAGGAAATAAGTGAATAAAAGAGCCATAGCAATATTAGGTGCTATATTTTTGCTTATAGTCGGAACATTGGGTGTAATTATTTATTTGCGAAAAAAATCTACATCTACAACCCAGCAAACTGTAAATAATCAAACAGAAGTAGAACAGCAGTCGCAAGTAGAAATTCCTCAAACTACCGATAATGCCCCCCAAGTTAATAATCAAGCTGTAAAATTAACAGATGAAGTAGTTATTACCCCTGCTTTGTTTTTTCAAGGTAATGGCATAACTTATTTTAATAAAGCTGGACAATTGTTTCAGACAGATCTTTCTATTTCTGGTAACACTGTATTATTAAGCAATAAAAGAGAGTTAACTATTCCAGGAAAGTCTGATATCTCCAAGATTTTATGGCCTTTAGTAGGAAATGCCTTCGTGGCAGAAAGTGGCTCTGGATCAAGTAGAACTTGGAGTGTTTATGATGGTGGGCAAGGTGCTTATAATCAATTGCCTGGAGAAGTTAAAAGTTTAGATTGGATGCCAAACGGAGATAAAATCGCTTTTACTTGGGTTGATTCTAAAAGCAAAACAACTATAAATATAGCTAATCCTGATACTAGCGGCTACCAAACATTAACAGAATTGTATGAACCGGATAATGAGATTAAAGTTTCTCCAGATGGACAGTTAATAGCATTTTACAGAACCCAAACTATAGATTTAAATAAAAATGTTATTGCAACTGTAGGTATTGATGGTAAGACTTTTAAAGCTGTAGTTAAAGATGGATACAATACTGGAGTTGTTTGGTCTCCAGATAGTAAAAAGTTTTTATTTAATAAGCGCGATCCTTTTAACCAGAAAATGAGTTTATGGGTAACAGATGTTTCTACAGGCGAGACTAAAAATACTGGAGTTGTAACTTCTTATGATAAAGCAATTTGGAGCAAAGACGGAAGCAGTATTTATGCAGCTGTACCAAATGATTCTGGACAAGATACTCTATTTAAAATAAACATCTCAAGTGGTGATAGGAAAGAATTTAGCCCTGGCATTGATGTGAAAATGCAAGAGTTGTTTTATAATCTAGAAGAGAATGTAATCTTCTTTAAAAACAGTACGGATGGCTTCTTGTATTATATGATCATTGGCTAGGATTATTATAAAACAGCTCTTTACAGAGCTGTTTTTAAATTTAGCGAAATTTTATCAAACTAAGCTATAATATATTTATGGCAACAAAAAGTGTATTTATTTGTTCTAATTGTGGTAATCAGAGTAGTCGCTGGCAAGGGAAATGTGCCAATTGCGGAGCTTGGAATAGTTATCAAGAACAAACGGTCTCGGTAAGCAATAAAAGTAAGACTGTCGGTGTTCCTAGTGGTACAAAGCCAATATCTTTATCAGAAGTTAAATCTGACAATTATTTAAGAGTCCAATCTGGTATTGCCGAATTGGATACTGTTTTGGGTGGCGGATTGGTTCCTGGTGCTGTTATTTTGCTTGGAGGGGATCCTGGTATAGGTAAGTCCACATTAGCTTTACAGCTAGCTAATTTGCTTGCAAAGCAAAATCATGATGTTTTATACGTTACGGGAGAAGAGTCTGCCCAGCAAATAAAAATGCGAAATGATAGATTGCCGATTAAACAAGATATTTCAGTTTTAGCAGATACAGATTATGATAATGTTGTTGCGGTGCTATCTACACAAAAGCCAGAAATTGTAATAATTGATTCTATTCAAACTTTAAATTCTGCAGAAGTAAATGGTGTGCAGGGAGGGGTAGCTCAATTGAGTTATGTAACTAATGGATTAGTAAGGCTTGCTAAACAGCATCACATAACCACTATTGTGATAGGGCATGTTACTAAGGAAGGTATGTTAGCTGGTCCAAAAACCATAGAACATATGGTGGATGTGGTTTTGTATCTAGAAGGAGATAGATTAAGCAGCCTGCGTTTATTAAGAAGTAGTAAAAATAGATTTGGCAGCATTGGCGAAGTTGGTGTATTCCAGATGGTGGAATCTGGTTTAGAAGAAGTTGCAAACCCCGCTGCCATGTTCTTGGAGCATAAAGATAAAACCATGCCTGGTAGTTGTGTGGCAGTGGTGGCGGAAGGTAATAAAATCTTACTTGTAGAAGTGCAGGCACTAACTAATACAACTACTGCTACTTATCCCAAAAGGGTTGCATCTGGCTTTGATATTAATCGCTTACAATTGTTATCTGCAATACTCCAAAAAAGTTTGGGTGTTAATTTATCTAATCAGGATATTTATATTAACATCGCTGGTGGTTTTAAAGTTACAGAACGTGCAGCGGATCTTCCGGTGGTTTTAGCTATATTATCTTCTTATTATGGCAAAGATTTAGGTCTGGGTACTGCTGCATATGGTGAAGTTGGATTGCTTGGTGAAGTTAGGGCTGTACCACAGGTGGATAAGCGTAGCAAAGAAGCAAAAAAATTAGGATATAGTAATTTATTTAATAATAAAACTTTAAAATCTATTAATGATATTAAATTATTTTCTAAAAAATAATTTAATATTAGGCAAATAAAAAACCGCCTTATAAACTGCAAAGGCGGTGTTTTTTAAAGTAACTATTTTAGGCAAACCTTGATGGGTAAGCCGGCGGCACGGTAATAAACTCCAATCTATTACGATTAGTCTGTAATTCGCCTTTGTGAATCATATCTTGCATTTTACTTGCTTCTTCCAGCACGCAAAATTCAGGAGTCTTTCTGTTAGGAATTGTTCCTGAAGTTACGCCTGTTGTTAGGTCATGTAAATACTTCCCGTATTGCCCCGGTTCCCAAGGTCTCTTCTTTGCCATAATTATTTTCCTCCAAATAGTTTTAAATTAAAATGTACATCGCAATTATTTGAGGTGTACATAAATTTTATAACAAATTTTGGAGGTGTTGTCAATGTCACTTAAACTTGCTTATTCTGTGCGAAGTTCTTTAACTAATTTTTCGGTAATTATCTTAAGTTGAGTATGATTTTTTAAAGAGTTATCGTTAGTAATTATATATTCTGCAATTTTTTGAGATTTTTCTAATGCACTAATTGTAAAATAACTGCTAAATCGAAATTTATGCCCAGATTGATTAAGTCCAAGTAAATCGCCAAACCCTCTTGTTTTAAGATCAAATTCTGCTAACACAAATCCATTTTGTGTACTAGCAAACTTTTGGAGCCTAGGCAGTTCTTCTGTTTGATTAGGAGACACAAAAACATAGCAATAACTTGGTAAGTTACTTCGTCCGATTCTGCCTCGAAGCTGATGAAGTTGGGCAAGTCCAAACCGTTCTGCCCCTTCTATAATCATTACGGTAGCATTTGGAATATCTATCCCAACTTCTATTACAGTGCTTGCAACAAGAATATCATAATTATGTTCAGCAAAGTCTTGCATGATACTATTTTTTTGTTCAGGTGGTAAGCTGCCATAAATTACGCCAACTTTATTTTTGGGAAATAGCTTTTTGATTTTTTCAAACTCTGTCTTAACATCCTTAGTATCAGATTCGCTTTCTTCTACTTTTGCTAAAACAACAAAAGCTTGTTTTCCCGATTTGATTTCTTGTTTAATTTTATTGTAAGCTACTCCATAGCTACTTTGATCTAAAACTTGAGTAGTTATAGGTAATTTACCTTCTGGGAGTTGATCTATAACGCTAAGCTCAATATTTCCATATAGAGATAATGCTAAGCTACGTGGAATTGGAGTTGCAGATAAACTCAAATAATGAGGTGTATGCTTTTTCCCGCTCATATCTTGGAGTAAGAAATTGCGTTGCATAACACCAAAGCGGTGTTGTTCATCCACTATAATTAATCCAAATTCATGCTTTTTGATAGAATCTTTTAATAAAGCATGGGTTCCAATAATGATATCTAGTTCTTTGTCGGTAATTGCATTAATCAATGTATCCTTGTCAAAATCTTTTTGGTTAATACTAGAAATAGATCGAGTTAAGCAGCCTATATTAAGTTGGTAATTTGCGAATAATTTCCAAAAAGTTTGGTAATGTTGCTTGGCTAGTATTTCTGTGGGAACTAAAATTAGCACTTGTTTTTTTGCAGCAGTTGTACTTAGCGCACCAATAGCTGCAACTATTGTTTTACCGCTTCCCACATCACCAATTAGCATTCTATTCATTGCACTATTCTTTTCTAAATCTTGTAAAATTTCCCAAGCAGATTTTTTTTGTGACGCAGTTAAATCAAAGCTAAGTTTAGATAAAAAACCTTTTACTAGCGTTTGACTAAACGGTATTTGGTAGGATTTTTGGTTATTGTTAAGCTTTTGTAGTTTAAGGGCTAGTTGTTCGGGTAGTATTTCATTTATTGCCAATCTTTCATGATATGTCCCTAAATTATCTAACTCCTTTGGGTTATGGAAATATAAAATTGCTTCTTTGGTAGATGGTAAAGAAAAGTTTTTTATAACGCTATCATCCAGTAACTCTTTGTCAAATTCTATTGTTTGTAATGCAGCATTAACTAATTTTGTTAATTGTAAATTGGACACACCGCTACTTAAGTGATATATAGGTAGAAGCTTGCCAGTATATATAGGGTCAGAATCAGGGGATTCGAATAAAGGATTGGTTAGTTGTTTTTGCTGACCTCTTTGTTCTATTTGCCCAGCAAGTAATATATCTTGACCTTCTTTTAGCTGTTTTGCCAAATATGACTGGTTAAACCATATGGATTTGATTATCCCAGTTTCGTCTTCTATAATAGCTTCGGTAAAGCTTAATCTGGATTTAAATGATCTTCTTGCTTCTACTTTAATCAACTTGCCAGAAATTGTTAATGTTTGTCCTAGGTTAGCATCGGCTATATTTACGATGCTTCTAAAATCTACATACCTAAATGGCACATGCAGCAACAAATCTTTAACTGTTTTTATATTAAGTTTTTTTAGCTTTAAAGATAAAGCCGGACCTACGCCCGGCAATTTTGTAATTAAATCTGTTTCAAAGAGCATAGCTTTTAATTACCTTTATATTAAATGTTAAAATCGAAATCTGTGAGCGATCCTTTGTGCTACGGTTGGATTTGTTTCAGTATGTTCTGGTAGTAGTTCTAATAGCACATCTCGTACTTCTTCTGCGTCTTGATCAGCAAGCTCTATATGTAGTTGATTGTTTATATAAGCTGATGTTTCTATGTTTAGAGCTTTATGGGTTCCATCATCAATCACCCAAAAATGTTGAATTCTAGAATAAGGAATGAGAGTGTTGTCAAATATTATCCCTTGATCAGTGATGCTAATATTAATTATTTTTGGTTGTCTGCTACCAAAATATGCGATAAAGATTGCGATAAAGACTAAACATGTTGCTCCAAAATAATCCTTTTGAATTATTTGATAAATAACAAGTAGTGTCATAATAATTATCATTGTTATATACCAAGCTGGATTTTTTTGGTAATGACGAAATTCTGGAGCATCCCAAGATAAAATTGTAATAGGGGAATTTGGCATTTTTATTTTTTATTATTGTTTGAATTATCTCCCCATTGCCATTTTGGGGTTTCTCCAGTTTTGTAACACAATACTAGAAAGGCAGCGGTTAAAACAAACCAGTATAATACAATCTTCCAAGGGAAAACTTCTTGTTTTATATAGTTTGAATATAACGAAATTGGACCTATAAATAATATTAAGAATATTAAAGTTGCTAGCCAACCGTTTTTATTGGCAGGTGTCCATCCGTATCCATATGTTTTTCGTCTAAACCATAATTGTTTAGGAGGTAAGTCCATAATTATATTTTAGCATAAAACAAGTATTATTATGTAAGGTTTTTGATATAATTATATTATGCTTGAGCATCAAATCTTAGAAGCGATTTTATTATATAAACCCTTGGCTTATGTGCTGGTTTTGATTGGATTATTACTAGAAGGGGAATTGGTATTATTTTCTGCCTTAATTTTAGCTAATCAAGGTTATTTAAGTTACTATATTTTATTACCGCTATCTGTTTTTGGTATTTTGACAGGAGATTTGTTGTGGTTCTATTTAGGTGTTTATTTTAATGGTAATAGTGGTAAGATTTCTCGTTATGTAGTAAAAGCCCAAAAACTGTTGCAATTCTCGATGTTTAAAACTATATTTAGAGCAGTTTTTATTAGCAAATTTACTTATGGATTACACAGAGCTATGTTAATTGCAGTTGGGTCTAGTGGGGTTTCTGTGAAAAAATTTTTAAAATCAGACAGTGTTGCTGTAGCTATATGGTTGTCCATTATTTTTCTAGTTTCATTTTTGACCAGTTTTTCCATTAAAGCCTTTAATGGTTATGTTAGAGGGGTTGAAGTTTTAATTTTAATAGTCATAATATTATGGGTAGTGTTCCAAAAAATTATGTCTTACATATTTTTATCAAAAGAGAAAACCGCTATTGCTAATATAAACAACCCTGATAATAAATCATAAAAGAAACTTCTGCACGCAACTTCAGTTTTTATCCAGTGTAGATTTAAATTTTTTATGTTTTTTAAAATTATACTATTTCCAATTAAAAAATGTAATTATAATTTGTAGGATGGTTGCAAATGATACCCAAAGCAAGTATGGAATATTAGCTAAGGCTACCCATTTAATATGCTTGTAAGACACAGTAATTGCCCATATCAGAGTAATTAATACTAAGGATATATCAATAGTGGCAAGCAGGTTATTTTTTAGTCCAAATTGAATTGGAGAAAACAATAAGTTAAAAATTATGTTTAAAGCAAACGGGGTTGCAACAGATAATGGTATTTGTTTTTTTAAGGTTTTATAAAATACGGTTCCAAAAGTTATAGCAATAATTGTATATAAAATTGTCCATACAGGTCCAAACAGCCAAGCTGGGGGAGCCCAGTAAGGTTTGATTAAAAGTTCGTACCATTTAAATTGATTCATATATTTATTTAGATATTTGTGAGATATGAATTAATTATATCATTTATATTTTGTAATAAAATAAAATAGCCAATTAGCTATTTTATTTTCTGGCGGAGAGGGAGGGATTCGAACCCTCGGTGCCTTGCGACACTCCGGTTTTCAAGACCGGTGCACTAAACCACTATGCGACCTCTCCATATTTGTATTAAATTTGATGACTAAATAATTTTAACATAAACGATAAATTGAGGCAATAAATAAAAAACAGGCTTTACTCTAGATATTAGCCTGTTTTTTGATAATTTTTACCGTTCTTCCATTACAATCTCTTCGGTATAGCTGCCAGCTTTAACAAGTTGGCAGTTAATCGAAATGATTTAAAATTTTGGTTCTGCTATAAATCCGCCTGTTACCTTTGCTGAGGTTTCTACTTCTGGCTGTTGAGGTTCTGTATTAGGAGAGCTTGGTTTATTTTCAGTATTCTTTATAGCGTTTTGAGTTTTGGTTGTTTTTTCTATAGTAGGGATTATTGCTGTTTTTACTTCAGGGATTAAGATTATTCTTTTTGCAATTAATTCGTTGTTTTGTTTGACCGCATTAACTGTAATTTTGCCAGAAATTTTGGTACCTTCTGCAATTAAGTCTCCATCTTGACCAGAAACAATCGTATTTTTGTTAATAATAAATAATTGTTTATTTAAAGTAATTGCTGTTGGGGTGACGTTGCTAGGGTTTCCGGTCTCTGAGATTTTGCTAGATTCGGCTAATACTTGATCATTTGAAGCGGCAATAATTTTTACCAATGATTTTTGGCTAGCAGTAGAGAGATTATTAGCTAAAGTTTTAACTTCTTGGCTTGAGTCGTGGTTAACAACTTCGCTTAATATGGTTTGTTGTGCCTTATTTAAACTAATCAGATTATCTAAAATATTATATTGAGAATTGGTTTTGGTGGCAGGAATGGCTTTGAAGGTGTTTTCGACCTGATTATTTAGCTCTGTAATAGCCGCAATTTTTTGTTCAGAAGTTCCTGTTAGTAATGCTTGCTTGGTTTCTTCTAACCTTTTCTGTGCTAATTCTATTTGTAAATTAGTAAGCTTATCGTTGTCGAAGGTAAAGTTAAGCTGAGCTTTTTCGCTAGCACGTTTTAACGAATATAAAGAATCTCCTGGTAAGCTGTTGGATGCAAAAGATAATAGAGTATTACTTGCAAACATAACAATTAAAGCTGTAAGAGGTATTGCTGCAAGTTTGTAGTTTGTAAATAAGCTTTTAATCGAAAATTTCTGTCTGGAATATTCTTTAAATCTGTAATGTTTGTATCCACGTGGTGTTGGCTTGATGGGGAGATTGCTTAGATTTAAGCTAATTGACCATATATCTAGTATTTCTTGTCTATGTTCTGGATACATTGTCAAAACTTCTTCCTGAGAAATTCCTTCAGAAATATAACCTAATACTTTGTCTAATTGTTCGTCTGTAAGCTGGTTCATGATTTTTTTAGCTTTTCAAATAAATCTTGTAATTGCTTGATTGCTCTATGCTGAATAACTCTAATTGCACCTTCTGTTTTATTTAACATTTGAGCAATTATATTGTTGTCTAAATGTTCAAAGAATTTTAGCTTGATTACAGATTGCTGCTCTTCATTTAATTCTTTAAGCAGCTTCATTAATAATCCTTGTTCTACTTCTAAATTAATCAAATCCACTATGTTATTTTCGTATTCAACTATATTTTCGATATTTTCTAAAGCAACTTGCGGTCTTTTTTGCCGGTAATAATCTATTACTAAATTCCTTGCTATTTGATATAGCCATCCCTCAAAAGCTTTGAGGTTTTGAAGCTTAGAAATCCCTGAAAAAGCTTTTACGAAAGTGTCTTCAGTTATGTCTTCTGCTGTCTCTTTGTGGCTAACTCTATAGTAACAAAATTGGTATATTTTGCTATAATATTCTTCATAAACAGCGGTTAAAGCCGAATCTTCTCCTTTTTGGGCATTTTCAAGGGTGCTGAGGTATTCTGGTGACTCAGAAAAGCTAGAATAATAAAATATGTTACTACTGTTCATAAAGACGTGCCGGCTAATGCTTTGTTACATATAATTTTACCATACAATTTGTCTTCTAAATGTAAGTTTTGGTAGAATTAATATATGAATAATAATACTTATTGCCATAGTTGCATGATGCCTTTTCATAAAGATAAAGGCGTGAGGGAAAATGAAAATTACTGCAGTTTGTGCTTTTCTAATGGAAAACTTAACTACGAAGGTAATGATTTAAAAGAGTTCCAAAGAGTTGTTTATAAAAGCATGATCGACAGGGGTGTTAATAAATGGTTGGCTAAACTTTATACTTTTATGATTAGATTTGCACCTCGTTGGAAGAAATAATTAAATTTTCTTCAAATTTAAAACCAGCAATATTTATTGCTGGTTTTTAATATATATTGAAGTCTGGGCGATATATAATTTATAATCCTTGGCTTTTAATGTATTTTTTGGTATCAAATTTTTTATCGCAGCCACTTTTTGCCATATATCTAATTGTGCCAAAGATTGGTCTGGTAAACCAAGCTCTGTCATGAACTCCGCCTATACTCCAAGCTATTCCTGTATAGCCATTGGGGTCCCTACCATCTAGTTCATATTTATCATTCAGGTAAATTGCAATTTCAATAGCTTCTTCTGGTGATTTGGTCCATTGCAGAATTTTTTTTGCCCAATACATTCTCATATAACCATGCATTTTACCAGTATTGATCATTTCTAGTTGTGCTGCGTTCCAGAGCTCATCATGAGTTTTTGCAAATTCAAACTCTTGTTTGGTATAAATATATTCTCTCACATCTTCGCGGTGCTCATTTAAAGTTTTCTGTGCCCATTGAGGAAAGCCATTGAAATTGTCATAGTTGGAATTATAAAAACAGAAATTATCAGATAGTTCTTTTCTAACAACTAACTCTTCAATAAAAGCAGCAACATGGTCTTCGGCATTTAAACTTTTGTTTGTATCAACCTTTGCTTTGTTTTTATTAGATTCCAAAATCTGATCCAAAGATAATTTTGTAGATTTTAATACTTCTAACACTATTTGCTGAGCTGATATAAGTCCGTAATGTAGGTAAGGGGAGAGGTTTGACTGCGCTTCTGCTAGAGGGTTATTTCTATCCAATGCATAGCGATTTAAAATACTATCAATAAATTTTTTTAATTGCGTTTGACCGGCTTTTGTTCCTGGTTGATAGGTTGTTGTATCTTCTTTATCATCCAATAGTCCATTTATATAATCCCAATCGGTTTTTGTTGTAATGGTTGCTTTTTTATCTTGTTTTATTAGTTTTGGAAATTGATCAAGATAATCTGGCAGTAGGCGATAAATTTTTGGACGAATTGTGTAGGCTGCAAACTCTTGCTTATTTGAAGTCTCCCATACAGGCACAATATTGTGGGAATCAACTTCGAACATAGGTATTGAAACATTTTCGGCGATAGATTGTTTCCATGCTCTTTGAATTTTTAAAGGAGAAAAATCTGTCACTATGGCGCCGATTTTGTTTTCTTTTATAAAATCTTCTATTAGCTTAGGGGTTTTGTTGCCTGTGCTATCTAATAAAATATCAAAATTTATATTTAACTCATCAAGATCTTGGTCTAATTCTAAGAGACTTTTGACTTTGAAATTTACGTGGCGTTTGCTCCCACCTAAAAAATTAGGGACTAAATTATATACCACAACTAACCTCTGGTTATTTTTTTTGGCTAGATCTTCAGCAAAAATCATTGCCCAATTATATTTGGCTCTCATGTCTCGGTCCATCCAATACAAAATCAGCCCATTTTGGTAATTATGGTTATTTAGCTTCCTTGACCTTGAGCTAATCATTTTGCCAAAATATCCTGCAATATTTGCTTGCGACCGTTAACAATAAATTTATATGTTTGGTTGTCTTTGGTTGTAACTTTTACCCCATTTGGAATAACGAAAAAAGTATTGTACAACTCAGCACTTTCAATATTAGATTTTGGTATTTTGATTGGTTGTTTTGATCCAAAGTTGACACTGTGAGGTAGGAAGTTAATCTCTTCTTTGCTTACTACTATTATCCCACCAATAGAATTGATTCCTTGTACTAAATTGGCTCCAGCAGTGTTTGTTACTTCTTGTTTGGATTTTAAGTTATCGATCGCTGTTTGGTTTTCGGCTTGAGATACTGAAAGCATTGTGTACATTAAGACAGTCCCAGTAGCAACTATTAGCAATGTCCTTAAAATTATGATGGAGTAGCCCTGTCCACCAGTATAATGCTTGGCTATTAATTGTATAATTAATGCGATAATAGCAAACGCTAATGCAAAATAGATACTCGAGTTAAATTTATTCATAGCTATATTATACTATATTTGTGTTATAATATTAATAATTAAACAAACATAATGGATTCAGAAAATATGTCTATGCCGAGTACTTCGGCAAATACTTCTGGGCAAGGTCCTGCAAGCATCGTTCCAAAAGAAATCAAGGGTCTAAATTGGGGAGCTTTTGGGCTCAATTGGGTTTGGGGAATTTTTAATTCCACTTATCTAGCCTTTTTGGTCTTGATACCTTTTATTAACATCATTATGATTTTTGTCTTGTTGTTGAAAGGGAATGAATGGGCATGGCGCAATAAGCATTGGGATAGTGTAGAGCAGTTCAAAGCTGTTCAAAAGAAATGGACTATTGCGTGGTTAGCCATATCAGGACTAGGTATATTATTTGTTATTCTTTCTGCTTTATTAGGCGGAGCTAATAATTAATTATATTAAAAACCAGAGTAATAACTCTGGTTTTTTTTGTTATCTTTATATATTATTGTGCGGGTTGATTGTCACAGCTTTTATCAAACGAATTTACTTTCCATGCCTCATTTATTTTAACTAACTGGATACAAGTGGTCATTGTTGTTCCTTCAAAAATTATCCTACCTTTTAATGTTGAGGTGTTATTATCTGCTTCATAACTATTAAAATAGATTTCTTTGAACTGTCCTCTATTAGTAGATTCATAATTTATATAGGATTTGTTTTCTTGATAATTAGGTGATATAAAGGCGCTTGTGTCTTGGTTAGTAAATAAATTTTGCGAAAAACTTTTTGCAGTGTCCGAGCCAAATCCATTGGATCCGCTAAAAGTAAAAATTAAAATTGCAGACCAGATTAAAATTTGCAAAATAATTATACCTCCAAATATTGCTAAAAAGATCCAGCCAATTTTTGCTAACTTGTTTTGGTGATACTGAAAACTTTCAAAATCAAGAGATGAAACTTCCCAAGCCATTTTCCTGCCTTTAAAGATTAGTTTAAGGTATAAATAAATGTTATATATAGGAACTAGAAATAACCAAAATTCTGTGTATAAGCCTGAAGCTAATGCATAAGCAGCTCCTAAATTGCCCCAGGAGTTGGTTTGTTAATATAAATTTCTTGTTCAGGTGTTAATGGTGCTTTTTCCATTGATCATTATTAATATTAATTACTTTTATTATATCATTAAAAAAATTGGCCGGAGCCAATTTATTGTTGTTATAAATCAGTTTTTAATCCTATTTCTAACTGCTTGTAAATTTTATATAGATTCGGGTTTTGTGATTCACTCAATGTAATTTTGCCATATTCCATTACGCCGGCACCGCATTCATTTTTAAATATTTTCCTGAGCTTTATAATGTCTCGGAAAATAAGCCCATTATTTTTATGACATTTAATTAGAATATCCCGTGCATTTGAAATTGCTGCGCAGCAAGATCCTAATTCTGACTGCTCTATGCAATTAACTATACCTCTATCTCCAATTGCCAATTTCCATTGATGCTCTGCAATATTTACTGGTATAAATTTAGCCATTCTTTCGGCATGTTTTTTATTTTTATAAACCTCATGTGTGCTAAATATACAACTGGGATAATTATTGCAATTAAATCGGTTAAGTCGATAACCTTGTAAAATGGAAATGCACTCATCTGAATTTTGAATTACTTCAATTTGATAAGAAATAATTTGTGCTTTTTTTACAACAGACAAACTTCTAATTTGTTCAATTATCCAAACTTCTTCTAATAGTTTAAATTTGGGTAATTCGTGGTTTTCAAATTGCGGGATGATAAAATTTATCATATAAATCCTCCTAAGTAGTTTTCCAATATTTTAGTGCAAAATTTACTATGTGTCAACGATTAAAAATACTAAGCCATCGCTTAGTATTTTTAATCTATGATTATTTATATTTTTTTTGCAAGTAGTCATTTGTGATACTAATATCACAAATAGCCACTGGCGGAGAGGGAGGGATTCGGTTACCTCACGCTAGTCTCCTCAACACATTCGTTTTGCTCATAGTGTTTCGTCGACATAACGCTGCGGCAACCACCGACGATTTCAACTTGCCACTGGCAACTTGAAATCTATTTTCTCATCCCCCAAAACCATAAACTTTTATACCACTTCGTGATATAAAAGTTTATGGCGGTGTATGTGGGTATGGTACCCATGGTTACAAGTGTTATAAGGGTATTCTAGCATATTTCTCTTTTTGTTTTTAGGGTTTGTGGGTCGGGGTCTATGTTTTGTAAATGCGACAAATGAGACACGAAAAGGGCTTATTTGGCTTTGTCTCAATTACAGAATTATTCAGGCTGGCTTATGCTTTCGCTCAAATCATAAGCATCCCCGTGAGACAATAAACCCTTATATGATGCGACCAATCTGTCTGTGCGATTTTCAGCAAGTTTCTTAAACATCCTCCTTTTTGTGGAAGTTCTTGGCACCCGATGATGCGGAAAATGCACCCAGCCGAGAAAATCGACGCCGGAAGCGAGTGTTTTTATAAACACTTTATCCGGATGGAGCGAGAGCTTTAACTCCGTTTCCAAAAACAGCGATATCTCAGGTAGTATTTTTTCGAGATACTTTCTATCTTCGTGCAGAATTACGAAATCATTGGCATACCTGATACAGTATTCGGCTTTCAGGTTACGCTTCATATAGTGATCAAATTCATTCATGTATACATTCACTAAAAGTTGAGACGTGAGATTGCCCAGCGTAAGACCTACGCCGGGTCGGCCGTCAGTATGGAAACTACTGATTACATCCCACAAGAGATTTACTGTATTGCCATCCGGCATTCTCCGTCTCAAAATATTAACTAAAACTGTATGATCGATATTGGCGAAGAATTTTCGGATATCGCATTTTAAAACCCATATGGTGCGCGTATGATTCTTCGAAACTTTCCGTGCATAGTCGCGGAACCTATCAAGCGCCCGGTGTGTGTCTTTCCCGCGACGGCAGGAATAGGAGTCGAAAATAAATTTCTGATCGAAATACGGATACAAGACTCTGTAAATAGCGTGATGAAGGAGGTGACCTCGCACGGTTGCTTTATGTATATTGCGCGGCTTCGGATCATTGATGCGGAACGCTGTGTATCCGCCGTGGCGGTAAGTTTTCTCGGCAAGGTCGCTACTAAGGGGAATAATATTATCGGTAAACCTAACGGAGAATTTTTTGACGTCTTTGCGGCCGCGCTTGCCTTTGAGGAATTCGCGCCATGCTACAAGCAGGTTTTCCACAGAAATGATATTATTATAGGTATGAAAAAATCCGGCATTTCCTCTCTCTCTCTCTCTCGGTGGCGCCTCGATTCTCCAGAGAATCAAAGAGGGATATTTGCTGTGGGTAAGTATTGTTCCTCATATTTCCAAAGGCACTCGTTATACGATCGTTTCTAGGATATAAAATAAATTCCTAGACCTTCTTGAGCTTACCCATATCGCTTATTTTACCGAAAAAGAAAAGAAAGCGGAAAAAATTTCCGAATGCATTTTAACGCTGGATACGCTCAAATTCTTAGTTGCAGTTGCGTGGGAAGGCAAGCTTGTCACTAATAAGCAATGCGAAGAGGTGGCTAGAAAGCTTGAAGAAACCGGCAAGATGTTCCACGGCTGGAAGAAAAATCTGGAAAATCCTGAAAAGAAAAACCGCGACCTCTAAGATCGCGGAAAAGAAGACAGTTTCGAAGGCAGAACACGAACTTGTTGTCCGGATTCCACTCGTTGCCGGGATTCGCCCAATCGTTGTTCAGCCACAAACCGTCATCGTTGCGTTCGAGGTTGAAAACGTTCGGGTTGCCGTCGGAATCGGTTTGTGCGATGCACCGTCAATACCACTGCCCGCCTGGTGCGCAGAGCGCAAAAGACTGGGCTGAATTTTATGCGTGATCAAGAATCAGCAAATGCACCACACCAAGTATTTTCTTTTTTTAGACTTTGATATAAATCCTCTCTGCCAAGCCGTAACCGGGCAGACTCTCAACTCATACAAGCCAGAAAGGTCTTGAAAAGCCGTAGCCGTTCAATACAACCTATCTTTCCGTATTATACCGCTTGATCTGTATTTTGTACCGCTTTTTTGCTAAAATGAAATTGCATATGGAAAAACACCCGCTTCATCTTAAAAACCCAGAATTGCAGACTTCTCCTGAAGTCCAGCGTGCTGTCGTGCGCGACGAGCGGGAAAGCGGAGAGAAAGTTCCGAATAATCCATCGGAGCGCATCGAGGCTTACATGGATCGCCTTAAGAATATCTTCCTTAATCCAGATCAACGCGTCCGAGAACGCAATCTCGAAATGTTCCGCGACAAGATCTATGACGCGCTTATCATAAAGAAAGAGAATTTCCCTGATTCATACTTTGAGCTTCAAAAGCGCATCGCCCGGGAACGAGGCCAGCACATAGAAGAAATTCCCGCAGACGTCCGCGAACAGATAATGGATACCGCGATCGAAGATCAACGACATTCGCTTGATGCGTGGATGGAGTATCTTACTTCGCCCGATGCTGTTTATCCTGCTTGGTTCAAATACTACGCATGGAATCAGATCATCAAACTCTCGCAATTCGACAAGGAACGCGGCGAGTTCAAGACGCGCACAGATTCTACCGTGGCGCCCTTCCCAGATATTTATCGCGAGCCGTTAGCTCAGATTGCCGATCTTTACGAACGAGTCAAAGACGATAACAAAGATTCCGAGGCCCGCCGAGAATTCGACAAGAAGTTTCCTGCGCTCTATGCCGATCTTATCTCAAAGTCTCTGGCGGCTTCCATGGAAAACCGCGAGGAAGTGCGCGGAGCGTGGATGAAATACGAACAGGGCGACGGCGAAGCGGCTCAAAAACTATTCCAGTCTCTTGAAGGAAAAGGAACTGGCTGGTGCACGGCGGGAAAATCGACCGCTGAAACGCAGATAGAATCCGGCGACTTTTATGTCTACTACACCAACGATTCAAGCGGTACTCCAACACAGCCGCGCCTCGCTATCCGAATGAACGGACAAAACCAGATCGGAGAGGTGCGAGGCATCCTGCCTTCCCAAGGCGTTGAGCCGATGATGCAGGAAGTATTGGACGAAAAGCTCGGCGAATTCGGCACCGAAGCTGATGCCTACCGCAAGAAAAGCGAAGATATGCGCATCCTCACGGCTCTTGAGCGCAAGCATGAAAAAGAGGAGTCATTTACCAAAGAGGATCTTGCGTTTTTGTATGAAATCAATTCTTCAATCGAAGGATTCGGGTACGAGAAAGATCCTCGCGTCGCAGAACTTCGACGCGGACGTAATACTGAGGAAGATATACTGGTCATTTTTGAATGCACAAAGGATCAGATCGCTCACATCCCAAGTCAGATAACCAAAGACACAAAGGCATATGTCGGCCAGCTTGAGCCAGGCATTTTCCAGAAGCTTCCAGCCACATTGGAACATGTATATACTTCCTTCCCCGACAAGAAGATATGTAGAGAAAGCGTCGAGGTCGGAGGAAAATCCGCAGAGCAGCTTATCTCCGAAATGGAAGCAGCAGGAATTAATATCAACAGTTATGCTAAAAGCATGCTGCAAAACTCTGCCGAGTTCATTCCTAGCCCTTATGCCGAAGACATGACGCTCATCCGTCTTACTGTGGAAGATCTTGGTTTCAAAACCAGCGCAACCACTACACAGGTATTCGAACGAGCCGAAGAACTCGGCCTCGAGTTATGTCCGCCTGATACCGGACCCAGCTACCGCCTTAAATACAAAGACCATCCTCTTAACGAATGGTTCCGGATCGGGATGAAGCCAATCACCGTTTCCGGCCGCCCGGACGTTTTCTACCTCGGACGCTACGATGACGGTTTGTGGCTGAGCGGCGGTTGGGCGAATCCCGGCGACGAGTGGCCTCCGGACTACAAGTTCGTGTTCCGCCTTCGCAAGTCTGAAGCTTAGAAGCTTGGTTTCTTTATAACTTTTTGATTCTTTGGATCTTGGATACTTTGACCCTTTGGCATTTACTCGCGGAGCGAGTCCGCGCAATTTTTTATCATGAACAAGAAAGCCAAAAAACCGAAATTTCAATATCCATTTACGGATAAAGAGCATGAGGAATCATGCAAGTTTTTGACTGTTCGTTTAATGAATACTGTATCTGACAAAGGATCAAAGGTTGAGCTAACTGAAACTATATACACTGGCGGAACGTGAAGGGCTAGAAATTGTAACCATGAAGCGCGAAAGCCATTCCGCGAAAGAGACAGGACAAAGACCAGTGTTCAACGAAATTATTGAGGAGCTAAGGCATGGTAAATATAACGGCATTCTGACATGGGCACCTGATCGTATATCAAGAAACGCTGGTGACCTTGGAAAATCGTAGACCTAATGGATGCTGGAAAACTTCATGAAATACGAACTTTCGGGCAAAAGTTCGGCAATAATCCGAACGAGAAATTTCTCGTTCGGAGAATTACTAAACTTTTGATTGTAGGTTCGTATCTCAACAAGTAAATGGTTTTCCATAAGGTCAACCAACACACCGAGGTCGCCCGCGTTTCTACTTAAGCGATCTGGATTCCATGTGAGAATCGCATTGTATTTACCAGCTCTTAATTCTTCAATCATTTGATTAAAGACAGGTCGTTGTCCAGAATTTTTTGCAGAGTGAGCTTCTTTTCGCACTGTGGCGATATGGAGGTTATCTCGTTCTGCTATTTGCTTCATTTCTTTAAGCTGTGAATCAATAGACAAAGCTTGTCTTTCTTCATCTTCCATTGATTTACGAGCATACAAACAGTATCTAATATCGGGAAGGGGTTTATTTGGTAAGGTCGCCTTTCCCTCAGACCTTTTATTTATATTATTCATATACTCAAACTCTCATTGAAAAGAAAGTTTGAGTCAAACAAAAAAGAACGATCGAGTCGTTCTTTTTTGTCTAAACCCTAGCTTTGTGGGTCACAAAACTAACAGGTTTTCCTGGCGGAGAGGGAGGGATTCGAACCCTCGGTACGGCTTTACAACCGTACAGCGGTTTAGCAAACCGCCGCACTAGGCCACTATGCGACCTCTCCTAAATACTTATATATTTTAGCCGTTATTTTGAGTAAGGTCAATAACTCTTATAAATAGGTGGGAGTGTGTTTATTTAGAGCTCTGACAAATTAATCTTGGGCAAGAGCAAGACACCAGACCCTCTTTACGCCTGATTGCTTAAGTATTTTTGTGCATTCTAAAAGTGTGCTGCCTGTTGTGATAACATCATCTATCAATAGGACAAATGAAGGCATGTTGTATTTGGGATTAATAGTAAATGAATTTAAAAGATTGTTTAATCTTTCAGCTTTGCTGAGATCTTTTTGTGATCTCGACTGCCTCTTTTTAATTAGCAATTCTAAATTATAAAGCTTGAAAAATTTAGATATTGCTTGGCTTATAATAGTACTTTGATTAAATCCTCTAGATTTTAAACTTCCCTTGGTCATAGGGATGGGGCAAATTGTAAGATGGGGGAGGCTTAGGGTTTTTAGCCGCATTAGAGTAAGTTCGATAAACACATCTTTTAGGTATCTGAACTTGGCTCCATTAATTGCTGCTTTAATAATACTATCTTTGTAGGAATAAATAGTAATTAAGCGTTCAGGTGATTGAGATGATTTGCAAGTTTGGTGCGTGTAACCATCAATGCTTAGTTTGCTACATATTATACATTTTTGTTGAGGTTGTGGTTCAATTGTGTTAATACAATCTTTACAAAAATATAAATCTATAATTCCACAGCCAAAACAATATTTAGGGAAAATTAAATTTTTAACATAATCTATTGCTTTCATTCTTGTATTGTAAGCGATCAATATTCAAGTATTTTTAAAGTCTGGATAACAAAAAAGACGTTATTAACAAACATCTTTTTTATCAAACTAATTTCTTTATGCTACAGCTACTGTATTGGTCTTATTCTGGGTAATTGTTAGGGTGATTTGATTATTATTTACACCAAGCAAAATTTGAGAATTTTTTGTCATATTCTCACTGAGAATTTTTTCTGCTAATGGATCGCTAATCAAATCTTGAATATTTTTTCGGATAAATCTTGCTCCTTGCATTGGGTCAAAACTTTTTTCTGTTATAAATTTTACAACAGCGGCAGTATATTTAAGATTGATATTTTGCAAGGCTAATCTTTTTTGCAAGTCAGATAATTGCAAGCTGGTGATTTTCTTAAGTTCTATGCTTGATAGTGGTTTAAAGATAATAATTTTATCTATACGGTTGAGAAATTCCGGACGCAAATCTCTCTTAAGTAAATCCATAACACCAGTTTTGATGCGCTCGTATTCTTTTTCTATTTTATGCTTTTCTAGTACTGTTTCGCTACTATCAGAAAAACCAATTTTGTTAGCTTGGGCATTAAGTTCTTGCATGCCCAAGTTAGATGTCATTATGATTACTGTGTTAGCAAAGTTTACTTTTTTGCCTTGCGCATCAGTTAATTGACCGTCTTCTAAAACTTGTAGAAGAATATTGAATACTTCAGGATGTGCTTTTTCGATTTCATCGAATAAAACGACCGCATAAGGTTTGCGTCTTACAGCTTCGGTTAGCCTGCCGCCTTCTTCATAGCCGATATATCCTGCAGGGGCTCCAATTAATCGCGAAACATTGTGACGCTCCATAAATTCTGACATATCTACGCGTATTAATGCATCACTGTCTCCAAATATTTCTTTAGCTATGGTTTTTGCAGTTTCTGTTTTACCTACACCTGTAGGTCCTAGAAACATAAACGAACCTAATGGTCTATTTGGATCAGATATTCCAGCTCTGCTTCTACGGATGGTTTTTGCTATTTCTGATACCGCCTCGTCTTGTCCTACGATTCGAGATTGTAAGACCTTTTCTAAATTAGATAGTTTGCCTATTTCTCCCGCAGTTAATCTTTGCAAAGGAATTTTAGTCATTATAGAAACTGTGTTAGCAATGTCATCAGCAGTAATAGAGTATACTGGACCTTTGTCTTTATTGTCTAAATTTTCTAATTCTTGTTTTTGAGATCGTAATTTTTCTTCTTGGGTGCGCAAATGTAATGCTGTAGTAAAGTCTTGAGATAATACGGCTTTGGCTTTTGCTTCTTCTAAAGCCTCTAGTTCTGATTCTACTTTACGTTTATTTTTAGCTAATTTGGAATTGCTATGGATGCTACGCAAAAAGGCTGCGGTTTCGTCTACCAAATCCACTGCTTTGTCAGGTAAAAAGTGATCTTGAATGTATCTATCAGAAAGATCCACCGCTGCTTTAATTGCTTCGTCAGTGATTTTAACATTATGATGTTTTTCATAGTTTGGACGGATACCTTTAAGAATAGCAATGGATTCTTCTTTACTTGGTTCCTCGATTAAAATAGATTGAAAGCGACGTTCTAGAGCTGCATCGTGCTCTATGTGCTTTTTGTATTCTGCAAGAGTAGTTGCTCCAATCGTGCGAAGTTCTCCTCGTGCTAAAGCTGGCTTTAAGATATTAGCTGCATCTAAACTACCGGTGGTGGCACCTGCTCCAACCATTGTATGTAACTCGTCGATAAATAATATTACATTAGGGTTATTTTTGATTTCATCAATTATTTGCTTTAGACGGTTTTCAAATTCTCCGCGAAACATAGATCCTGCAACTACTAAAGCCAAATCTAGAGCCAAGATTTTCTTATCTAATAAATTGTCTGGAACATCACGGTTTGATATTGCTAAAGCTAATCCTTCAACAATTGCGGTTTTACCCACGCCTGCCTCACCAATTAGTACTGGATTGTTTTTTGTTCTACGACCTAAGATGCTAATCAAACGTTCAATTTCTTTTTTTCTACCGATTACGGGATCGATTTTGCCATCTGCAGCTTTTTTGGTTAGGTCAGTTGTGTAATATTCTAAAGCTTGTCCCTTGCGGTTTTCTTGTATACCAGGATGCGCATGTCCTTCCATACCAGAAGACATTGATCCTTCGTTAGGCATCTCTGGGAACTTAGAAATATTTTCGAATACAGCCATGAGGTTGTGTTCTATTTCGCTAATTTCGACACCAAGCTTGGATAAGATAATTCTAGCTTTATTATGATTTGTTGTTATTAAGCCATGAAGAAAATGTTCGGTGCCAATAAATTGATAGCCGTATTGGCTAGCAGTGATGGCTGACTTTTCTATTGCCGCTTTTAGATTTTCTGATAAAACTGGTTTCCAAGAATCAATCTCACTATTCTTATTTACTAAAATAGTTTCTGACTTGATTATTTCAGGGGAGAGGCGAGACTTAATAAGAATTTCTGCTGCAAATGAAGATTTTTCTGCTACAACACCAAAAAGCAAATGTTCTGTTCCGATATGGTCATGGTGAAGTTCTTCAGAAAGCATTTGCGCTGCAATAAGAGCATTTTTTGCTCTACTTGATAAACGTTCTAAAATAAATGCAAAGTTATTCATATGTATATTTGTGTATTAATTCAAAATCGCTCGTGTTACCTGTAGTGTATATCTAATTAAACGATCTAACTTCGGTTTTGTAACACTTTGAATTTGAAATTTTTGCTTATGCAAAGTTGTCAATTAGCACTCTAATAACTAGACTGCTAATTTATTTATAAACCAATTCAGAGCTTATGTCAAGATCTAAACGCTATAAACAGATTTTTTATTTAACCGATTATGCTAATCTTTATATAGTACTTCTATTGTAGCATTTTTAGTTAAACTTTTAATAAAATGTTTAAGAAATCCAAACCGCTAAAAGATCCAACAGATTATGATCATGCATATAATTATGCTTTATTTTTGTTAAATTTAAGTATGCGAACTACCGGAGAAATAAAAGATAAAATGCGTAAGAGAGGTTATATAGATTCTGTTATAAATAAAGTTTTGACAGTCTTAGAAGAGAGCAAATATGTTGATGATAATTATTATGCTGAAGTTTTTATTAATAATGCTAAAAGTTTTAAAAATTGGGGAAAATATAATATTAGGCAAAAAATGTTTGAGAAGAAATTACCAGTAGAATTGATTGAGCAACAATTGTCTCAATTTTTATCAGAAAATGATGAAATCGAAATTGCTACAAAATATGTAACTAAGAATTTTGGCAGCCTCGAAGATGTTAAAAACTTAGAATATAAAGATAAGCAAAAAATTTATAACCGTTTATCGGCAAGAGGTTTTGGGTTAGATATCATAAAGCAGATAATTTAAAAAAGATAACACATCAGCGTGTTATCTTTTCATTATAAATATTATCAATACGAGTAACTTAAATAAATTAAATTGATATTGTTGAATCTTTAATCCTCCCATAAATTTAGTTTTGCACAAATTTACCTTATTTTTTAAGTTATCTATCTGTTCTGTTGTAACACTAGGTTGATTTTCATAAAAAGTAACTTCTTTTCGTAATTCAGAAATTTCTTGGTTTAACAATATTAAATTTAATTTTAAAGCCATCGATGTTTGAATGATTTTTAGCATTATTAAATAGTATATTCTAAACATTTTTCCTCCTAAATTATTTTTTATTTTCTCACGCGTGTAATAAAAAAGCAAGATAGTGCTTGCTTAGTTTATACTATCAAAATGCTCTATTGTATCTGTTGTTCTATCGTTTTTATATATAAATATGGCATCTAAAGCTTTATTTAAATTTCTGCGCTCTGGTTCTGTGTCTGTTGAAAAATCCTTAGGGTCTCCAGCTAGCAAAGGTTCTAATATGGCATCTAGCTGCTCTTCGATTTTATCCAATTCGGACAGTGAATATTTTTCATTTTCTACATCTTGCACAAATTGGTTTAGCTTTTGTTCGTCCATGTGCCAGTTTTCTGTAAAAAAGTCTTCATTAGCTTCTGGGTTATATTTTTGATATTCGCTCATATTTTTATAGGTTCATTTCTCTTAGACGTTTAATCCTATCCTCAATAGGCGGGTGGGTATTAAATAAATTTGCTAGCCAGCTAGTTGATTGCTTTCCTTCTGTATCTTTAAAAGGATTTGCAATATATAGATGCGCAGTAGCTTTATTTGCAGCTTCTAGTGGTTCCCGGTCGTTAGAAATTTTTTCTAATGCAGATGCTAGTCCTTCTGGGTAGCGAGTAAGTAGGGCTCCAGAAGCATCAGCAAGATATTCTCGTTTTCTGCTCACTGCAAGTTTTATTAAGGTTGCAATAATAGGAGAGAGTATTGCTAGGGCTATGCCCAAGATGAAGAAAATTGGATTACCTCCATTATTATCATTATTTTTACGACCTCCTCCAAAGAAAGAAAATCTAAGCATCCAATCTGCGAGTAAAGTAACTGTTCCTACCAAAACTACAACTAAGGACATAAAACGGATATCATAATTTCCGATGTGTGAAAGCTCGTGAGCTAACACTCCTTCCATTTCGGTTTTGTTAAGTCTCGCGAGTATGCCAGTTGTTACACACACAACTGCATTTTTAGGATTTCTTCCTGTGGCAAATGCATTCATTGCACTATCTTCTATAATATAAACTTTAGGCATTGGTAGTCCAGCCGTGATAGTTAGGTTTTCTACTAATCTGTAAAGTTCTGGATGTGACTTTAGGTCTATTTCTTTTGCACCAGACATCGCTAAAGTGATTTTGTCAGAAAAGAAATAGGATATTAATGCAGATATGCTACTAAATATAACAGCTATAAATAGCATTTCTGGTGTCTGATAAATTTGCGATAAAACAAATCCAATTGCGATAATAAATATCAAAAAGCCAAACACTAAAAGTGCCGAATAAGCTTTATTTTTTGATATTTCGGTATAGGTAAGCATTAATAGTAGGAATGATTTTGGTTAAAACTTTACTTCAACATTTTGGCTTTCTGGACCATTGTCATCAATATCAAACAATGCTTTTTTGGTAAAACCTAACATTGAAGCAAATAAGTTAGTAGGGAAAACTTCAATTTTGGTATTAAAGTCGCGCACATTGCCATTATAAAATCGTCGTGCTGCTTGAATTTTGTTTTCTGTATCTGCTAAGTCATTTTGCAATTGCAAAAAGTTAGTGTTTGATTTTAGATCAGGATAGTTTTCTGATACAGCAAACAAAGTTTTTAAAGTACCAGATAAAGCATTTTCATCTTGTTGTTTTTCCTGAATGGTTTGCGCGCCCATTGCATTGGTGCGAGCTTCGGTAACTTTTTGAAGTACAGAAGATTCTTGTGTTGCAAAACCTTTTACTGTATTTACTAAGTTTGGAATCAAGTCATAACGACGCTTAAGCTGAACTTCAATATCACTCCAAGCTTCTTCAACTTGATTCTTTGATTTGATTAAAGAGTTGTATACGCCAATTACCGCAAGGGCGATAACTACAACAATGGCAATAAAAATCCATGGCATAAAATTTTGTCTATAATTTAATAATGCTAAACTTGTATATATATTAGCTCAAAAATATAAATTTGGCTACTTAATGTGGATAATCTAATTTGACATATTTTTTAGCAAACAATATAATTTATTTAACTTATGAGAACTAACTGGTATCAAATTCGTATTTTGTGCACCAAGGCCATTTTTATGGTCATTTTGCCTTTGCGACTTGAAGCAGTTAGAGCTTAAGAAGTTTTTAATAAAAACATTTCAAACTCACTGCCACTAGTCCAAAAGGCTAATCAGTGAGTTTTTTTGTTTCAATAAATAAAATAAATGGAGGATTGAAGTTTATGACAGAATATTTTTATTATTGGGGCAGGGAAATCCCGGTAAATTCTAGCGATCATTATTTACGAACAAAAGCATTAGAAATATCCGTAGATAAAAAGATGGATGAGTATGAGGTCTTTGAGCAATTAGTTTCTTTGCGAAATAAACATCAACAAGCAAATTCACAAAATTCTAAACCGTTTTTTAGAACACATAAATGCTTTATGGAATATTGCGAGATGTGTGGAAAATTTGAAGTAGATGAACATGTTGCCTGCGAAATAGATGAAACTTCTTTTGGCGGAGACATAGTGCAAAAGATGCTAAAAAAGACTACATCAGATAATGATTCAGTAGAGGTAAAAGAAGAAAAATTCCCTGCTTTTGCGGCTCCGCCAGAATTTTTTACTGGCAAGAATTTGTCCCATGAATTTGAGGAAGGATATGCTATTTCATGAATTAAACTTCTTATATATTTATGTGGCTTTAGGATAACTAAAGCCGCTTTTCTTTTTGTTCAGTTTTAATTATAATATCTATATGTTAACTACTGATGAAGTAAAAAAAGTTGCCACTTTAGCACGAATTGAGCTAAGAGAAGGTGAAGTGGAAAAATACCAAAAAGAGCTTTCTTCTATAATAGATTATGTAGAGCAGCTTAAAGAAGTAGATACTGAAGGTTTAGAAATCGTTTCTTCGGTAACCGGTCTTAGTAATGTTACTCGTCCAGATAAGCCAGTTTTGATTAAGTATCAAGAAGATATTTTGAACAATGCGCCGGCTACTAAGGACGGATATTACAAAGTAAAAAGCATTTTGAATTAAGCCTAAAATTTAGACTATTTCTGCGTCAAAATTTCCGTACTCCCTTCATCGTACGTTTATTATGGTTCGCTCGTTGCTCAATTTTTACTTGAACTAGACTAAATTTAAGATTTAATTTATTTATCTTGAGAGAATAATTTATCCAACTTCTTCGTTAAAATGCTCCGGTAAATTTTCACCGTAACAATTATTACGGCTCAAATTATCCTCACATTTTGCCTCAAATTTGAATAAATTCTTCTACTCAGTTTATAATCGCAGTACATAGAAATTATTTTTGAAACTATATTAATGGAATTTGAAAAATTATCTTTAAAAGAACTTAGAAGTTTATTAGATCAAAAAAAAGTCACTTCGGTAGAATTAACGAAGTATTTTTTGGATCGCATAAAATCACAAAATCCAGAGCTTAATGCATTTATCACGGTTACTGAAGAGGAAGCTTTAAGGCAGGCGCGTGAGGCAGACGAATTTATAGCTGGTGAAGGTGATAATTTTGCTTTAACAGGAATTCCTTTTGCGGCTAAAGATTTATTTTTGACTAAAGGAATTTTAACAACTGCTGCATCAAAAATTTTAAGTAATTATATTCCTCCATATGACGCCATAGTTATAGCAAAGCTAAAAGAACAAAAGGCTGTATTGCTTGGTAAAACAAATATGGATCAATTTGCTCATGGTAGTAGCGGCGAGACTTCTTTTTATGGTGCGGCAAAAAATCCTTGGGATATAACTCGAATGCCTGGAGGGTCTTCTAGTGGATCTGCTTCAGCTGTTGCGGCAAGTATTACTCCTTGGGCTCTTGCTACCGAAACAGGTGGAAGCATTCGTCAGCCTGCATCTCTTACTGGAATAAGCGGTTGGAAGCCGACTTATGGGCGAGTCTCTCGTTATGGAGTTGCAGCCATGGCATCTAGTCTAGATAGTATGGGCGCAATGGCTTGGAGCGTTGAAGATTTGGCTATCATTGCTGGTGTTATTTCTGGGAAAGATTCCAAGGATGGAACTACTGGGACAGAAGAAGTGCCGGATTATTATGCAAATTTAAAGTCTGACATCAAAGGATTAAAGGTTGGCGTACCAAAAGAATATTTTATTGAAGGTATGCAACCAGAAGTGCGCAGTGCTGTAGAAGCTGCTATTGAAGAGTTCAAAAAGGCTGGTGCAGAAATTGTTGAAGTTAGTTTGCCAAACACTAAATACGGATCATTGGTTTATGCAATAGTTTGCCCTTCAGAAGTTTCTTCTAACCTGGCTAGATATGATGGTATTCGTTATGGTCACTCTACTGTAGAGGGTGACAATCTTTTGGATATTTATATGAAGAGCCGTGCTGAAGGTTTTGGCGATGAAGCAAAGCGCCGTATTATGACCGGTACTTATGTTTTGTCTGCTGGGTATTATGATGCTTATTACAAAAAGGCTCAACGCGTCCGTCGTTTGATAATGAATGAATTTGAAGAAGTGTTTAAGCAAGTGGATATTTTACTTGCACCATCTAGCCCCAATGTCGCACTTCCTTTAGGAAAAGCTGCTGACGATCCATTATTTGGTTACATTGCAGATCAGTTAAATATTCCAGGGTCTCTTGCTGGGCTTCCAGCGCTTTCTGTACCATGTGGTTTTGCTAAATCTGAAGATGGTAAAGTTGATTTACCTGTTGGCTTACAGATTATTGGCGCGCAGTGGCAAGACCAAAAAGTTTTTAATGCAGGGTTTGCATATCAACAATTAACTAATTGGCACACTCAGCGCCCAGGAGTTAAATAAATGACAGATTTAAAAGGATACAAACCAGTTATTGGGTTAGAAATTCATGTACAGCTCTTAACCAAGAGTAAGCTTTTTGGTAGTGCTCCAAATAATCCTTTAGAAAAAAGTCCGAATGTAAATATTGATGAAGTTGCCACTGGTGAACCTGGTACTTTACCTGTGCTAAATAAAGAAGCTGTTAGACTTGGTTTGATGGTTGGTTTGGCACTTAACTGTGAAGTTCCTCTACATAGTAAATTTGACCGCAAGCATTATTTTTATCCAGACTTGCCAAAAGGTTATCAAATTTCTCAGTATGATGAACCAATTGTAAAAAATGGTTACGTCGATATTTTAGTTCCTGCAAATGAAACCCGCGAAGCTTATACTAAGCGTGTGCGTATTACCCGTGCTCATTTGGAAGAAGATGCTGGTAAGAATGCTCATCCAGAAGGTTTGCCGTATTCTTTGGTTGATCTTAACCGTGCAGGTTGTCCGTTGTTAGAAATTGTAACCGAGCCAGATATAGAAACTGCAGAAGAAGCACGTCTTTTCTTGCAAGAGTTGCAACGCATTGTGCGTTATGTCGGTGCTGGTATTGCTGATATGGAAAAAGGTACAATGCGCTGCGAGCCAAATATTTCTGTTCGCAAGCCAGGTGAAGAATCTTTACCAAAATATAAAGTTGAAGTTAAAAACATCAACAGTTTTAGGTTTGCAGAAGCAGCTATTAATTATGAAATTCCTCGTCATATTGAAATGCTTGAAAAAGGTGAAATGCCAAAACAGGTAACTATGGGTTGGAATGAGAAAGAAAACAAAACAGTAGAACAGCGCAGTAAAGAAGAGGCAAATGATTACAGATATTTTCCAGAGCCAGATTTAGCGCCTTTAGAATTCACAAAAGAGTATATTGAAGATTTGCGTGGTACATTACCAGAACTTCCGGCAGCAAAGAGACTTCGCTTTGCTAGAGAATTTGGACTTGATGATGCAGCAATCGAAACTCTACTAAATTGGAAAGAATTAAACGAATATTTTGAAAATGTTGTTAGCGAAATTGACGCTTGGATAGAAGCTGATGGAGGCGGCGATAGGGCAAAACTAATTAAGCTTGCCTCTAATTGGTGCTTGCAAGATTTTAGTGCTTTGTTAAATAACGAGTTGGCTAATCCGCTACAAAGTAAAGTTAATCCAGAAAATTTTGCAGAGTTGATTAAGATGATTGATTCAGGAAAAATTTCTGGTAGTGCTGCTAAGCAGGTGTTTAAAGTAATGTATGAAAAAGGCGCGGAGCCAGACCATATTGTAGAGGATCTGGGACTTGCTCAGGTAAGTGATACAGGGGCTATAGAATCTATGGTAGATGAAGTATTAAGTAATAATTCCAAAGCAGTCGAGGATTATAAAGCAGGAATGCAAAAATCATTTGGATTTTTAGTAGGTCAAGTGATGGCTGCCATGAAAGGTAAAGCTAATCCTGGTATTGTGAACGAGATTTTAAAGAAGAAATTACAATAAAAATAGCACCGGCGTTTGCTGGTGCTTTTTGTTAATTGTTTTTAGGTAAGGCTAAATTTATGTAAATATATATCTTTGCTATTTCCCGCACCTTTATTAACATGTGCAAAAAACCTCAAACCTGGTGTTATTTCAAAATTTGCTTCTGATTGCAGACGTCGCAAATTTAATTTTATCGTGATGTCAGAATCCCATCCAGGAATAACTATATGTGCTGTCTTTTTGCTGATTCTTTCTATACGGATAAGAGCTCTATATGGCTTTCGTTCCGGCGAAAAAGTTCCTGACATTTCTTCTTCTGAAAAATTTGGCAACCGTTTATTGTATGACATAAAATCTCCTATAAAATAAGCACCGAACATAATTTGGAACGGTGCTTGTTAGTATTTAAATTTACAGTAATATTACTTTTAAAAATGATATTACTATATCCGAAGATTGAATTTTTACCCACCGGCGATTATGAATTTTTGGATTTTCATATCCGTAATTTATTACACAAGGTGTATGGTTGATTGATAACACAATCACTCCATTTGTATAATCAACCCATCCATGGTTAAGTAACATGGATTGTTGATTTTTGGTTGTCATAATCACACCGTTTATGTTGCCAAGCTGATTAATATAGTTAATTATGTTCGCAATAAAATCTTTGATTTTTACATCCGAAATTAAATGCGGCTTGTTTTCGTTGCCTTTTAAATTGCGTATTTCATCGATTGCATTTCTTCCATTTAGCTGGAATATCGGGTATTCTTCTTTCTTTGGTGCTGTTTGTGGCATATTATCCTCCAAAAAGTTTTTTATTTCTACATTTTTAGGTAGAAATAGAAGTTTAGCAAATCCTTGCATGTTTGGCAAGAATAAAAAAACCGTCGAATTTTCGACGGAATATAGCTAGTTTTTGTAAATAGCTAGATTAACTTTATCCCCCGAAGTTAATTGGCTTTCCCAGTATTCGGTATATGCTTTGATAAAGATTATGGTTTCATTACTTTGTATGATACCCGCATCTAATGTTTCAATAACTTCTTTCAAATCACGTAAGTTGTAGTTTTTTGGAACATTATTAGCAAGTGTTGAAAGATGATTTCTAAATCTTAGTGATTGCAATACGCTAAGTCTGGCTGTATTGGCTTCAATAGGGTAACTGTCTGAATCACAGAATGTTTTAAACCAATCAGAAATTAATTGAGAACTACGAACTGGTTGTTTGTTGCCATAATACATTAAATGATCTAATACAGCATCTAAAATTTGATCATAAATTTGATCCCAGATTAATATATCTAACTTAGCACCGCTTTGCACAATCGTTTGAGGGATTGCCAAAAACCCAGATATAACAAATGCACTATCAATAGTTGCACCATTATGCTTAAACCATGTAATTAAATCTTTGCCAGTTTCAATTCCTTGTGACAAATATATTGCAGAAATTATTTTGGCAATTCCTATATTGGTTATTGCTTTTCCGGTTAACAAGTTAATAAAATCTGTGACAGGACGGCTTTCTTTACTTGTGATTAGCGTTGTAATCTGTCTAAAAACTTTTTCATCCATCAAATAATTTTCTGCCTGTGGCGTTAAGCATATTAAACTATATTTCTTCTTTCTAGTTATTTTTCTACGCTCTAATGCAGTCTTTGCCTTCATAAAGTATCCTCCTAAAACAAATTATCTATTTTTAAAAAATAGATTTATAATTTTAGCTTAATCTTGCATGTTTGGCAAGGCTTGGATATGGTTATGTTATGTCTAATTTCGACAAATTTTTATTT
Organism: uncultured Candidatus Saccharibacteria bacterium; assembly: GCA_964631145.1. Classification (GTDB taxonomy): domain Bacteria; phylum Patescibacteriota; class Doudnabacteria; order UBA920; family UBA920; genus UBA920. The sequence continues at coordinate 96,544 of CAZVXT010000002.1, forward strand.
GGAACAGCTAGTAGTAGTCAGCAGGTAGAGGGTGGTAATGATGCAAATCAGTTTGTTAAGTTTGAGCATCAAGGCTATTTTCCTCAAGCTGGAAGCGCGGTTGATTTTTATAATTGTTACGAAGAAGATATTTTATTAGCCAAAGAGCTTGGGTTAAATGCTATGCGTATTCAGATTGAATGGAGTAGGGTGATGCCATTGCCTGGGGAAGTAAATATGGATGCTGTAAATCATTATGCAAAGATTTTACAATTTATGAGAGCTCAGAATATAGAGCCGATTATTACTTTATTTCATTGGACTTATCCAGCATGGCTTGAGGAAAAATTTTATAGCAAAGAATTTATAGAAGCTTTTGAAACATTTGTACAGGCGGTGATAAAAAATTTAAAAGTACATGACAAATACTGGTTAATAATAAATGAACCTGAAGTTTTTGCTTTTGAAATTATTCATCATGGGACTGGTAAAAGTAAAGCTATTTTTAAAAGGGTTTGGCAATCTCTTAATGCTTATTTGGTTTTGTTAAAAATGCATAAAAGGTCTTATAAGATAATAAAGTGTGTGGATAGTGGTGCTAGTGTTGGAATTGCAAAAAATGTGGCTTATCACGAGCCATTTAGACAAAATAATATCTTAGATAATTTTTTAATTTCGGTGGCAAACTTTTTTGGCAATGAGCTGTTTATCCACTTGATTGCAAAACAATTAGATTTTATAGGATTAAATTATTATTTTTATCATAACCTAAAGTTTAGTTGGTCTAGGTTATTTGAAAGGCAGAATAAATTTGTTCAAAAGTCTGACATGGGAGAAAAAACATATCCAAAAGGTTTGTATTATTTATGTAAACAATTTGCCAAATTTAATATGCCTATTTTGATTACAGAAAATGGCATTGCTAATGCTCATGATCAAATGAGAGTTAGGTTTATAAAAGAACATTTAAACGCGATAAAACAAGCAAGGCATGAAGGTATAAATGTATTTGGTTATTTATATTGGTCATTAACGGATACTTACGAATGGAAAAGTGGCTATGATCTTAAATTTGGATTGGTGGAAGTGGATTTGCAAACTCAAGCGAGACGTATTCGTAAAAAATTAGATATTGATATTAACAAATATTTATAAATAAAAAAGCCGGAATATTTTCCGGCAGTATCTAAGTCATAATTATTTTAAGCTTATCTTCTAAACTAGCAATTGAAACAGAATTTATGATAAATCCTTTATAAAATGCTTCAGCCAGCGTTAACCTCTTGTCATTATGCTCGATATAAGAGAACTTTTGATGTCCATTATACCCTTTAAACTTTTCCTGACGAAGTATGCTTTCGCCAAGGTGAACTAAAGATTCCTTCACGCTATTGCAATTAATGGCTTTATACAGAGCATTGCTATCTTTGACAAATTCCCTTTTGAAACAATTATCTAAAGTTTTGAGAATAAGTTCTGATCCATTAGTATTTTGAATTGTTTCTATATGATGACCACTTTCCGACAATAACAACATACATTCATTAAATATGACAAAATATAAATCTTCGTATTGTTTTGTGTTAAAAAATAATGTTGTCTTGTTAATTTCTTGTATGGTTAGTAATAAAGATAAAATTTTTTCCGTGACCGAACTTTTTAAATTTCTTAACGGATAAATTACTTTCATTAAGGCATCAATGCTTTGGGAAATAAATAAGGCAGCATATATTTTAGACAAAACATGTGAATTTGGTTTCCATTTTTCTATTGAATTTAAAAACTCAGATGGTTCGCTTCCTAACATAATCAATTGAACTATTTCTTGTCTTGCCCATAAAGTTTCGTCTTCAGAAATTTCAGAAAATAAACATTGCAAGGCGTGGTGTAAATTTGTTTTATCAGACTTATTGTTCGCTCTTTTTACTTGGGTCATAAAAATTCCTCCTAAATTTTGTTTGCTAAATTAGCTTTTTAGTTTAGCAGATATAAACTTATTTGCCAAGGCAGGGGTTTTGAACCAATTTATAGCTTTATTTCGTTTCCACCAGGTTAATTGGCGTTTTGCGTATTGTCTAATAGCCGTAAAAAGTAATTGCTTCATTTGCGCTTCCGAAATTTTATTTTGCAAAAACTGCGCAATAAATTTATATTCCAAACCAAAATCTTCTAATTTTTGCCAAGATAATCCATTATCGTGCAGAGTTTTTACCTCTTCAATCATTCCTTCTTTAAATCTGGTATCTAAGCGCGTTTGAATTTTTTTCTCTAAAGTTTGCATGTCTGGATTAATGGCAATCCATAATACATTTTCGTAATAAGGTTTAACTGAATTTTTTGGTACAGGTTTACCGGTTGTTAAAACAATTTCTAAAGCCCTAATTAATCGTCTTGGATTTTGTGGATCAATATTTTTTGCACGATCAGGATCAAGTTTTTTTAACTTGTTAAATAGTTGCTGAGTAGTGAGGTGCTCTAAACTGCTTCGTAGTTTGGCGTCCGGCTTTATCTGTGGGATTTGCGATTCAAAAATTACGCTATCAATAAAATAACCTGTGCCTCCGCAGATAATTGGCATTTTGACAGCTTTATGTAACTTTGTAATAACTTTCCTTGTTGTGTTTTGAAAATCTGACACACTAAATTGATGTTTGGCTGGATCAACTTCATCGATTAAGTAATGGGGAATGTCTTTGTATAAAAATACTTTTTTTGATGCAAGTTTTGTCCAAGTGCCTTCTACTTTACCGCTACCAATATTTAATCCTTTATAAATTTGTCTGCTGTCTGCAGAAATAATTTCACCATTGTATTTTTGAGCAAGCTTAACAGCTAGTTCGCTTTTACCAGAAGCTGTGGGTCCGACAACACAGATGATTAGATTGTTTTGGCTCATCTTATTCATGTTAATATAATGTTAGCAGTAATAAAATATTATGAAAACTAAAATTATTTACGGCTTAATTTCTTTATTTATTTTATTGATTATTAGTTTCTTGGTCTACTTAAGTTTTGCCTAATATTTAAGGCTTTTCCATGATATAATTTAGATATAATGGAAACGAAAATTGCCACTAATAAAAGTCAAACTTTGCTTGATTTGCATTTAACAAACAAGCAGCTTGGTCATGCATATTTGGTTATTGGCAGACCTTATTTGGATTATTCTGATTTGTATAACAGGTTTTTGGAAAAGTATACAACTGTTTATGGTGTACAGGCTGAAGTTTTGATTTTTGATACCGCTGTTCAAGGAAGTTTGGATGAGTTAAGAGAGGTAATTACATGGTCTACGTTAAGTAGTTTTAATGGCGCCCATAAAATTGTAATTTTAAAAAACTTTCAACAACTAAGTATTGCGGGAAGTAATTTATTATTAAAGACTCTGGAAGAGCCTACAGGTAAAGCACTGTTTTTATTATTGTCTGATAACTGGAAGATCTTACCAACTATCAGGTCTAGATGCACTATTTTTAGCTATCGTGGTTTGGAATCCAATTTAATTGATGGTACAGAAGAGTTGGAAGAGCTAAATACAGCTTTTGTTGATGCTGTTGGTTCGAAATCTTTAGCACACAGGTTGTTGTTGGTTAGTCGTCTTGCTGAAAGTTCTACCGAAGATGTTATTTCTATTATTTATAAATACGCACAAAAATTGGCAAAAAATTTAAATACAGAAAAGGACGTATTAAATATGCAACTAGCTAATGTTGCGTTGTCTCAATTGCAAGGAAATTTTAATACAAAATTAACTCTTCAAAATCTTTTAATAAATATCAAAATATGAAAAAGCTTGTCTTAGGCATGGCTATATTTTTATTAGCTGCAAGTTGTGACTTTAGTAATGCCAATGTAGGGATTATAAAAACCGCTAATGGTGGTAGTAACTGGCAGCAAGCCAATAAAATTAAAAATAGTGATCAAACTTTATTAAAGTTAAGCATTTCGCAAGTGAGGTATGATAACCAGTTCGAAAATTTATACGCCAGCTCATTTGATGGTGGTTTGTATAAATCGGCTGATGCGGGGGAAAGTTGGGAAGAAGTTCTGGGCGTGGCTCAGGTTTATGATTTTGCCTTTAATCCAAATGATAATAAAATTATTTATGCAGCTACGTTTTTAAATAGTAGAGGAAGAATTTTGGTTACCAAGGATCAGGGTAAATCTTGGACAGAAATTTATAGCGATGCTTCTAAAGACAATCCTGTTCGTACTGTAGCGATCAATCCATTAAATCCGCAAGAAATTTTGGCAGGATTGGGTAGGGGCTCTATTATCCATAGTGGTGATGGTGGTCAAACATGGAAGCTGGTCGCAAATTATAATGATCGCATATATAGGATAGTTTGGAATAATGGCGTGGTTTACGCAGTAGTAAAAAGTACAGGGGTGATGAAGAGTTTGGATGGCGGGCAAAGTTTTCAGCAAATTACTGGAACCATTACAAATAGCGGTAATATTTTAGGAGTTTCTATTTTTGGAGAAAATACCTCGGATTATAGACAAATTGCAATAGGTACAAATAACCCAAATTTACTATATTTAACCACCAATAACGGTCTATATAAAACTCAAGATGGCGGTAGTACTTGGAATTATGTTAGTATGCCTTATAGACAAGACGACACTTCACCATATGCTGTAGCTATGGCTAGTGGTAATGATTTTGTGGTTTATTCAAGTGTTGGCAGTATTATTTATAAATCTGTTGACGGGGGAGCAACTTGGACCGCTAACGATACCGGAACCAATGGATTGATTACGGTTATTGAAGTAGATCATAGTCTTCCGCAAATAGCTTTTGCTGGAGTATCTAAGTAATTAATAGTAATTATAGAGTAAATTATTTTTATGGACGAGATTATCAAAAAATTTAAACCAGATTTTGAAAAGCATATGGAACATTATGTCCACGAGCTGTCTACAGTTAGGACTGGGCGTGCAAACCCGGCTTTGCTAGCAACAGTGATGGTGGATGTTTATGGTGCAAAGCAGCCCATAGAGCATATTGCTAGTGTGAATGTTAGTGATGCAAAAACTTTAGTGATTAGCCCGTGGGATAAAACTCAGCTAGCTGAAATTGATAAAGCAATTATGGCTGCTAACTTAGGCTTTACCCCAAGCAATGATGGAAGTGTGATTCGTATTACTTTGCCCCCATTAACAGAAGAACGTCGTCGTGAAATGGTAAAATTGGTTGGTCAAATAGCAGAGCAAACTCGTGTTAGCGTTCGTCAAACTCGCGAAGAAGTAATAAAGGCAATGAAGCGTGAAGAAACAGAAGAACTCGCAACTAAAGACGATGTTATCTCTGGTCAAAAAAAGCTTCAAGATGTAATAGATAAATATAATGCAGAAATTAAACAGCTTGCTGAGGATAAAGAGCAAGAGCTTATGACTGTTTAGTAAAGCTTTTGATTTTTGAGTAACTTCATCGTTAAAATGCTCCGATAATTTTCGCTGTAACAATTATTACGGCTCAAATTATCCTCACATTTTGCCTTGAATTTACTTCAAAAAATAAAAAGCCACAGTAAGTCCACTCCTTGAACTTACAGTAAGGTGTGCAAACTCTAACCTATTTGCATTCATCCTACCTTGAATTTATCTCAAATAGTATCAAAGCCAAATTAATTTAAAAACAAACAATGATTTTAACCGTAGTAATATTTTTAGTAATCTTAAGCGTTTTAGTTTTTGTCCACGAGTTGGGGCATTTTGTTGTGGCTAAAAAAAGTGGAATGAAGGTTGAGGAATTTGGTTTTGGATTCCCGCCGCGTGTATTTGGAATAGTAAAGCAAGACGGTAGATGGCAAATTGTTTGGGGTAAAAAAGCTCCAATTACCGAAAATACAATATATTCTGTTAATGCTATCCCTTTAGGTGGCTTTGTTAAAATTTTGGGTGAAGACAATGCGGATGAACATGATCAAAGAAGTTTTGTAAACAAGCCATTTTGGCCAAGATTTGCTACATTAGTTGCTGGTGTAGTGATGAATGTTATTACCGCGTGGCTAATTTTTGCTATAGGTTTTATGGTTGGATTACCGACCGCTATTAGTGATGTAAGCGATGTTCCAAGCAATGCTAGATTTACTAGGCAGTCAACTATAATTGCAGAAGTTTCTCCAGACAGTCCAGCAGATAAAGCTGGATTAAAAGCAAATGATATTTTTGAAAAAGTAGATGATCAATCTTTTGCTACAACAATCGAATTGCAAAGCTATCTTAAATCAAATGCTGGCAAAGAATATTCTTTCAAAGTAAAGCGCGGTGCGGAAGATTTGGATCTTAAGGTTCAGTCAGTTGCTAAGGAAGGTCAACCTGCAGTAGGTATAGGATTAGCAGAATATGGAACCATTAAATTTTCTACTTTTGCTGCAGTTATTCAATCGGTAAATACAGTATTTACTCAGATTGGAGCTATATTTGGAGGTTTGTATAATCTCTTTACCACCACTACTGGATTAAAGAGTGTTGGCGGTCCTGTAAAGATTGCTCAGCTCACCGGACAGGTTGCTCAATTAGGCTTATTGCCTTTACTTCAATTTACAGCATTTTTATCCCTAAATTTAGCTGTTTTAAATATTTTACCAATTCCGGCTCTCGATGGTGGTCGCTTGATGTTTTTGATTATAGAAAAGCTTCGTGGCAAGCCAAATAATCAAAATTTAGAGCAATATGTTAATGCAATTGGATTTATGGTATTATTAGCTTTAATGTTGGTTATTTCTATTAGAGATGTATCTCAACTCCATTTTGTAAAGAATTTGTTTAATTAATTATGTCTAAGTCGTTTTCAAAAAAAGGTCTAACTCCAAAATCAGAAAACATATCAGATTGGTATCACGATTTGGTCGTTTTAGGAGATTTGGCTGATTATTCTGATGTAAAAGGAAGTATGATTATAAAGCCAAATGGCTATGCTATTTGGGAAAAAGCTCAAGCTTACTTAGATAAGCAATTTAAAAGTGATTATTCTAGTCCGGTAGAAAATGTTTATTTTCCTTTATTTATCCCAATGAGCTTACTTCAAAAAGAGAAAGAACATTTAGAAGGATTTTCCCCCGAGCTTGCGGTTGTTACTCATGCCGGCGGTGAAGAATTATCAGAACCTTTGGTGGTAAGACCAACTTCAGAAACTATAATGTATAAGACATTTGCAGATTGGATACATAGTTATAGAGATTTGCCTTTGAAGATCAACCAATGGTGTAATGTAGTTCGATGGGAAAAAAGAACTAATCCTTTTTTGCGCACCTCCGAATTTTTGTGGCAAGAAGGTCATACTGCTCACGCAACCGCTGAAGAAGCTAAGAGAATGGCTGAACAGGCGCTTGGCTGGTATGCAGATTTCTATAAGAACATTTTTGCAATAGATCCTATTGTTGGTATTAAAAGTGCAAGCGAGCGTTTCGCTGGAGCTGATGAGACTTATACTATTGAGTTAGTTATGCCAGATGGTAAAGCTTTGCAAGCAGCAACATCACATAATTTAGGTCAAAATTTTTCTAAAGTTTTTGAAATCGAATTTTTAGATGCAGAAAACAATAAACAAAATCCTCATCAAACATCCTGGGGTCTTTCAACTCGTTCGATAGGGGGTTTGATTTTAACTCATGGCGATGATTCTGGATTAGTTGTTCCGCCGCAGGCTGCGCCTATACAAGTTGTTTTGTTAGTTTTTCCTGAAAAGGATCAGACTAAAATGGATTTATTATTAGAAAAGGCTAATGAGATAATTGTTAACTTAAGAAATCTTGGTATCTCTGCAAGATTAGATGTTAATATGTCTTCAAGTTTTGGTAGTAGAATTAATCATTGGGAGTTACGTGGTGTTCCACTTAGATTAGAGCTTGGATCAAAAGAACTGGAGGCTAATCAAATTAAATACGTTCGTCGTGATAACTTCGAAAAGGATTTTACTGGTTTCGATGGCATAGAGACATTTATTGAAAATACGCTTAGCAATATTCAGCAAAACTTGTTCGACAAATCCGTAGAAACTAAAAATAAATTAGTGCAGGATGTCACAAATTATGATGACTATAAAAACATTCTCTCTGGTGAAAGAACTTTAATGAGAGTGTTATGGTGTGAAAAGCCAGAGTGCGAAGCCAAGGTTAAGGAAGAAACTAAATCAGTAAGTCGTTGTTTGGAGTTAAGTAGATTAGATGAAAAATTAAACGGAGAATGTATTTTCTGTGGAGATAAAGCAAGTCGTAAATGGATTTTTGGACAAAGTTATTAGAAAGATTTAAATTATAATGTTAGAACCGATTTTTAAAAGATTTTCTCAGGACCTTGGAATTGACCTTGGAACTGCAAATACCCTCGTCTATGTTAAAGGCAAGGGTATTGTTATCAATGAACCTTCTGTAGTTGCTATTAATCAAAGAACAAAACAAATCTTGGCAATCGGTAGTGAAGCTCAAAGAATGGTCGGGCGTACTCCTGGGCATATCGTTGCTACTCGTCCGCTTGTAGACGGGGTTATTTCAGATTTTGAAATAACAGAAGCTATGCTTCGTTACTTTATTGATAAGGTCCATAATCAAACTTATAGCTTTTTGCGTCGTCCCCGAGTTGTGGTAGGTATACCAAGTGGTGTGACCGAGGTGGAGAAGCGTGCGGTTCAAGATGCTGCGGTTAACGCAGGTGCGCGTCAGGCATTTTTGATTGAAGAACCGATGGCAGCAAGTATTGGTGCGCGTTTACCGGTTCAAGAAGCTCATGGTTCTATGATCGTTGACATTGGTGGGGGTACAACAGAGATCGCAGTAATTAGTTTGGGCGGGGTTGTTATTGCTAGAAGTTTGCGTATTGCAGGGGATGCCATGAACGAACAAATAGTTCAATATGTTAGAGATAATTTTGGATTGCTTATTGGTCTACGTACAGCAGAAGAATTAAAAATTAAAATTGGTTCTGCAACTGTTTTACCAGAACAGTTAACAGGAAAAATGCGCGGACGAGATTTAGTTTCTGGGTTACCGAAAGAGATTACTGTTTCAGATGCACATATTCGCGATGCATTATCTCCAGCTGTTAAAAATATTTTAAATAATGTTAAAGCTGTCATAGAAGAAATACCCCCAGAAATTATTGGCGATATTATGAGCCGGGGAATAATGCTTGCTGGCGGTGGTGCATTGTTGCGTGGTTTGGATAGTTTGTTAGCAGAAGAAACAAAAATGCCAATTACAATTGCTGATGATCCTTTAACTTGTGTAGCTCGTGGTGCAGGTATTGTAGTTGAAGATTTAGAAAACTTAAAAGAAGTATTGGCAGATACCGATTTTACAAAGTTTATCCGTTAGTTTATTTTAAAAAATAATTTGTGCCATGAAGTTTATTTATTCCAAAATTACTTATACGTTTATCGCACTATTAGTGGTAATAGTTGGTTTAATGATACTTCAAACTAAAGGTTGGTTGGGTTCTATTGAATATGTTTTGCTACAAGCTCCAAGCCCTGTAGTGAAAAGTATTAACTGGTTAGTACGACCAATTATCACTACTGCAGATACTTTAACTAGCTTGCCTTCAATAGTTAGAGAAAATCGACAGTTGCAAGATGAGCTAAGTGCTGCGAAACAAAAAATTGTTGACTTTGATCAATTGCAAAAAGATAAAGATTTATTACAACAAGAGTTAAATTATAAAAGCAAAAGTCCCTATCAGTTAGTATCTTGTGGGGTCCTTGCTTTTGATACGCAAAATTTTAGTGACACTATAACCTTAAATTGTGGCTTTGAGCAAGGTTTGGAGGCTGGGCAAGCTGTGATGGCTGGTGGCTATTTAATTGCGCAAATAGTACATGTAGGAAATTCTACCAGCACAGCATTATTATTAACCAATGCTCAATCATCCGTTGATGCAAAACTTTCAAAAAATAATACTGAAGGTGTGGTAAAAGGTTCGTTTGGTTCTGGTATGATTTTTGATTTAGTCTCCCAGAGTGCGGATGTTGCTAACGGTGATTTGGTCGTTACTGCCGGAATAAATCCAAAAGTTCCAAAAAATTTATTAATCGGTGAAATTGGCTCTGGTCTTTCTGGTAGCAATGACTTGTTCAAAAAATTGACTATTGTTTCGCAAGTAAAACCTTATCAAATTGATATGGTATTTGTAATAAAACAATGAGAGCTTGGATTTTAACAATTTTAATAGTTGTGTCTGTTATTTTTACTCAAACTATTTTGCGTTTAATAGATTTTAATGGATTTGTTCCCAATCTACTGTTATTATTTGTAGTATTTTTTGCGCAATCTAGCGATGACTTTGAATATTTAATTCTCGCTGCAGCAGGTGGCATGTGGATAGAAGTATTAAGTGGTTTGCCAATTGGTGCGGTGTCTTTGGGTTTAGTTTTTTCAGCCACATTAGTATATTTATTTGTCCATAGATTTTTATTAAAGAATAGGGATTGGCGTTATTACTTTGTGTTTGTCGTATTTTCTATATTCTTTGGTCAGCTATGGCTTTGGATATATACTCAGGTTTTATCATACTTCCAGATTTATAAAGTTGTTGTTGATTTTGGAACAATTTGGCATATCTCATGGAAGATTGTTGTAATGAATTTGATCATTGCTGTCCCTGTATATTTTATTAGCGATTATTTTCTTGCCAGAATCCAAAATCGCAAATCAACATATTATTTTTAATTATATAGACTTATGAGTAACAGTCTTGTTCCTAATCCCTTTTTGGATTTAGGAGAAAAAAAAATATCTCAAAAAACTCATGGTTTGGAATGGGAAGAAGGCGCGGTTGATGGTAATAGCAGCGTGGAAGGTTTTGCAGAAGATCACCATAGATCCACTAGTTTTAAGTGGCTTTTTGGATTGGTGAGCTTGTTATTTGTCATTATTTTGGGACAGTTGATTAACTTGCAGATTGTGCAAGGTGGTAAGTTTAGAGGAATGGCCGAGGGAAATAGGTTAAGACTTCAGGCTATACCAGCTCCTCGAGGTTTTATTATGGACAGAAATGGTGAGATTATTGCCAAAAATCAACCTAGTTTTAACCTAGCTGTGGTGCCTTCCGATTTGCCCAAAGATACCAAAGATCAGATTATTAATAAGGCTGCTCTAATGTTTGGTTTTGACAGTAATGAAGTAAAGGATAAGTTACAGCAAAACAACAATGCATTGCTACAGCCTATGGTTGTCAAAAAGGGTTTAACTCAGCAAGAGACAATTATGTTTGAGGTGTCTTCAAAAGAATTGCCCGGGTTTCAAGTAATAAGCGTTCCTGTTAGAGATTATGTTGATACAGAAATATTTTCTCATGTCTTAGGTTATACATCAACAATTTCTGATACAGAATATAATAATAAAATTGATCAAGGTTATGATATTAATGATTTGGTTGGTAAAACAGGAATTGAGCTAAGCTATGAAAAATATTTACGCGGAGTTAATGGAAATACTCAAGTCGAGGTTGATGCTTCTGGCAAGCCTATTAAAGTTCTTGGGCAAGTCGATCCTAAACCGGGTAATATAGTAGAGTTAAATATAGATAAAGGTTTACAAGAGGTTTTGTATAATTCTTTTGCAAAACGCTCTAGTCCAAAAGGTGCGGCGATTGCATTAAATCCTAAGACTGGAGAAGTTTTGGCATTGGTGTCTGTGCCTGGATTTAATAATAATTTGTTTGCTACTGGAATTTCTTCATCAGATTATAAAAATTTATTAGATGATAAAAATTTACCTTTATTTAATAGATCTATATCAGGAGTGTACCCCCCTGGGTCTACTATTAAACCTGTAGCAGCCGCTGCTGTGTTGCAAGATAAAATTGTTGATGCACAGACAACCATATATGATGGAGGTGTGTTAAAAATTCCAAATCAGTTTAATCCCACAATATCATACAATTTTTATGGTTGGAAAAAAGACGGTCTTGGTCCAATGACCGTAACTTCGGCGATAGCACAAAGTAGTGATATATATTTTTATACTGTTGCCGGTGGACATCCTTCATCTCCGATAAAGGGTATTGGAGCAGAGAAGTTGGCAGATTATTATCGAGATTTTGGCATGGGAGCGACGACCGGTATTGATATCCAAGGTGAAAAATCTGGAACTGTGGCAGATCCAGATTGGAAGTTGGCTTATCATGATAATGATAAAATTTTAGGAAAATGGTATTTGGGAGATACTTATCATATCTCTATCGGGCAAGGTGACATGTTGGTAACACCATTGCAGGTTGCATTATGGACCTCAATTATTGCCAATAATGGGACTATTAATAAACCAACAATTTTAAAACGAGTTGTTGATCAGCAGGGTAAGGTGGTTTACCAGCCAAAATCAGAGGTATTATTAAAGGTTAATGTATCTCAAGAGAATTTAAAAGTTGTTCAAGAGGGTATGAGAGAGAATGTTATATCTAGTAAAGGTAGCGGTAGGGCATTGGATAGTTTGTCTGTAACTGCCGCAGGAAAAACTGGAACTTCTCAATTTGATGGTTCTGACCCTTCTAGGACTCATGCATGGTATACTGCCTATGCTCCTTATGAGGATCCAGAAATCGTTGTAACTGTATTAGTAGAAGCCGGGGGAGAAGGTCATGCGGCAGCGGTGCCAATTGTAAAAGAGGCAATTGCATGGTGGGCAGAAAAATATAAAAAATAATTATTATGATTATAGACGGTAGAGAAATTTCTCAGCAAATTTTACAATCCATACAAGAGCGCATACAACATTTATCTTTTAAGCCAGTATTGTGCGATATTATAGTTGGCGATGATAAAGTCTCAATGTCTTATGTAAAAATCAAGCAACGAGTTGCAGAAAAATGCGGGTTAGATTTTGTATTAGTTAATTTACCTCGCACATCAAATTTATCCGATGTAGTCGGTACAATTCATAAAGTTCAAGAAGATAAAAACTTGTGTGGGTTAATAGTGCAGCTACCATTGCCAGAACATTTGAACACCAAAGAAATTTTAAATGCTATTGATCTAAAAGTAGATGTAGATTTATTATCTGAAAAATCTTCAGAACAATTTTATGCTGGAAGTCATAATTTAATACCTCCGACAGCAGCAGCCATTTGGCATATTTTACAAGATTTAAAAATTGATTTGACTACTAAAAATATTTTGGTAATCGGGCAGGGGCAATTAGTTGGTATGCCTATAACTTATTTGCTCAAGTCTAATGGTTTTAATGTAAATATTGCCACAAAGGATACAGCTGATATAAAAGCTTTAACCAAAAACGCTGATATTATTATTAGTGGTGCTGGTAAAGATAAATTATTGAGCGGTGATATGGTTAAGGATGGTGTAATTATTATTGATGCAGGTACATCAGAAGTAGATGGTGGTATTGCGGGGGATGTGGATTTCCAATCGGTTGCACCTAAAGCGCAGTTTATTACCCCAGTTCCAGGAGGTGTTGGACCAGTTACTGTTGCTAAGTTGATAGAAAATGTAGCCACTGTGGCAGAAGAAATGGCTTTGTAGTCCTTAGAGTTGACATGCTATTAAAACTTCTGTATCATAAGACCAGTCTTTATATAAAAATTATCAAATTTCAATGTCTAAAAAATATTTATTGACCCAAGAAGGGTTAATTAAACTAAACGAAGAATTAAAGCATCTAATCAATGATAAGCGTAAGGAAGTAATCGAACGTATCAGAGAGGCTGCTGCTCACGGTGATTTATCTGAAAACGCTGACTATGCTCAGGCACGTGAAGAACAAAGCTTTATTGAAGGTCGTATCATGGAAATTGAAGACATGATCAAGAATGCAGAAATTATTACAGCTTCTACTCAAAGATCTAATGTGACTATTGGTTCTACTATAACTGTAAAAGTTGGGGGCGAAGAAAAAACATACTCGATTGTCGGTAGTAATGAAGCCAATCCTTTAGAAGGAAAAATTTCTAACGAATCTTTGGTTGGACGAGCGTTGTTAGGAAAAAAAGCAGGGGATAAAGTAACTGTAACAACTCCAGCAGGCGATAAGGAATACGAAATAATTTCTATTAACTAAAATAAAAACGTAGTTAAGTGCTACGTTTTTATTTTAGAATCATCTATAAGCAGTTTTTCAAGTTTATACTTGATTGCATAAATTTGGACTATGCTTTTGATGCTTTGGTCATATAAATATATATCAGTGACATTGTTATAAACCGATTTTGTTGACATTAAAATATATGGTTTGATTATCTTAAGTTTAACAAGCAGTTTTTTGATAAAATTTAATTTGCTATTATCAATAATGCATAACTCTTGTCTTCGTTCAAATTGTCCAGCGTAATCTACACCCCAATAGTTTACCGGAGATATTTCTGCATTTGGATAAGAATCCTTTATTTTATTTAAAATGTCAGTAAAGAAATTTGCGATTATAATATTTCTTTTTTCTTGTTCTTTTTCATATGATTCTTTCATAAAACCTCCTTTTAGTATCATGCTATCATATAGCTTTTTGGGATTAGTGTCAATAAAAAACAAGCGGACAAAATTTGTCCGCTTTTTTTAAATTACCTTTTAACTTTTTCTTTATTAGCACAATCTGTGCGAAAATAACTGCTTTGGAAATTGTCGCCAAGTCCTAGTTGAAAAAGAGTCTCGTCTTGCTCTTCTTCATCCGGCTTGCAATAAAAGCACTGGCTTGGATTACCACATTTATACTGATGTCGGTAATACCAGAATGTTTTAGTTATTATTTTGCTAGACGAATATATGATCGCACCAAATAATATATAATACAAAGCATTGCTGATAAATTCTACTATTGATGCGTTTTCACTGGCAGTCAAAGCCAACAACAGAACTAGTGTAGTAAACGGTAATTGCATAAAAATAGCCCACCAAAACAAAAAATATTTTGGACCTAATCTTAAATAAGGAAAAAAATTTTCAAGCCTTTTATTTAAAGCAAGTTCGGTTTTGGTTTCCATGTATCCTTCAATTAATCCTTTGATCAAAATAGCTACCCAATACAATCCGAAATAATCCATAATATCTCCTCCTAAAATTTGTAATTTGTTTTATAATACCGCTTTTATACTAATTTGTCAAACTATGACAAACTTTAGAAAATTGCTATAATAAATACAATTATTGTAATAAAAATGAACGAAAGATTAGAAGATATTATAGGTCACCGCAAAAATAAACTGCAGAATATTTTAGCATCTGGTAAAGAGGCTTTTCCGTCCACTACTTCCAGAACGCATACTAACAAGCAGGTGTTGGAAAATTTTGAAAGCATTGGCGATGATAAAGTAACTATCGTTGGACGTATTCGTAGTCAACGCGCTATGGGCAAGTTAGTATTTTTGCATATTGATGATGGTACTTCTCGTATTCAAGTTTTGATCAAAGAAGATAATGTAGGCAGTAATGCTTTTGCCTTTTTTATTGATAACTTTGATTTAGGCGATTTTGTAGAAGCAACAGGTGATTTATTTATTACAAAGACAGGTGAAAAAACTTTACAAGCAACAAGTTATAACATGCTTGCTAAGTCTTTAAGACCTCTCCCAAGTGAGCACTATGGTTTAGAGGATACTGAGATAAAATTACGTAAGCGTTATTTGGATATTTTGCTTGATAGCGAAACTAAAGAATTATTTGTAAAAAAAGCAAAGTTTTGGAGTAGTATGAGAAAGTTTTTGGAGGACAGAGGCTTTTTGGAAATGCAAATGCCAATACTCGAAAATACTCCCGGTGGTGCCGAAGCAGAACCTTTTGTTACTCATCATAATGCATTAGATAAAGATTTTTATTTACGCATATCATTAGAGTTGCCACTCAAAAAAATGCTGGTAGCAGGTTATGAAAAAGTTTTTGAAATTGGACGAATCTTCCGCAACGAAGGTATCTCTACCACTCACTTGCAAGATTACACTCAAATGGAATTTTATTGGGCATACGGAGACTTCGAAGCTTTGCAAAAAATGTTGCAAAAAATGTATCAATATATTTTGCAAGAAACTTTTGGAAGTTTGCAAATTACATCAGGTGGTATTACCTGTGATTGGAGTGGTGATTGGGATAAAGTGGATTATGTGTCTTTATTTAAGGAACATACAGGACTGGACCTAGAGGTTTGTAGTGATGATGATCTAAAAGAATATGCTAAATCTCAACATATTAAATTTGAAGATTTTGCACAACGTGGAAGATTAATAGATGTGATTTTCAAAAAAGTTAGAACTCATATAAAAGCAGACCGACCAGTATTTTTAATTAATCAGCCTATCGAGTTAGAACCTCTTGCAAAACGAGACCCTAAAAATCCAAAGATTGTACAAAGATTGCAAATTGTTGCTTATGGGACAGAATTGGGAAAAGGCTTCGGAGAGCTTAATGATCCAATAGATCAACGCAGTCGTTTTGAAGATCAAGCAAAGTTACGAGAAGCAGGTGATAATGAAGCGCAAATGCTTGATGAAGACTATGTAGAAGCTATGGAGTATGGAATGCCTCCAGCCGCTGGTTTTGGTTTATCCGAAAGATTATTTGCTGTTTTGTCTGACAGATCAGTACGCGAAACAGTGATTTTCCCTCCAATGAAAGATAATAACTAGTTTTAAAATTTTAATTTAAAAATATGCTCGATATTAAATTTGTTCGTGACAATGTGGATGCTGTCAAAAAAGCCATTGTAGATAAGCGCATTGATTTGGATTTAGATGCTTTATTGGATTTAGATTCTAAACGTCGCACTGCTTTAGCAGAAGTAGAAAGCTTGCAGTCGACAAAGAATGCATTTTCTAAAGAAATAGCCAATTTATCTGATGCTGATAAGCAAGTGAAGCTTTTAGAAATGAAAGAATTAGATGCTCGCCAAGCAGAATTTAAAGAGCAACTAAAAAGTATAGATGAAGAGTATTCCCGCTTATTGTATTTGGTTCCAAATATTCCATCCAAAGAAACTCCGATCGGTAAAGATGATACAGAAAATGTACCATGGAGTTACTGGTCTCCAGAGCTTGGTCATGTTGATCCAAAAGATACAGACAAGGTTGCTGCTATGGCAACAAAATTTGATTTTACACCCAAAGATCATATTACTTTAGTTGAAGATTTAAATTTGGCAGATTTTACCCAAGGAACAAATGTATCTGGTTTCCGTGGATATTTTTTGAAAAATGAGGCTGTGTTATTACAACAGGGTTTGCTTTGGTATGCGATGGAAAAGTTAAGAAGTAAAGGTTTTACTTTAATGCAAACTCCTACATTGGTAAAGGAATTTGCTTTGATTGGTAGCGGTCATTTTCCTGCTGGACGCGGCGAAGTTTATCAAGTTGCTAACGCGGCTCGTTTGGAAGATGATAGTAAAGAGCCTCGCTTTTTAGCAGGGACGAGCGAACCAAGCTTAATTGGATATTTTGCAGATCAAATTTTGGAGGAAAAGAATTTGCCAATTCAAGTTTCTGGTATTTCTGCTTGCTATAGAAGTGAAGCTGGTAGTTATGGTAAAGATACAAAAGGACTTTATCGTGTCCATGAGTTCCAAAAAGTCGAGCAGGTAATTATCTGTAAAGCAGATATTAATGAAGCTGATATGTGGCTCGAAAAATTGCGTGAAATTAGTGAAGAAATTTTGCAAGATCTTAAACTCCCATATCGTGTTTTAAATATTTGTACAGGCGATATGGGCGCAGGTAAATACAAGATGTATGATATTGAAACTTGGATGCCAGCTAGAAATGGCTATGGTGAGACTCACAGTGATTCTAATTTAACAGATTGGCAAGCAAGGCGTTTGAATATTCGTTATCGTGATAGCGAAGGAAAAATTAAGCATGCTTACACTTTAAATAATACAGCTGTTGCTAGTCCACGCATTTTAATACCGATTTTGGAAAACTATCAGCAAGCAGATGGTAGTGTAAAGGTTCCTGAGGTTTTACAAAAATATGTAGGAACAGACGTAATCAAAAAGAAGTAGTGCTTTATAGACTTTAAAGGTTAAAGAGTTGAAGTAAAAATATCAATGATTAAAAAAAATGTTCAGCAACAACTCGCAGGGTTAGCAAAACAGATTTTGCAGAAGCATCGCCCAAAAATTGTGGGCATTACTGGTAGCGTTGGCAAAACTTCTACTCGCGACGCTATCGCAGCAGTATTGAAACAAGATTTCAAAGTTCGTAGTCCAAAAAAGAATTTCAATAATGAATTTGGACTTCCTTTTGCTATTTTAGGAGTGGATACGCCAGGTCGTAATCCACTGCTTTGGCTTTGGGTATTTATTAAAGGCTATTTGGTTTTGTGGATCGGACACTATCCAGAGGTATTGGTATTAGAAATGGGTGTAGATAGGGTCGGTGATATGGATTATTTACTTTCTATTGCACCCCCTGACATAGCAGTTCTTACTGCTATTGGGAGCTCTCATTATCAATATTTTCAAAGTATGGAAGCGGTAGCTGCAGAAAAAAGTAAGCTTATTGTTTTTCCTTCTGTACAGACTGTGATTATTAATGCTGATAATGATTTTGCTTTAGCCCAACAAACAAAAGTAAAGACTAAAATAATTACATACGGAAAATCCCAACAGTCCGTTGTTAAAATTAATATTTTGGAAGAAAAATTTACTTTACCCGCAACTACATACTTTAAAGTTGATACTGCATATAGTAGCTTCGAGTCTAAATTGTTTGCGGTGGGAACACCTCATTTATCGGCAGCTGCTGCAGCGGTTGCGGTTGGTCTAAGCTTAAATATGACTGTCGAAGATATCTGTAATGGTTTGCTAAGTTATAGACCAGTGCCAGGTAGATTAAATTTTATACAAGGTATTAAACAGTCTACTATTATTGAGGATAGTTATAATGCATCTCCAGAATCCACTCTCGAAGCGTTACAGGTTTTATCTCGCATGCCTCAAACTCACAAAGTTGCCGTTCTAGGTGATATGTTAGAATTAGGTGATTTAGAAGTTAATAGTCACAAAGAAGTAGGGCAAGCGGCAAGTTCGGTTATTAACTTAGATTGGTTAATTGGTATTGGTCCGAGAGCAAAAATGATTTTAGAATCTGCTATTAGCTCAGGATATGACGAACGACAGACCAAATGGTTTGAGCACTCCACCGACTCCATAAGTTTTATAAAATCATTACTAGAGCCTCAGATGGCAGTTTTGATTAAAGGTTCTCAAGGAGTCAGGATGGAAATAATTAGTAAAGAATTACTTGCGGAGCCATCCGCAGCAGCACAGTTATTGCCTCGTCAATATGGTAAATGGCTTAATGATTAGATAAATGATTTTTAAAGCAAAACAAAAAAAACTGGATTCAAAAACTAGATTTCAACACCAAACTTTTACAAAGCAGTTAAAGGTGGCTAGTAGTTATAAGCGAAATACAAAACCTGTTCCAGAAAATCGTTTTGGTTATATTTTAAAGTTTGTTGGACTAAATTCCTGGTGGAAGCAGCTGTTAGTAGCTGTCTTTTTAGGAGTGATGTTATATTTGGTTTATATGCCAAACTTTTTAACTTTAAAAAATATCATAGTTAGCGGTATTGATCAAAATGGTCAGAATCAAATAATTTCTGACAGCCAAAAATATTTGAATGCCCAATTATTTTTGAAAGCCCCAAAAAATTTATTATTTTTAAGTACAAAAAATTTAAAAAATTATTTAGCTCAAAATAAAGATATTAACCAAGTTGTAAATATTAAAAAAGATTTTTCCCATCAATCTTTGCATATTGATGTTGAGGCTAAATACACCCAGTTTTTACTTTATACTCCTCAATCGGTTTTTGATATTTATAATGACGGCAGCTTAAGATCTACAGCAGGGATTAAACCTGACCAATTTTTAACTGTAGCAAATACCCAGATAATAAAATTATATACTGACGGCTTGTTGCCAGATGGAGAAAATATACAAATTATCACACCAGAGTATACTCAAAAAATCGTAGCTCTAAATAAACTTGTATTAGAAAAAATTAACTTAAACCTACTTTATTATAAAATTGAATCCCTTAATAAGAAAATCATAAATAATAATCAGGAAACGCAGTCCAATGATCAATCTGCAAATGGAGTTGTTACTACAGACAATATACAGCAATGGGAGATTGTAACTCCTTACAAAGCTTCAAGTATAGATTTTATTTTGACCCCTGACAAAAATTCTAATAATGGGTTTATAGTTAAGATTGATCCACAGTTGGATTTATCTAAAACCATAGATCAGTTAAGTAAATTACTCAATCAGACTAGTAGCGAGAGGTTGCATTCATTATCGTATATAGATTTAAGGGTGCAGGATAAAGCTTATTTATGTCTTAAGAATACCGTTTGCAATAATTAAAGGTAGTGAATTGACGTGGTTTTTTGTGACACCGATTCAAATGAAAGTTTTTAAATAAAATTAAAACGAGGGAATTTAGTTGCCTCGTTATTTTTTTTCTAATTTTTGTCAATAGAATATTGACAAGACGAGGGTGAAGTGTGGGCTGCTAATCCACACCCACTAACTTTAACGCAATGTTAAAGTCATTTATCAAATACAATTTCCCGTATTTGTGACAAAAAACAAAAACGCTTATATTTTATATAAAATATAAGCGTTCTTTCTTATTCATAAAATTAAAATATGAATTTTGCAGTGAGTTATTCTACTTTATATTGTGTTGCTACTACCCAAGTTCCAACATATGGTCTTACTTCGGCAAAACCTTGTTCGTCGATTTGCTTCCAGTTTTTTGGCACCGCTGGCTTGCTTCCACCAAAACCATTTGTCCATATTACCCATATTACATCGCCGGTCTTTCCAGCTTCATTAAAGTCTAAAACCAAATCGTCATTGGTGAGAATGGCTGTTCCAGCAAAATGAGGAAGATTTTCTACTTTGTTTTTATTGGTGTATAACAGTGGTTTTACTGATGTTTTGTTGTAATATTTATAATTAAAGAATTCAAAGCTACTTGCTACAAATATTTTTTGATTAGACTGTACATTATTCGCTAACATTTTTGATAAAGCTGCCATGCCTGGTTTTTTATCTACTTTTAATTCTTGCCAGTAATATGCAATGCTAAATAAATTTATAATGATGAGTACAATTAATGCAATTGTCTTTAAGCCATAAATTTTAATTTTTGTTATCCATAAGCTTACTAACATAAGCAAGAATGGACTTGCAAACAAAAAATATCTTACTAAATAAACAGAAGAATTGCTTCCAGAAAGCTTAGCTAATAGTGCAAAAAGTAGTGACCCAATAAACGGAGCTAAGAAAGTAAATAGGATTAAATATTTTTCTGGTTGATTATATGTTTTTATAACTTGCACGCATACCAAAATGACGAAAGCCAAGACTAATATCATTATAATATTGCCTGGTTGACCTATATGAATAAGCAAATCATATAATGTTTGTGGGACGCTCCACACATTGATGGGCGGTATCCAATAACCACTACCAACTTGCTTGTATTGAAAGAGGAATACTTTTAACCAAGGAATAAATAAAATTAATATGCTAATTCCGCTTAAAATGATTAACCAGTATTTTTTAATATCCCATTTAAAAAATTTGATATTAAACCATAACCCATAAGCTCCTAACATTCCTACTGTAAAGAGTAAATAGTAATGGGTATAAATCATGGCGGCTGATGCTAGAATAAAGCCGACGTAATTTAAAATTAAAGACTTCTTATTTGTATTAGAATTTTCATAATAATCTTTAGTTAAATTTAGTGCTTTAGCTAAAAATATTGCTCCTAATACTGCAAGGAGTGCACCCATTGTGTACATTCTAGCTTCGGTGACATACTGTACGCTGAACGGATTTATTGCCACTAGTAAACCAGCTATTAAAGCAGTTTTTACATCAAAATATTTTTTGATAAAAATATATACCAGACTAACTGTAGCAACTCCAAATGCTACTGACATTAATCTTAAAGAAAATAAAGAGTACCCAAAAATGTAATGCCAAATTCTTAGTACTATATAGTAAAGGGGTGGGTGGACATCCAACCCAATTCTATACATCATTTCTCCCCATGAATACTTAATTAGTAGGGCAGAGAAGGCTTCGTCATGCCATAAGGAGATTTTTGTTAAATTGTATAATCTTACAATAATACCTAAAAGTGTAATAGATAATATTGCAAAATGGGTTTTTATGTAGGTGTTGATTTTTTGCATAAATGCAAATTAATTAAAATTAATAATATAAACTGCCAAAACTGTTTGGTTAAATTTATTTCTATCTTCCCGCATTAGTTTGGCTTCAGGATGGTATTGCTTAAACTTTTTAATGTCAAAAATGCTAGATTGTGTAAAAACAATCTGGTCACCATTTTTTAAATTATTAAGTTTCCAAGAATCTTCAGGATCAACTTGTATATAAGGTTGATTTTGAGGGTCGTTAGCGTTGCTTGGATCGTGACTCGTAAAATACTCTACTGTCTGGACCGAAAACTTATCTAATATTAAATAAGTATTATTTTTATTGCCAAAAACTTTTAGATAATCTGAAACAACTGTTAAATCGCTTCTAAAAGCATAAAAATTTTCTGGTGAGTTAGCAGCTTTAACGAAATACAACACATAAGAGTAAGAAATTATACTTAATACATAAACAATAATTAAAGCATATTTTGCACCAGTCAATAATTTTTGCTTCGGAGTAGAAATTTGTGCCCAAAATTTGTTACAGATTTTTTCTGCAATTTCATACACTTTCCACAAGCCGATTGCAGACATAATAAAGATAACAGGAATTGTTCCAATTGACCTTAGTCCATGGGGAATACCTTCTGCTGTCGTTATTACAGGAATTAACATAGACCAGAACCAGCCAGTTAGCAAAAAGTATGGCCATAAATATTGCTTTTTGATAGGAGATAATGCATAAACCACAGCCCAATAAAAACATAAAATTAATCCCAGTACAAAAAATGGGGATATCATAATTGGCAAAAAACCTGCACCAGAAATATTATGACGCCAATTTAAATCTCCATCCATAAAGTAGGCTGTTAGGCTGGCACGGGTAACCTCAGTTATTGTTCCTATTAAATTGCCGTTGTTAAGTTCGGGATTAAATACAGATACTTGTCCGCTTCTACCGACAAAGCTATCTGGATGAGTATAAAAGTAGTGGGCAATAGGAGATATAACAATAATAAATGCTATGCCTGCAAACAAGATGCTCGTTAAATGAGTTTTTATGTTTGCCCACAATGGCTTTTGCCATAAATAAGCAGCAATTGGCCAAAGAACTGCAATAAATATCAACGGTACCATAATGCGATAAGCAATATAGGTGTAAAAGCCTAATGCAAAAAAGGTTCCTGTTAAGATTGCATAAATATATTGTTTAGATTTTGTAGATGTCCTTATATAGCAAAGCAGTCCCAAAAAAGTCAGTGTTGTAAATAAAGGTATAAGATTAGCTCTGAATGCTGTGCGTGATAAAACAATATACCAACTAGAGCTTGCCATGAAGAAAGCGCTAATCAACGCAATCCAATTGGCTTTATTATTATTTTTTTCTTCAATTATTTCGTCTGCATCAGATTGCTTTACTTGGGTTTGTAAAATTAATTTTCGAGTTAGATAGAAAGTAAAAATAGTTGCAAATAGTCCCACTAAAGCAGAAACTATGTGGTGTTGCCATGGTCCTTTTCCAAATATGGCTACACTTGCCCATAACATATAGAAAAATAAAGCTTCTCTACCATTTCCTCTCTCATAAAATGGCTGTAAGTGCCCTTGCTGCATTAAATTAATATCTAGTCCGTTAGCAGCTTCATCAGGGAATAGTCCTCCTGGCATATGATTTATTTGCCAGAACCTAAAAAACGCCGCAAGGACGATAACGGCGATAAGTAAGTATTTTATATTTTTGTTCATTTTCATAGGTTGTTTATGTTCATAAAGTTTTGTTATAATTGCTCTATGAATCAAATTGGAAACCAAAACCCTAAGTTTGTTTCTTTTGCAAAGTATGCATGGCTTATTAGCCTTACTTTTTTAATTTTAACACTTCTTACTGTAATTATCAAAATTTTCCGTGCTTCAGATATATCAGCTTTGCATTATAATGTGGTGCTTGGGGTAACTCAAATTGGCAGTAAATATCAATTATTAAAAGTTCCTGCAACAGGGCTAATTATCACGGCTATTAATTATCTGCTTGCGAAATTATCAGTAACTCGTCAAGATTTGATGCCGTTTTTATTAAGCCTGCTTACTTTATTTATAAACTTTATTTTATTTATCTCAGCTATATTTTTATTTAACGTTAGTTAATTTTATGTTTCGAAAACGAACTTTTAGAGAACGAGTTTGGGAAATTATTCCTGGACTTTCATTTTGGACTGTAATTATTGCGGCAATATTATTGTCGTATTTTAAGCCTGTATGGGCAGCTGTGTTTATTGTATGCTTTGATCTTTACTGGGTGCTTAAAGCTTTAAATGTAGCAACTCATTTGATAGCTAGTTATAGACGGTTTAGAGTATATTCCAAAATAGATTGGATGGCTCTTTTACCTTTGTTGACTAATAAAAAACAGATACTGGATCAACTTACCTCTTATAAAACAAGTTCAAAAAAATTAATAGAAAAAAGAATTTGGTCTAAAGAGCTATCTCGTTTAAAAAGTCTAAATGATAACCAAGTTATACATAAACCTTTTACTGACTTTTATCATATGGTTATTATTCCTTTCGTGGACGAAAGTGTTGAAGTTTTAAGTACTACAGTTCAAGCTTTGGCTGACAGTAAATATCCTAAAGATAAAATGATGGTTGTTTTGGCTCGCGAAGAACGGGTTGGGGAAGAGAGCCAAAAAGTTGCAGATCAGATTTTGCAAAAATTTGATGGACAATTTTATAAAATGTTTGTCACACATCACCCAGACGGATTACCTGGGGAGATTAAGGGGAAAAGTGCTAATGCAAGCTATGCGGTCTCTTCTTTATTACCGGTGTTAACTCAATTAGGTATTGATTATGACAATGTTCTAATTTCTAATCTTGATAGCGATACCATTGTTCATCCTCAATATTTTGCTCGTGTAATGTACGAGTTTTTAACTAATGAAAAACCTTATCGTCGTAGTTATCAGCCTATTGCTATTTATAACAATAATATTTGGGATAGTCCTGCGTTTATTCGCGTTGTTTCTGTTTCTAATTCATTTTGGCAGTTTACAGAAAGTAGTAGACCCGACAGGCTTAGGACGTTTGCTTCACATACTATGACGCTACGAACTTTAATTGACGTAGGTTTTTGGAAAAAAGATATTATTAATGAAGATGGTTATATCTTTTGGCAATGCTATTTGCACTATGAAGGAGAATATGAAGTTGTGCCATTATTTTTGCCAGTGTCATTAGATACATGTTTGGCAGATACTTTTTGGCAAACTCTTATTAATCAATATAAGCAAAAACGTCGCTGGGCTTATAACGTTGAATACTATCCTCATCTAATTTCTAAATTGGTGTTTAGTCGGGCTCCATTTTTTGATCGCATGTACAAATTATTTCAGTATGTAGAAGGTAATTTTAACTGGGCAACTGCCAGCTTGCTGATTACTGTTATGGGTAGACTTCCTTTATTAATTGGAGGTGAGGCATTTCAACAAAGTGTTATTGGATATAACTTACCTCAAGCAACGAGTTGGTTGATGATAATTGCAACTGCATTTTTGATTTTTAGCGTATATATTAATTTGATATTGTTGCCGCCAAGACCGGCTAAGTATGGACCAATGCGCAGCGTGATGATGTATTTGCAATGGTTTTTGGTTCCAATAACTTCTGTAGTATTCGGTAGTTTGCCAGCCATTGAAGCACAAACAAGATTGATGCTAGGTAGATACTTAGAATTTTGGGTCACTCCAAAAGCTCGAAAGGGCGAGGTTACTGCCGGCGGTCTTGAAGAAATGAAAGGGGTATAGTGCAAGCTTATTATTTAATTTATTTGGCTATAGCCGCTGCTTTTGCTGTATTATTTACACCTGCAGTTAAGTATTTTGCTTTTAAATACGGCTTTATGGATATTCCTAAGCCTCCGCGTAATCTTCATGCTAAACCGATTCCTAAATTAGGTGGATTAGCAGTTTATTTATCTTTTGTTTTGGTGCTGATTGGTTATCTTTATTTTGGTAATATAGATTTTCAAATTTTGCCTTTAAAATTTATTTTAGCTTTAATTTTAGGTGGTCTAGTTTTGATGATTGGTGGATTAATAGATGATAAATATGATTTATCTGCAAAATGGCTTTGGATGTTTCCTGCTATTGCAAGTTTAATAGTTGTTTTATCTGGAATCGGTGTAGGTATTAAGTTTTTAACTAATCCTTTTGGTGGTACGGTCAGCTTGGATTATTTGTGGTTTGGCATGCCTCTATCTGGAATTGTAGTTTTTTTGTGGCTAATGGGTATGATGTTTACTTCAAAATTTTTGGATGGTATAGATGGCTTAGTGGCAGGTATTGGAGTAATTTCTGGGTTTACTATGTTTGGTTTATGTTTAACTTCTACTGTGGATCAGCCTATGATTGCCAATATTGCAATTATTTTTGCCGGCAGTCTATTAGGATACCTAATTTATGCTTGGCATCCTGCAAAGATATTTTTAGGAGAAGGTGGAAGTACATTTGTTGGTTTTGTTTTAGGTGTACTATCAGTAATTTCCGGTGCCAAAATCGCGACTGCATTGTTAGTAATGGGTATTCCAATTTTAGATGTGGCATGGGTAATACTTCAAAGACTTATTGCTGGAAAAAGTCCTTTTAAAGGAGATCGATTGCATTTGCATTTTAGACTTTTAGATCTTGGACTTAGTCAAAGACAAGTAGTGGTGATTTTGTATAGCTTGTCTGCGCTGTTTGGAGTTATAGCGATATTTTTGCAAAGTATGGGCAAGTTAGTTGCATTAGGTGTACTATTTGCATCCATGATTAGCGTTTTAACTTTGTTATATTATTTGTATAAAAAGAAAAAGAAGTTAGTACAAAATTAAGATTTATTGTATAATAAAAATATGGAAATTAAATTAAACCCCGAACAATTAAACTCTGACATTGATAAAAATGAAGAATTTGCAGCGTCCGAAGTTGATCATGATATTAATCGTGAGCCTCATATAAAAAATTCTGAACCTATTACATCACAAGAAAATACCAATGATTTGCCTAATTTAGTAATAGAGCCAATTGAAACTACCAAGCACGATCAATTGGACTTAGAGCAAAATGAAGAAGAGCAAAACCACTTGTTTGAGCAAAGAGTGGAAGAAGCTGCTATAAAAGAGAATAATTTGGTAGATTCTAACTCCGCGTACGAGCTTACAAAAATTTTAAACGGCGAGTAGTATTTAAACAAATAGTCAAAAAATAACACAATAACAAAACTCCAAACAAAAATATAATTAATGCCAATTGACCAAAACACAATTATCATCGCTAGTATAGTTTTAGCCATTTTAGTAATGGTTTTTTTGAGTGTATTAGCATATTATGTTCATCGTCATTGGTATTACACCAGAGTAATTGTTCCAAGAACAAAAAATTGGGTATTTTTAGAAGTGCAGATGCCTAAAGATAATTCTGAAGATAAAGAGCAAACAAGAACTCTAGAAGAAAAAAAGAATTTAATTGCTATCGCAGAGCAGCTCTTTACTGCATTGTCTGGTATTAGCCATCAAAATTGGTTTTGGCAGCCAAAAGATTATATTAGTTTTGAAATCGCATGCATAGATAAAAAAATATCTTTCTTTATTAATTGTCCAAAGCATTTGCAAGAGCTTATTGAAAAGCAACTGCAAGCACAATATCCTCATGCTTTTGTAGAAGAGATTAAGGGCTATAATCCTTTTCAGCCAAAGGGTGATTTAGAAGCATCAGAATTAAAACTTAACCAAGGTTATATGTTTCCTTTCCGAACTTATAAGAATATGGAAACAGATCCTCTTAATAGTTTGACAAATGCAATGAGTAAGTTGTCCGAGCAAGATGGGGCGGCTATTCAATTTATTTTGTATCCAGCTGGACATAGGTGGCAAGAAAAACCTCGTCATATGGCTTTGGAGATTCAGCAAGGAAAGAATCCAAATATCGTGGCGAAATCTGCAACGGGAAGATTTATTAGTGAAGCCGGGCATGGCATTAAAGAAGGTGTATTAGGAAGAGATCAGCAGGATCATGAAGCGGCAAAACGCCGCGAGGATTTAAGTGGTTTTTATAACCCTATTCACTTAACGCCTATGCAGCAAGAAATGGTAAAGCGATTTGAGGAAAAGGCTAGTCGACCTGGTTTTAATACAAATATTCGCATCATTACTTCTTCTAGTATTCCGGGAAATGCAAAAGTGATTATGCATAATTTAGTTGCGTCATTTTTGCAATACAATATGCCTCCGTTTAATGGTTTTTCTCGCAAACGTCGTCTTAAGAAGAGAGTAATTAAAGATTATATTTTTCGAATTTACAGACGCTATGGTCGAAAATATATTTTAAATACAGAAGAATTGGCAAGTCTTTGGCATTTACCAACCCCATTTTTAGAAACTCCAAATATCAAATGGCTTCAATCTAAAAAAGCTCCTGCGCCAATCGATATTGCTAGCGAAGGTGTTCTAATCGGTAAAAATATTTATCGTGGTTCTGAAACAAAAATTATGATGGCAAGGGAAGATCGTCGTCGTCATATGTATATCCTTGGTCGTACTGGTAGTGGAAAAACAGAAATCATGAAGTATATGGCAACTCAAGACATAAAGAATGGCGAAGGTCTTTGTATTATAGATCCTCATGGTGATTTCATCGAGGATGTTTTGCCACATATTCCAAAAGAGCGCGCTGAAGATGTTATTTTGTTCGATCCTTCAGATATAGACAGACCAATGGGTCTTAATATGCTAGAAGTTAGAAGCGAAAATGAAAAAGACTTTTCTGTTCAAGAAATGATCAGTATTTTTTATAAGCTAGTTACAGATCCGGCAATGCTTGGTCCAATGTTTGAACATAACATGCGTAATGCTATGTTAACGTTGATGGCAGATGAAGAACACCCTGGTACTTTAGTAGAAATTCCACGTATTTTTACAGATACTGATTTTCAAAAGTATAAAATCAGCAAACTTCATGATCCTGTTGTAAGGGCATTTTGGGAAAAAGAAATGGCTAAAACTTCTGATTTCCATAAATCAGAAATGCTTGGCTATTTAGTATCAAAAGTTGGGCGCTTTGTAGAAAATAGCATGATGCGCAATATTGTAGGGCAACCAAAAAGTTCTTTCAATTTTCGAGATGTGATGGATAATGGAAAAATTTTGTTGGTAAATTTAGCAAAAGGAAAAATTGGCGAAATGAATGCTAAGTTATTAGGATTAATTTTGGTCAGTAAAATTCAAATGGCAGCTTTGTCTCGCGCTGATATGCCAGAAGAAAAGCGCCGCGACTTTTATTTGTATGTAGATGAGTTTCAAAATTTTATTACAGATGCTTTTTCTTCCATTTTATCCGAAGCTCGTAAATATAAATTAAATTTGATCATTGCTCACCAATTTTTGGGACAGTTGTCACAAGGCGCTGGGGCTCATGGGGCAGGGAGCAGTGATTTGCGTGATGCGGTATTTGGTAATGCTGGTACAGAAGTTTGTTTTCGTATTGGCGTAGAAGATAGCGAAATTATGGCAAAAGAATTTTCTCCAGTGTTTAACCAGTTTGATTTGGTTAATGTAGATCGTTTTAATGCCTTCGTAAAATTAATGATAAAAGGTACTGCAAGCAAGCCGTTTAATATGGCGACTTATCCTTTACCAAAACCAACTCCAGAAGAATTACAAACCGCTCAAGCTATTAGGCAGTTGTCTCGATTGAAGTTTGGACGCGGTAGGGCAGAGGTAGAATCAGAAATTTTAGAAGCAAGCCAGATCGCAGACATGATGGCTGCTGGGCAAGGTTCGATCGAAAAAACTATTTGATATAATTAAATTAAGTATTAATAATATTATATGGCAAGAAAACCTGGAGAATTTGGGATACTTGGGCTAACCGAGCAGAATAAACAAGCTGCGGAGTTTGTTGGTATAAAAAATACTAAAGAAAATTGGGAAGCAAAAGATTCTAAGCCATGGAAAGAACGCTTTAAAGAAGGTGTTACTTATGCTAAAGATAAGATTTCAGGTTTAGGCGGTCATATCAAGGGTAAAATTAGAGATTTTAAGCAGCGTAACGAACTTATTTCGTTAAATATTTCTGGTGGACCAGAAGATAATAGCAAAAATAATTTTACAGAAGCAGATAGGCAAGAGCTTCATGGTAATTTAGAAAAATTGGTTAAACAACCTCAAAGTGGCACAGAAAAAGTTGGTAAAGTTATAGAAGGTGAAGCTATAAAAATTGGAAAACAAGAAGCTCCTACATTTGATCCGCAAGCAAAATATAATGAAAAATTTGGTATAAAAAATCGTCAAGATTCGGAAGCAATAACAAAAGAATTGCCAAAAATAGAAGAAGTTAACAAAGAACTAGCAGATAAATCTGGAGAAGAAATTGCAGGTGAAGTACAAAAAGACGTAGAGGTTTTAGAAAATATTTCTGGAGAAGCAAGGTCCTCAGCAGAACGACGCCCAGACGGAGAATTGATTACTAACTTAGAACAAGTGGGCGAAAAAGCTAGCTTAAAATTAGAAGCTTTAAAATCGCAATTAGAACAAACAGATTCTTCTTCAGAAGATTTGCAAAAGCAATTTGGCGAGCTTAAGGCAAAAATGGATCAAATTCATCAAATGTTAGTTGAGCAAGGGGTTTTGGCTGGTTCTGAAGAAAAACAAGATAATGTTGTAGATATGGCAGATTGGAAGGCTGCACGAGGTAAAGAATCTAAAGGTGAACAGTCTAGTGAGATAGATATCGAAACTGCAGAATTGTCTGGCGATCAAGCCGTTGAAAAAGCTTTGGAACGATATGGTTTTATGTTTTTAGAAAAAGAAGATGGAGCGCAGTGGTTGGCGTCGAAGTTTGAAGATGGTGCTAAGAATAATGCAGATATGACCATTGCTTTGGGAGTATTAAGACAATATAAAGATGATAGAGAAAATGGACAAATTTCTGGACTTGGAGCTATAGATGAAAATCATGTGGTGAGTAAGGCAATTGATCATTTAGAAGGAGAGTATGATTATACTGGATATTATTCCAAACCAGAAAAAACTATTGCCAACTGGTTAGAAGCAGAAGCTAACCTTACAACTGATCCAGAAAAACAGCAGCAAGCAGAAAAACGATTAGAACTTATTAATCCTGATCAGCTTCTTAACAGAAATACTATGTTAGAAGCACAGCATGCATTAGAAGGTTTGCGTAAAGATAAAGATTTTTGGGGACAATTTGATCTAGATACAATAGATATGATGCAGCAACAATTAAAAACTGCACAAGAAAGACTGGATCAAAGTAGTAAATTTATAAAAGAAGACGTTAATGAGCAGGCGGCTTAAAATTATATGAATCAAATATTACAATTATGCACTCAATTAGTGCAGGCAAGTAATTTGTCAGATCCTCAAAAGCAAGCTTGGTTATCTCAACTATCAAGTGTTGGTATAACTTCGGAGTCCTTTTTGGATTTGCAAAAAGAGATTGAGCAGTCTAATCAAACTGCGCAGTTGGAACTAGACCAAAAGCTGGATGGAATATTAAAAGAAATTGATAA
This sequence comes from uncultured Candidatus Saccharibacteria bacterium, assembly GCA_964631145.1. Lineage (GTDB taxonomy): Bacteria > Patescibacteriota > Doudnabacteria > UBA920 > UBA920 > UBA920. Next base: position 128,216 of record CAZVXT010000002.1, read on the forward strand.
TGTCGCCACAGAATTTAATCAAGAATATAATGCTATTTCTGATCAGGTAAAAGAGGCAAAAAGCAATATTGCAAAACAACAAGAGCAACAGTTATTAAGCAAAGTTCGTGCTCAATTAGGATTGCAGTAGATTTTCCAGACTATGAAATAAGCAAAATCAGAATAAATTATTAACGAATCTTTTGTGCACAGTTTGCAATTTTGTGTTAGCAAAATTAGCAAACGTAGCACAATCTCGATGAGTGTTAATTTATTCTGATTTTGTTATTAAGAGCATCTAAATTTCTTAATTGTCAGCAATTATTGACAAAATTGTAAAATTTTGCTAGTCTTAAGGTGAGTTTTTAACTCATAAAATTTAAATTTTGGAGGAAAATGAAATGAAAAATTTCAATTTTAATTTCGTTGCTTTGATTTTCGCTTTAGCCTTATTAGCAATTGCTTGGATTTTGTTATACTTGGTCGGAATGCCAACTAATAAAACCATGAATGGTATTGTTACCGGGACTTTAATCATTTCGGCATTATGCTTTGTTGTTTCTTTAACTTCAATTAAAGCATACTTGGTAAATTTACTACCATCGGTTTTATTTACTCTGGCAGTAATTGCAGGTGTAATTGCTGGTGCTTCGACTGTTGTCTCGCTTTTGTGGAAAGTTAACTTTCCTACTTATTACGGTTTAATTACCGCTACAAACGCTGCTCAGTGGCATGGATTTGCCATGGCATGGGGATTTATTTCTCTGTTTGCCGGAATAATCTCTTGGCTAAACTTTTATCAGACCCAGTCTGAGCATCAAAAACTTTATCCAGATGATTCTAAGATTAAAGCAACGACAACAACTGTCGGTGGCTTTGCCACCAGTAAAGGCAGTTAATTATTTACGAGGTCTAGATATTATTTCTAGCCTCTTTTTTTTGTAATTTTTATGTTTTATAAGCATTTGTTAATTTTGTCATTAGCTATTGACAAAATATTAAAAATAGTGTATACTATTATGAAAATTAAATATTAAATAAAAGTTCGATAGCTGAAGAAAAACAGCAAAAAATAAGGTTTTTTGCAGCTATCGGTCCTTTATAAGACCGTTATTAAAAACGGTCTAAAAGACCAAAAAATTTCAAAAGAGGAAAAATAAAAATCATGAAAAATATGAAAACTTTAACAATTGTCGCTTTTTTGGTCGCTTTCTTCGGTCTTTCTATAACTGCTTCGGCACAATGTCGTCCAGGTGGATACTACTCCACTCAGTCGCCATGTTATAAAACCCGAACAATTGTAAAATATGTCAACAATCCAGATACTGTTGCAAGAAATGCTGCAGCTAATGCACAAAATACTGCAAATACCGCATTGCAAACTGCAACTGAAGCAAAAGATGAAGCTGGTAAGGCTTATAATTACGCTGATTCTGTAAACAAGGATTTGCAAGGTTATAAAGTTTATCAAGCCGGAATTGATAATACTCAAAACCAAAACATTTCTGCTGTTCAGCAAAATGTTAACCGTCAAGAAAACTCTTTGTGGTGGGTTTGGATGCTATCAATCCTTGGTTTATTAGCCGGCATAGTTGCAATTTTGGTGCACTTTGCAAACAGACAACCTCAACCGGTTGTTTATCAGCAAAATCCGCCACAACAGCAATTGCCCCAAAATCAAGCTCCGGTTGCACAACAACCAGTCGTTGCTGGACAAAACCCTTTGATCACCCAAACCTTTCATGGTTATGGGCAAGTTCCAAATCAACAACTTGGACAACAAAATGGTATTAATTTAGGAAATCTTCCTATCGAGGTAAATAGGAATCATAATCCATTAATACTTGATGTGACTGTTGCTCCACGTGCTTCATAGCACAAAAATTTTAGAACGATGCTTAGAGAAATCTAACTCGTTCTTTTTTATTTATAATCAAACTGTGGAAAACTTATTTGTATACTTTATTGATCAATATATGTGTTATAATTAAATTAACGATTTAACTTATTTTTGAAACAAAAATGTTTGAATTTAAAAAACATGGATCAGAATCTGGTTCAGATAGTGGTTATAAAGAACAGCAATCTAAAGATCAAGATTCCAAAAAACAACAAAACAAAAATCAAAATAATAAAAATCAACAAAATGGCAATAACGGTGGGGGTAATCAGAAGGGTGGTAGTAACGTTAAAGATGCTAAATTGTATGATCTTGAGTATGCAAATGATATAAATAAATCTGCAAAATATGATCAGAAAGCTGATGTTGCGGAAAAATTTTCTAATGCATATGAAAAGCTTGCAAATTCAAAGCTTAAAGAAAAAGAGATTTCGGATAAATTGTCTAAAGCTGGTATTGATCCAAAAGATGTTTTAAAAAATTTAGATTTACAAGAAGTAAAATTTGCAAAAGCCTCTGAAAATAATTCTGAATCAAAGTATACAGAGGCTGATATGCAACGTGCAATTCAAGAAGCCTTGAAGAGTTTTGTTAATACTAAAGAGGGCTCAATTGCAATAGAAAATAATAACTCTAGCACAACAGTAGAACAAAACAATCTCGTAGAACAAACCGTTGTTCCTGTTGAGGTTGCTAATAATCCAGAAGTTCAAAAAACTGCATGGCAAAATGTTAAAGGTTGGTTTAATAGCCACCCTCGTCTTTCAAGTTTCTTAACTGGTATGGCTGGGGGTATGGCTGTTCGTACTGCAGCCAAGGCAACTGTCTATGCTGCATTTGGGGCGAACCTTCCCGCAACTATTGCAGCAGGAGCTATTGGTGGAGGTGTTTGGGAAGGGATACGTAAGATTAGGGAAGAGGCAGTTACTTATCAGTCTACAGAAATTTTGAAGCGTTTTAATGCTCTTGGAGAAAATAATCATCTAGAAAAAGCTGCCATGGTTGCTCAGCTCGAAGAATTGATGAAAACAGAAAAGCTTGGAGGTAATCAAACAGACTTCGCTCAATTAAGAGAAGCTGTGATTAAAAGTAGAACAGAGCTTCAGGTAGAACTTGATAAGGCAGATGGAAAGTTTGCTAATTTTAACGATAAAGATAAAATGCTTTATTTGTTAAATTTGAGTAAGGGTGTTAGAGGCGGTATTGATGGTACGGCTCGCGGTAAAGAAGCTCAAAAAGCAATGAAGGATATTTTGTCCACTTTAGATCATAAGCGCGAATACGGCAATGTCTTTAAAAATAAAAAAAGTGTAGTTGCACTATCGATGTTAAGAGGTGCGGCTTATGGTGCATTAGGTGGTGCTATCGGAGGAGCTTTGGTAAATGGTGTAGGAGAAGCATGGCATTGGTTTTCTGGTGCAGGTGCTGCAAAATCTGCGGCAGTAGATGTATGGGTGGATGGCGGTGATCATGCCTCAGTTATAAAAAATGTTTATGATGCAAAACCAAGCGTTAAAGGTTTAACAGGAGCTAGCAGAGATGCTTTGCATCAGTATTTAACCGACTATGCACAGACCCATCCAGGATTATCTGAGCATTTATCAGGAACCCATGGTGTGGAAAAATTAGTATATGCAGAAGATTATCTTAAAGATCATTTAATTGCCAAAGGCGCATCTCCAGATAAGGTTTTGCATTTTAGCCGTGCAGATTTGGAAGAGGCTTTAATGAAGTCCGGTATTTTAGAGGATGAAGGTAAAACAGTGTTAACGGACCATGGTGTTTCTCATATCAACCAGCTAATTAGCCACCGTCCACATTTTTTGTCTGAAGCGACTAAGCAGTATATGTTAGATTTTCCACAAGGATCAACACAGGCATTAGAGCATTACCAAACTATTATTCAAGAGACATTACCACAGACAAATGGAGAGTCTTGGATTTCTCCAGAAGCATTCCCTGCAATGGTTGGTCTTTTGGGAGCTATTGGTTTAACCGAACTTGGTGTGGCGGCTGGTAACGTAAATGGAAATCGAAAATCAAATACTATATCTGAACAATATTTTACAGATGCAAGAAACGCAGAAAATAATTATAAAATAGCTCAAGCAAGAACTGGTCTAAATACAACTGGCGGACTTACCCGACCAAACACACCTCCAACTCCTCATAGTGAATATGGGTCTTTTGCTGGCACTATAGAAAAAATTGTTAAGCCTGCAGACAAAACTAGTGAAAACTCTGCAGCCGTAGACAATAATTCTTCTGAAGGATCATTTTTAGGATTGGATAAAAATAATATTTCATCAGAATCTGTAAAAAATAATCGAAATAAAAGTTTGGATGATCAAAATGAAAATTATCCATCTGAATATCCACCAGAGGATCTAAAAGAGCAACGACAGAAAAACCGTAACGACAAGTTTAAGACTGATAACGAAGGTTATAACGATCTCGGTAGTGCCATAACTAGTGCTAAAAATGTCGAGAATACAGAAAACAAGTCGACTAAGGCTGCAAAAAATAATGAAGCTAAGAAAGAAAAATTGCCAGTAAAAGAAGTCGTTGATAAAAATAAAATCGATTTTTCTAAAGAGCCAAAAATTTTAAAAGATATCTTAGATCTTAATATTAATATTAATTTAGCAGAAAGCTATAAGACTTTAACGGCAGATCAAAAAGAATCAGGTTTAAAAAATCTAGCAGATTTATTATCAGGACTTAAGTATTTTCCTAAAGAGGTAGAAATTGTTGTAGGTGGCGCTGATATGAAGGCGCAATATGAAAATGCTGGTAGGTTTGTATTTTTGGATATTACTAAAGATGCTGGTAAGTTATCTGGAGATTTTTATTCTCAAAAGCGAATAGCAGAAAAGCAAACTGCTTTAATTGGGAATGTGATTGTTAAATCTATAAAAAAACCGCAAAACTTTAATTTGGAAAGTAACGATGATTCTGAAGCCAAACCGGTAGTATCTGAAAGTAACTCTGCAAATGTAGTCAAACCTGTTACGGGAGATGAAATGGATCTAGGTAAAAAAAAAGAGCAAAAAAGTAATACAGAAGAAGTAAAAAAAAAGAATCCAAAAACTAAAGGCAAGCCAACAAAAATAGGTAGTAGTTTGCAAGACTTGAAAAATTTGGTTGAAGATGATTCTAATAATCGAGAATCTGAAAACAATACTACAGAAAATTCATCTAATCCAGAAACGCAATCCGAAGTAGATGACGTATCTTTAGATGATTTGAAGAAGAATATTGAGCAAATAAAAAACAGTATTGACCTTAGCAGATTAGAATTGGCTAAGAAAAAATATTCAAATAAAAAAGGTGAACCAAAACAATCTATTTTGAAATTATTGACAATAGATAATTATAATAATTTGAAATCAAAATTGGATTCCAAAGGTGTTGATGAATTAAATGATTATATTAAGTACCGGTTTACTGAAGCTTTGGAAGATTTGAGTAATAAAACTTATCCTTCAGATACGGATATTCAAAATATAGAAGATTTGTATAATTCTTATATTAAATTACCAATGTAATCTATGATCAAAGAAGCAATAGACAACATAATAAAAGAGCTTGATCTTAAGCTCGAAGGCGATGACCGCTATGAAGTAGCGGCAGGTTTGGTAGAGCACTTTCAGCAAATAATTTTAGACACAGTTTTAGCTAACTTGGAAACTAATCAGCTGGAAGAGTTTAAAAATTTAGTTGAGCAGGATGATTTAGAAAAGATGGATGAAGGTATTACTAATTTAGTAGCTTCTATTCCAGGAATAAACTTCAAAATCGAAGAAGCCTTGCAGTTAGAAATGGAAAGCATTAAGCGCTCCAAGGCAATAATGGATAAATAGGATATTTGCACCATAACAATATAATTTGTTATAATGCTTTTACTTATATTGTTTGATATTTGAAACAAAAACAAAAATCGACAGGATCTGATTAATAACTAAAACAAACATAAACAAAATGGACAAACCAAATAATATTGCTTTGATTGTGCAAATGATCGAAGCGGCTGAAAAAAATATTCAATCCGCAAAACATTTATTGCGAGAATCTCTAGGTGGAGAAGTAGGAAAATCTTCTACTAATTTTTCTGAGATTGCAAGCGGTTTAAATGTATCTGATGGCGGCAAAATTATCGAAGGTGTTTTTGATGGTCAAAATATGATTGGTCCAGATAATAAGCAGTATCCAGTACCTGCCAATTATGCTTCTAAGTCTAAGCTTGTCGAAGGAGATGTGTTAAAACTTACTATTGGTGCTGATGGCTCTTTTGTATACAAGCAAATTGGACCAGTAGAACGTCGTAAGTTGATTGGTATTTTAATGAAAGATGAAGTTGGTGATTATAAGGTTATAGCAGATGGCAAGACCTTTAAGGTTTTGCTTGCTTCTTTAACATATTTTAAAGCTGAAAGCGGAGATGAAGTAACCATTGTTGTTCCAGAAGAAGGTGAGACCCAATGGGCAGCTGTGGAGCATGTTATTAAGAGATTGGGTGGCAATAATGACTCTGAATTTTCTGGCGCAATATCTGGATCTGTATCATCCGAGCCTTCTGATGAAGAAAATATTTTACACGCTCATAGACCTTCTGAAGATCAAGAATTTACTCCTCCTGTTATTAGTAGCGAGCAAATAGATGATTTGTCATCACAATCCAAAAATTCAGAAACTGAGGAATTTTAAATGACACAATCAAATTTTCTACAAACTACTTTAGAAAGAAGACCAGTCATTTTACAGTTTTTAAAGTTCGCAGCTATTGGAGCACTTAATACAGCCTTGGATTTTATTATTTTGAACTTTATTACCAAATCCTTAAATATTAATTCTGGATTAAGCTTAGGAATTTTAAATATTATTAGTTTTAGCGCAGCAATCATTCAAAGCTATTTGTGGAATAAAGCATGGGCGTTTGGCGACGAAAATACTTCTTTGGTTCGAAACTTTTTTAGATTGATGTTAGTTGGCGGATTAGGTGCTATCAGTTTTATTTTGGTACTATTAGGCTCTGCTTATGGATTATTAGGTAATTATTATTTTTTGGTTTTGGTAGTGTTTTTGTTATCTGAAGTCGTATTGTGGCACATTTTTGCTTTTAAATTTTTGGATCAACAAAACAAAGCTGATTCTAGATTATTTATCGAATTTTTAGCTGTAAGCTTGATAGGCTTGGTTATTAATAGTAGTATTGTGGCCTTGGGATCCCGTATATTATTACCAAGTTTAAGTGATAAGCTAAATCTTGATCTTATAAAAAATATTGCTAAAATGGCTGCAACAATTTTGTCGCTAGTGTGGAACTTTATTGGCTATAAGTTGATAGTCTTCAAAAAATAAGCACTATTTATAATAAATTTAACAAAATCTGCCTTAACTGGGCAGATTTTTTGTATGATATAATTAACTTGAAGGATAAATAATTATGGCAGTTTTTTACCAAAAATATAGACCAAAGACATTTGCGGAAGTTATTGGACAATCTGTGATTGTGCAAACTTTGCAAAACAGCGTATCTGGGCAAACCTTTGGTCACGCCTATTTATTTACAGGGGGGAGGGGTTTGGGTAAAACTACTCTAGCGCGAATAATGGCTAAGGCTGTTAATTGCCAGAATGTGAAAGCTGGTAACCCTTGCGGAGTTTGCGATATTTGTACAGCCATAGCCAACGGGAAGTTTTTAGATTGTATAGAGATTGATGCTGCTAGTCACACTGGAGTTGATAATATCCGCGAGCTTATTGAACATATTTCTTTTAAACCAACTTTAGGTAAGATGAAGGTTTTTGTAATTGATGAAGTTCATATGTTATCTAAAGCTGCTTTTAATGCTTTGCTAAAAACATTAGAAGAGCCACCTGCTCATGTAATGTTTATTTTAGCAACCACAGATTTAGAAAAGGTGCCAGAAACTATTATCTCTAGAGTTCAGAGATTTGATTTTAAAAAAATGACCAATGAAGATATTTTAAGAAGTCTTCAAGCTGTGGTCAAAACAGAAAAACTATCTTTACCAGAAGATTCACTTCAGATTATTGTAGAAAATAGCGAAGGGGGTATGCGCGATGCTTTATCTCAGCTTTCTACCATTTCTGTATTAACAAAAGATGATGGAATAGAAAGCGTAGAGCAATTATTAGGAGTAACGGATAAGAAAAAAATTGAAAAACTTTTGAATTTGATTGTCTTGGGAAAACTCTCTGACCTTAGTGGGTATTTTGATGATTTGGCTGGTAGTTCGGTAGATTTTTTGTCATTTAATAAAAAGCTTTTACAAATTTTAAAAATTCAATTAGAGAATAAACTAACCAATACTTCTGGTTTGGAGTCTTTTGAAGGTGTGTCGCTAGCTGATTTAATGCATATGATAAGGCTGTTTTTGAGGAGTTATAAAGAATTAGATAATGCAATGGATCCTGTGTTGCCAATACTTTTAGCTAGTGCAGAGGCTTGTTTAAAATTTACTAAATCTACAAATACTGATGTTAGTGCACCAAGAGTTGTTTCTTCTAATGCTGAAGTTTTATCAAATGCTGTTGTTGTTCAAAGCGAGCCGCAGACTATCGAAGACTCAAAACCTATGGCTAGTATTAAAAAAAATATAGCACCATCTCCACCTGATATGGCTTCGGAATCTAATTTGAATAAAGATGTTACTTTAGAACAGGTGAAGCAATTTTGGACTTCATTGGTAGACGCACTAAAGCAGGTTAACAGTCCTTTATCAACATTGCTAAGAAATTCTCCTTTAAAAAGCGTGGAGAATGGTATTATTACTTGTAGTGTAAAATTTTTATTTCATCAAGAAAATTTAGAAAATTTAAAAAATAAAACATTAATTGAGCAATTAATTGCGGATAAATTTGGTTATAATTTAAAATTTAAAACCACCATTATTGCTAAAGAGAAAAACACAGAAGAGCAAGCATCTAACTATATAGCAGATGCTTTGCAAATTTTTGGTGGCGAGTTAGTAGAGTAGAAAAAATAATAAAATAAAAATGGAAAATAAGAAGAAAATTAGTTTATTGCTGATACTTTGTGTAGTGTCAATTTTGGTATTGGTAAACATAATTCAACCAGCTCAATTTGGCTTTGTAGATAATACAGATTATCAAGCTTTGCAAAAGCAAGCTGCATTGGAAGCAGAACAGTATAAAAAGATTTTGGCAGATGCAAACCCAAATTATGCAGCTAGTCAGCAGTTATTGGAAAAAATAGCTACTGATGACATTGTAAAAGAGCAGTTGGATTTAGCTTTGAATACCAATCAAAAAATTGTTATCCCGGAAATTTCTAACACTGATGTGAAAATTGCTAGCCGTACTGACAATTCTGCGATGGTTGATTATTTAAATAATGTAACTTCAATCTCCAAAAACTATAACTCAAGTGCCCAAAGTTCGTATGAAGATTTGTTTGCTCCTCGCGGCGACACTTCTAAGCTTTCTGGTGGTTTAGAACAAACAAAAAAAGCCATTGATAATCTAAAATCATTATCTGTACCCAAAGATGCGGTAGAGCTTCATAAGGCTAATTTGGTTGTATTAGCAAGTTACCGCGATATGTATCAGTCTTCTTTAGATTATTCTAATCAGAAAGTAACAGATCCATGGGCTGATTTATACAAGGATTATCGTATTATCGATAATCGTTTAGCTAAAATAAAAACTGAAGCTAACAAAATCGCAGAAAATTATGCTCTTGATAGATCTGGTGGTTTTTTTATAAAAACTGCAAATGCGCAGTTTGCGACCGCTACGGTTATTACTGCAGATTTAGAGCGAGCCGTTATTGAGGGTGTTAAGGCGGGATTGGCTAAATCTTTTGCTAATTTTGCTATCCAAATGCTTGATAAGTTAATTGCTCATATAGAGAAGAATTTTGCCATTGCTAGTCAGTTGTATTACTCTAACGAACTTGGTCGCTATTATTCTGTAGAATATATGAAGAAGTTTGTAAGCGATCCTATTGATCAGGATATAATTCAAAAATTCTTGCCTGAATATTTTTGTATTCAACCAAAAGCGGGGGATTTAAAAAAGATTTTTCAAGCCAAAGCTAGAGAGAATATCGGCACTGACTTAATTATTGATCCTAATGATCCCCAGTTTTTGCAAAAATTGGCTAAACTTGGCGGTGATGAGAAAAATTATCCAGAGTGGTGGGAAGGTTATTATCAGGCACTTGCCAGTCAAACTCAATCTCAAGCTGAATCAGCTGCAAATAAAGAAGTTTTAAGCCCAGGACTTAAGTCTGCTCGTGATATTGTAAATAATCAAATCACCAAAACTATGGCTTCGGTATTTAATACTCAAGAAGCAGCTATAAATGGTACGATTAATCTTGGCACTAATAATGCAGACAATATTGTGGGACAAATAACTGCAAATATTGTCCAGTCGTTGGTAGATAAGTTTGTATTTACCCCATTAGGAGCTAGTACCAGTGGAAGTAGTTCAGTAGCCGGATCTATTGGAATATTGCAAGAGAAAAATGTTTGTTTGGCAGTTCCTCAAATAAAACCAGTTGCACCTTTACCAAATACAACTTATAGCGGTTCGGATACTACACCTCCTTTTGTACCGAGATAAATATTCTATAGATTAAAAAATTTAAATAATCCCATAACAAATTAACTTTCATCTGCTGTGCTACGCTTTTTGCTTTTGCTTACGCAAAAGAAAGGCTGTGCACAGAGGATTTATTTATAATTTATTATGGGATTATTTAGTACTTATATTTTTAAATAATTGCAAAGCAGTATTACATGGTATAATTAATAAAGAGATTAGGTATAAAATATCAATTTTTAGTAGTCTAATTATTAATATTTTATTTCAAAAAATATATGGAATCAATGGATAATCAACATAAAATACCAGATAGTCCGGAACATGGATTAACAACTGTTTCTGCTGCTATCGTTATTATTATCTCTTTAGTTGCTGGAGTGGTTGGCGGTATGTATGGAGCTTTAGATTTAGCAAAGCGTCCTGTTTTTCAACGATGGTTTGGTAGCGGCGCTATTAATAGTAATTACAGTCAAAACTTAGTAGTGAATGAAGAGTCTGCCATTACTGACATGGTAAAAAAAACAGGACCAGCGGTGGCTTCAATAATTATCTCTAAAGATTTAAGTAAAATTACCAATCCCTTTGATGGATTTGGTTTTTTTGGTAACCAACAAAGACAGCAACAAGGATTACAGCAAGTCGGGGCTGGTACTGGTTTTTTTGTATCTAGCGATGGCTTGATGATTACAAACAAGCATGTTGTTTCTGATGCTGCAGCAAGCTATTCAGTAATAACAAATGATGGCAAGACTTATAATGCTAAAGTTTTAAGTCTTGACCCGGTTAATGATTTAGCTGTGATAAAGGTTGAAATTAGCAATGCACCATATTTGGAGTTTGCTGATTCTTCAAAATTAGAATTAGGTCAGCATGTTGTTGCTATTGGTAACTCTTTGGGTCAATATCAAAATACTGTAACCTCTGGAATTATTTCTGGGGTTGGACGAAGTATTGTTGCTGGTGGTGGTGGAACTAGCGAGCAGCTTGAAGGCGTAATACAAACCGATGCCGCGATTAATCCTGGTAACTCCGGCGGTCCATTGTTGGATTTTTCAGGCAGAGTAGTTGGTATTAATACCGCTGTTGACCAAGAAGGACAATCGGTTGGTTTTGCCATACCTGCTAACGATGTAAAAGTTGCTTTAGAAAGCTTTCAGAAAAATGGGAAAATTACTAGACCATTTGTAGGAGTTAGATATGTGATGATTAATAAAACTATTGCAGAAGGTAGAAAGTTAGAAAAGGATTATGGAGCATTAATTTTATCTGGTGATATTAACGAACCTGCAATTGTCAGCGGTAGTCCTGCAGAAAAAGCTGGATTAAAAGAAGGCGATATTATATTAGAAGCAGCAAATCAAAAATTAACAGAAGACAATACTTTGGTAAAAGTGTTGCGTGGGTTTAAGGTCGGCGATAACTTGCAGTTAAAGGTTTGGCGTGGTGGAAAAGAGATAAATGTTAATTTAACTTTAGGAGAAAGCAAATAATATAATGAGAATTTTAGGCATAGATTATGGTATCAAAAGAATTGGTTTAGCTTTATCAGACGAAACTCTGACCATAGCTACGCCTTATGCTATTGTTTCGCCGCAAGAATTTCGATTAATGATTGAAGGATTGTTAGTAGATAAAGAGGTTGAGCAAATAGTGGTTGGATTGCCTCTAAATATGTCCGGTGGTCAAACGGTGCAAACTCAAAAGACATTACAATTTGTTGAAATTTTGAGACAGCAGACTCATTTGCCGATTGAGCTTATGGATGAAAGATTAAGTAGTACTATGGCAGAAAATGTATTGGGAACAAAAAAGAATTTGGATGCTCAAGCCGCACAAATTATATTGCAAAATTATTTAGATAAGTCTAAAAACAAATAATTAATTTATCCAAGAAAAGCAAAAATAAAAACATGTCACAGCTTCGTCAAAATCCGATAAATAAACAGTGGGTTTTAATAGCTCCTGCAAGAGCAAAACGCCCGGAAGATTTTCGCACATATAGTGTAGGTTTTGGCTTGCCTGAGCTTGATCATACTTGTGTATTTTGTCCAGGAAATGAAGAAAAAAATCCAGATTTATGTGATGATGTTTGTCGAATACCTAATGACAAAAATTGGCAAATTAGGCTGATAGCAAATAAATATCAAGCATTGGAGCATACTAAACTTTATGCGCATAAAGAATTCTATCGTGCAATGTCTGGATATGGCGATCACGAAGTTCTTATTACCAGAAAGCATAATGAACCACCAGCGCTACAATCTGCGCAGTTAGTGGCAAGAACATTAAAAGTTTTTCAAGAAAGACTTATATCAATACCAAAAGACGAATCCATTAATTATGTACAAATATTTCATAATCATGGTCGTGATGCAGGGGCGTCGTTAATTCATCCTCATTATCAAATTTTATCTACACCAATTGTTCCCCCACATATTCATGAAGAATTAAAAGGATGTGGTCATTACTATGAAGTAAATCATTCTTGCGTTTACTGTGACATTATGAAGGAGGAACGTAGGTTAAAAGACCGGGTGGTTTATGAAGATGATTATTTTATGGTCTTATCTGCTTATGCATCCAGAAGTCCTTTTGAAACATGGATATTGCCAAAGCGTCATCAATCGCGTTATGAAAATTTATCTGATATAGAGGCATTGCATTTAGCTCACGTCCTTAAAAAAGTCTTAGGAACATTATATGTTAAACTTTCTGACCCGCCTTTAAATTTTTATATCCACACAATGCCAACCAAAAATGTGCAACATAGCCATTATCAAGAAAAATCTTTTCATTGGCATTTAACAGTGTTTCCTAGGCTAACTATTTGGGCAGGATTTGAATATGCAACTGGTATACCCATAAATCCTATGCCTCCCGAAGAGACCGCTAAATTTTTACGAGGTTAATTATGCATAAACTTATCATTGCAAATTGGAAATTAAATCCCACAACTTTAGACGAAGCAAAAGCTTTGGCTGAGCACATTAACGAAATTAGTCCATATGAGGTAGTAATTTGCCCACCACAAGCGTTTTTATCAAGCGTTAAATATAGACATGTGGGAGCACAAGATGTAGGTACAGAAGTGAAAGGAGCTTTTACTGGACAAACTTCTGCAGCTCAATTGGCTAGCTTAAATATAGAATATTGTCTGGTGGGACATAGTGAAAGGCGTGCATTAGGAGAAAATGATATTGCAGCAAATGAAAAAATAAAAAAATTACTTCAATATAAAATTCGTCCTGTATTATGCATTGGTTATGCCACGAGTGTAGAACAAGACGAATTAGAGGTAATTGATGTGTTGGGTTTGCAGCTTAAAAACGGTTTAAACGGGGTAGATCCGGCACATGTTATTGTTGCTTACGAGCCGGTTTGGGCTATCGGTAGTGGAAAACCAGCAACTCCTGAACATGCAGAACAAGTTGCTTTATATATTAAAACCAAATTCGGAGTGAATAAAGTTTTGTACGGAGGCAGTATTAATAGTAGTAATAGTGAGAAGTTTTTAGCACAGCATAATGTTGATGGCTTGTTGGTTGGGGGAGCTTCTTTGTTAGCTGAAGACTTCAATAAGATTATTTCTAATTAAAAATGATTTTCATATGATATATATAGCTTCGGATCACGGGGGTATAAAATTGAAAAATCAATTGGTTAAGTATTTATCTGATAAGCATAATATTGCTATTAAAGACTTAGGTCCCAAAGTTGTAAAAGAATCTGATGACTATCCAGACTATGCGTTTAAAGTGGCGTCTAAAATTTCGAAAAAGCCTTTAGCTGATGTAGGTATCTTATTATGTAGAAGTGGGCAGGGTATGGCAATCGCTGCTAATAAAGTTAAAAATATTAGAGCTGCGGTTATTTGGAATGTTGATCAAGCAAGTCTTTCTCGAAATGACGATATGTCTAATATTTTATGCTTACCTTCTGATTTTATAAATTTTACGCAGGCTCAACATATTGTAAATACTTGGTTAAATACACCATATTCGCAAGATCATAGACATATTCGCAGAATAAAAAAAATCAGCGATTATGAAAATCGCTGAATCAATTTATAAACTTGGATCAAGTTTATCAAGAGTTAAAAATCCAAATAACAATGTTAAGTAAGTGGATAATAGTAGAAAACCCGATCTTGATAAATTTGTAGTATGATCTTGGTGTATAAACTCTATTCCAGAATCAAATACATTTATCAAAATAATTTGTATCAAAGTAATAATCAAAAAGATTAAGCAAGTATTAGCAAATAATTTATGCATAATTACCCCTAAGTATTTTTACCAATTTGATGGATAACGAACTTCGGTTTTTGAATTCTTGATGGTCATTACCAGCAACGAAAGCCAAGTCGAGAAAATAATCAAAAAGGCTATCTTTGTTCCAAATTTACTAATGAGCCATGGTATTAATACAGCCCGTTCATGATTGAAATAAAATTCCATCAAAATAACACCACTGTATAAAAATAATAATATTTTCCACATTTAAATTTTCCTCCTAACTAAAATATCGTAAACAAATTATAAGTTATATTTAAACAAAAGTCAATCATGATTATCCCAGCTATATTAGAAAATGACATACAAAATTTTACAGATAAGCTTAATACGCTTGCTAGTGTTAAAGGTATAAAAAAAATACAAGTAGATTTTTGTGATGGGGTTTTTGTATCAGAGAGTAGTTTATCTATTGAAGAAATCGGAGAATTACCGAATAAAATTTTATATGAAGCTCATTTAATGATTGATAATCCCCAAAACTTTGAAGTCTACAAATCTAAAGGATTTTCTGAAATTATTGTTCATTATGAAAGTTTTACTACAGAAGTATTGCTTGAGGGAGCTCTAGAAAAAATTAAAAGTTTGGGCATGAAAGCTGGAATTGCTATTAAGCCTTCAACGGTTGTATCTCAGTTAAGATATTTTGCAGATAACGTAGAAAAATTTTTACTGCTTGGAGTGGATCCTGGAAAGCAGGGGCAGTCCATGCTTCCCGAGACTACAGATAGGTTGGCAGAATTAGTTGAAATTTGTCTTGCCGAAGTAATTGCAGAAGTTGATGGCGGTATAAATGAAGATAATATCAAAATATTATATGATTTAGGAGCAAAAGAATTAGTAGTAGGCTCGGCTCTATGGAATGGCGGACAAGAAAATGTTGGAAAAAAATATCAAACTTTAAATAAAATTGATGAAGCATAGCAATCATGAATTAAAAATTATCGCTAATGATATTAGGTCTAGTATTATTAGCATGTTAGTAAGTGCTGGTAGTGGTCACAGCGCTGGACCTTTGGGTATGGCTGATGTTTTTACAGCTTTGTATTTTGAAGTTATGAATATAGATCCAAAAAACCCACAAATGCCAGAACGAGATTGGTTAATTTTGTCTTGTGGTCATATTTGTCCGGTATTATATGCAACACTGGCACACCGAGGTTTTTTTGAAGTTTCGGAGCTACAAACTTTGCGTAAATTTGGGAGCAGATTGCAGGGTCATCCTCACAACTTATCTTTGCCAGGGGTTGAAACTACCAGTGGTCCTTTGGCTCAAGGATCTTCACAAGCAGTTGGTGCGGCTTTGGCTTTTAAAATGAATCATTCAAAACAGAGAGTATATTTGGTAATGAGTGATGGAGAGCAACAAGAAGGACAGATTTGGGAAGCGATGATGTTGGCAGGAAAGCAAAAATTAAACAATATCACAGCAATTATTGATCGCAATAATATTCAAATAGATGGCTTTACAGAAAATGTTATGCCACTCGAACCATTAAAACAAAAGTATGAGTCCTTCAATTGGCACGTATTAGAAGTTGACGGACATAATATTGAAGCTATTATTAATGCTTATCACGAAGCTGAAAGTATTTACGAAAAGCCAACTGTGATAATTGCCCATACCACTCCAGGGAAAGGTGTGGATTTTATGGAGGGTAAATACGAATGGCATGGTAAGCCCCCAAGTAAAGAAGAGGCTAATATAGCATTAAAAGAACTCCGCACCCTTCAAGGGCAAATTAAAAGTGAGCATGAATAATAAATAAATGATTAACGCAACGCAAGTATTAAATCCTAAATTAGGAAAAAATGATATTGAACAAGCCGCTACGCGTGATGGTTTTGGTAATGCAATATTAGATCTTGGTAAAAATGAAGATATTGTAGTACTAACAGGAGATTTGGCAGAAAGTACTAGAGTCGATAAATTTGCCAAGACTTTTCCAGAAAGATTTATTGATGTTGGTGTTGCTGAGCAAAATATGATGGGTACAGCTGCTGGATTGGCTCTTGCTGGAAAAACATCTTTTGTTACAAGCTATGCTACTTTTAGCCCAGGGCGAAATTGGGATCAATTAAGAGTTTCAGTTTGTTATAGTAAGGCAAATGTGAAAGTTATTGGATGTCATGCTGGTTTGTCAGTGGGTCCAGATGGGGCCACTCATCAAGCTTTGGAAGATATAGCGATTACTAGAGTATTACCAAATCTTGATGTGGTTATACCTATTGATAGCATCGAAGCAGAGAAAGCAACTCGTGCTATCAGTATAACTCAAAACCCTTCCTATTTACGTCTTACTAGAGAAAAAACTCCTATAATAACAACCCAAAGTTCTCCCTTCCAGATGGGTCGAGCAAATTTATTAAAAGACGGTGGGGATATTGGTATTATTGGTTGCGGTCCAGTGCTGTATAATGCACTTATGGCTGCTATGGAGTTAGAAAAGGAAGGCATTAATGTTAGCGTGTTAAATGTTCACACTATAAAGCCATTAGATAAAATTATGGTGGGCAGGGTGGCTCAAGTTACAAAAGCAGTCGTTACAATTGAAGAGCATCAAATTGCAGGCGGCTTAGGAAGTGCTGTAGCTGAATATTTGTCAGAAACTGATCCAGTTTTGATAGAGCGTATGGGTGTAAATGATAGTTTTGGGCAAAGTGGGGAGCCTGATCAGCTTTATAAATTTTATGGCTTAGACATCGAAGCAATAAAGAAAAGAGTTAGGGATCTTTATCAGAAAAAATTAAGACAAGGAATATGAAAACCAAATACGATATGATCTCCATTGGAGATCCGACAATTGATACTTTTTTGTTTATACATGATATAGAAATAAAGAATGTTAAAGGACAGAAGAAAGCAATAATTAGTTGGGGTGATAAGCTTCCTGTAGATAAATTTGCAAGAACAGTTGCTGGAAACGCAGCTAATAGCGCTGTTGGGAGTAGTAGACTTGGTTTAAAAACTGCTTTTTATACTGTTTTATCTTATGATGCAGGGGGTCGTGAAATTATTCATAAGATGAAAAAAGAAAAAGTTTCAACCGATTACATTGTTATAGATGAAAATCACCCGACCAATGCTTCAACAGTTTTGTCTTTTGAAGGGGAGCGAACTATATTTGTGTATCATGAGCACCGCAAGTATAAATTACCAAAACTTGCTCCAAGCAAGTGGGTATATTTAACTAGTCTTGGTAATGGTTTCGAAAAAATTCATAAAGATCTTGCAAAATATTTAGATGATCATAAAGTAAAGCTTGCATATAACCCAGGAACTTTTCAATTACGCAAAGGTCCTAAGTTTAACAAAGAAATGCTAAAGAGGACCACTGTGTTGTCTTTAAATAAAGAAGAAGCTCAAAGTTGGGTAGGCGAGAAGATTACTGACGTTAGAGAGCTTGCCCAAGGTTTGCAAAAAATGGGACCAGAAACAGTAGTGATAACTGATGGGCGCAAAGGCGCCTATAGTTATGGACCAGAGGGATATTTTTATATTCCAGAATTTCCTGGTCCAAGAGTAGAGGCAACTGGCGCTGGTGATAGTTTTACCACTGCGTATGTTGCGGCTCTTGCAAATGGATTAAGTCATCAAGAAGCTTTATGTTGGGGTCCTGTAAATGCTGGAAGTGTTGTAATGAAAATTGGACCTCAAGAAGGACTTTTGACGCGTAAACAAATAGAATCCAAATTAAATGGATTAAAATCATTTAAACCTTTTGATATGAGTGATGCTAATGTCGTAGCAAAAGTAAAAAAATTAGTAGCTAATAAAAAAGATTAATGCTAGTTCATATTAAAGAATTATTTGAAAATGGTCCGGTCAGGGGTGTATTCGCATATCCTGCATTTAATACCATGAATCTTGAAACAACTCTTGGAATTATTGCAGCTGCTGAAGAGCTTAATGTTCCTGTAATTTTAGAAACTAGCGAAGGTGCGATTAGCTATGCAGGATTAGAAACTCTTTACGAGATAATGGCAAGTTTAGCGATTAAATCTAAAGTGCCAATAGCTTTACATATGGATCATGGTAAAGATATTGATCAGTTAAAACGCGGATTAGAATTAGGATATTCTTCTGCGATGATAGATCATTCTGCTTTGTCTTTAGAACAAAATATCAAAGATACAAAAGCTATGGTAGAGTTTGCACATAAAGAAGGTGCATGGGTGCAAGGCGAAGTGGGAAAAATCAGAGGTAAAGAAGATTGGGTATCTGTAGAAGAGAGAGATGCTTTGCTTACTGAGCCAGAAGAAGCCTTAAGTTTTTTTGAAGCAACTAAGGTTGATACTTTGGCATGTGCTTTCGGTACTATTCATGGTGTAATTAAAATGAACGGCACTGCAAAGGCAAAGGTTGATATAGAGAGAATCAAATCTGTTGCAGAAAAAGTACCAGTGCCTTTAGTGCTTCATGGGGCTAGTGGAGTAGAAGAGCCTGTAATTAAACAGGCAATTGAGGCTGGTATTGCTATAATAAATATAGATACAGAACTTCGTATGGGATTTACTTCTAACTTGCGACAGTCTTTGTTAGAAAATCCTGAGGAAATTGATCCTCGTAAGTATCTTAATCCTGCAATTTTAGGAGTTAAACAAGCAGCCCTTAATAAATTAAAAATTTTTAATACTAAAAACTTATTAATATAATATGGCTATCTCTGGCTCATCATTAAAAAATCCAAATACTACTCTTAGATTTTTTGTTATTGCATTTATGGGATTAATGGCTTTTGGGTCTGTATTGTACTGGCGCCAAAAGACTTTATTATCTCAGGAATATGTAGAGTTTCCTCAATATCAAAAACAACAAAGGCATGGTACGCTGTTAAGATCTCATAACTACCAAATTGAAACTGAAGAGGTTTCTCCTAGTGTTAAATAAATTAAATATATAAATATGGATACAAAAATTAAGCTTGCAATTAACGGTTTTGGGCGTATTGGAAGAGCGGCTTTTAAATTAGCTTTAGAAAAACCAGAACTTGAAGTTGTGGCGATAAACGATTTAACAAGCCCGGAGGTTTTGGCTGGATTGTTAAAATACGACAGTAATTATGGAAAGTTTAATCGCGAAATCGGTTTTACAGAAAAAGCTATTGTTATAGACGGTAAAGAGTATCAAGTATTGGCAGAAAAAGATCCTGCTTTACTTCCTTGGGGTAGTTTGGGTGTTGATGTTGTCATCGAAAGTACGGGTAGATTTACTGACAGTGAAAAGGCGGGGGCTCATTTGCAAGGAGGTGCAAAACGTGTGATCATTTCTGCACCGGCAAAAGATGAAGGTATTACCAAAACCTTTTTGTTAAGTGTAAACGATCATGATTATAAAGATGAAGCTATAATTAGCAATGCCTCTTGTACTACTAATTGTATTGCTCCTGTAGCTGCTGTGTTGGAAGGAAAGTTTGGAATTACTAAAGCGATGATGACAACTATACATAGTTATACGGCTGAACAAAATCTGGTAGATGGTCCTCCCCCAGGAGGTCATAGTAATGATATGAGACGTGCTCGAGCTGCTGCAACTAATATTGTTCCTACAACAACAGGTGCGGCTATTTCTGCAACTAAAGTTATTCCGCAGCTTGCAGGAAAGTTTGACGGTTTGTCTATTCGAGTGCCAACCCCAGTGGGTAGCCTGTCTGATTTTACAATGCTATTAAATAAAGATGTAACTGTAGAGGAAGTTAATCAAGCGTTTATTGACGCGGCAAGCAATCCAATTTACAAAGGTAAGCTTGTAGTTACTAACGAACCTATTGTGTCATCAGACATTGTAGGAAATCCTGCGTCTGCTGTGGTGGATTTATCTTTAACTAAAGTTATCGATGGTAATTTTGTTAAAGTAATTGCTTGGTATGATAACGAATTTGGTTATTCAAATCGTTTGGTAGAGCAGTGTGTATTGGTTGGAAAGACTTTAAAATAAAAAGCTCGTTATATAACGAGCTAAAAATCAAATAGCAACAATAATTTGTTTTGTAATTGGATCAGTGGGTGTATGAAGGGCTGATAATCTAATATTTCCAGAGCCATCGCAAATATCAACATTATGATTTTTAGGAACATTTCCTGCAGTGTCATGTATAATATATTGATCCGTTTTTAAGTCTATTCTGACCTGAAAACAGCAAATGGGACACATTTCTCTGATGCCACAGAAATTCTTTTTCTTTTTTCTCATATTTCCTCCAAAATAAGTTTATTTAATTAGATTAAAACATAAAATATTAAAAGAGTCAATATATAGATGAAATATTTGTCAGAAAATATTAATAAAGTTAAAGAAAAGACTGTCTTACTTAGATTGGATTTGAATGAGGATGTTGATGAAAAAGGTAAATTACTAGACGATTTTAGGTTGCGAGCAGTATTGCCAACAATTAAGCTGCTCAGAGATAATAATTGTAAGGTTATTATAATTTCCCATCGCGGAAGACCTGAAGGTAAGCCAGATCAGAAATATACTTTACAACCTATAGCCCAGCATTTAGCAGATCTATTAAAGCTTAAATTTGTGCTTACAGAAACAGTTTTGCCAGATTATCATCCTAAGCATTTGGTTTTTCACTCCGGCGATCTGTTATCTAAAACTGTTCAAGAAAGTATTTCATCAGGAGATTCTAAAGATATTATTTTTTTGGAAAATATCAGATTTTATCCTGGCGAAGAAAAAAACGATGTAAAATTTTCAAATTTACTTGCTGGATTAGCAGAAGTTTATGTTAATGATGCTTTTGCTGTCTGTCATCGCAGTAGTTCTTCGGTCGTTGGTGTTGCGAGCTTGCTTCCTTCTTATGCAGGAGTATTGCTTTCAGCGGAAATCAAAAACTTAAATATATTATTAGGACCTAAAATATCTAAACCTTTTACTTTGGTAATGGGTGGTATTAAAATTTCTGACAAAGCAGCAACTTTGCAACATTTGGGAGATAAGGCTGATCAAATTTTGCTTGGGGGTGGGCTTGCTAACTTATTGTTATCAGCTTCTGGTTATGAAGTAGGAAAGTCTGTTTTAGAAAAAGAGAGTTTAAAAACTGCTCAAAGCATCCTGAGGCAATACAAGCATAAAATTGTTTTACCAGAAGATGTTGTAGTTGCTGGCTCCGTAGACTTAAAAAACGTTAGTTGCAAAAATATTACAAAGCTAAAACCCACCGATAGTATTTATGATATAGGTCCTCAGACTATTTTAAAGTTTAGTAAAATCTTAAAAACCTCTGGAACAATATGTTGGAACGGTCCTTTGGGTTATTTTGAAAAGAAAAAGTTTAGAACCGGGACTTTTTCTATAGCCAAAATAGTTGGCGCTGTGGGTCGGCGTAAAGCATTTACTGTTGCAGGTGGAGGAGAGACTGTTGCGGCTGTTCGTCTTTCAGGGCAGGAGAAATACATAGACCACGTTTCTACTGGCGGTGGCGCTATGCTTGAATTTTTATCAGGTAAAAAATTGCCAGGTATAGTTGCTTTAAAATAAAATCAGTAACATTATATTTACTAAACCAGTATTGTATCTTTTAGCTAAACATTGCTCTATATATAAAAAATTATTTTATATATAGAGTCGCGAAATTTATTAAAAGATATAATGCTGGTTTTAATTAGAAGTTATTATTCAACAATTTATTTATTTGATAATCGTAATCTTATAAATATTTGGTCATTGTGTAAGTAAAATGGTATAATTAATTTATAAACTTCAAATCTAGAAACAAAATTAATGCAAAATAAAATAACAAAAATCACAGCTCGGCAAATTTTGGATAGCAGAGGTGTTCCTACAATTGAGGCTACTGTATATTCCGGTAAGATGTTTGCTAGTGCTAGTGTCCCTAGTGGTGCTTCTACTGGCAGCCACGAAGCTTTGGAATTACGCGATGGAGGGAAAGATTATTTAGGAAAATCTGTTTATAAAGCTTGCAAGATTGTCGAAACCAAAATTGCTAAAAAAATAATTGGCAAAAATATTTATGATCAAACCGAGATCGACAATGCGATGATTGATTTAGATGGAACCAGTAATAAGTCTAAGCTTGGTGCGAACAGTATTTTGGCTGTGTCTTTAGCAGTAAGCAGATTAGCTTCTAATATACAGGGGGTAGAGTTGTATGAATATTTAGCAAAGCTATTAAATAATAAAAAACCTAGTTTACCTACACCTTTATTTAATGTTCTCAATGGAGGACTTCATGCAGATTCTGGTTTTGATATCCAAGAGTTTTTTATAATCCCTCATCAGAAAAAATTTTCTAAAAAAGTAGAAGCTGCATCTAAGGTGCTTAGTATTTTAAAGAAAACTTTAGCAGAAAAGAAATATACTACTTCTGTCGGTGATGAAGGCGGTTTTGCCCCTAGATTGGGAAGTAACACCAAAGCTTTAAAGGTTTTGTCCAAGTCGATTACAGATTCTGGTTTTAAACTTGGCAAGGACTTTGCTTTGGGTTTTGATGCGGCTAGTAGTGAGTTCTTTGATAGAGATTCTGAAGTCTATAGACTTCATGCAGATAGAAAACACTTTAAGCCTACAAGTATGTGGAGATTTTATGCAAAATGGAAAAAAGCTTTCCCTATAGAAGTAATTGAAGATGGATGTAGTGAAGATGATTTTGTTGGTTGGCAAAAATTGACTCAATCTCTTGGTTCTAATACTGTCTTGGTTGGAGATGATTTATTTGTCACGGACCCTGATCGTATTAGTCAAGGCATTATTACTGGTATAGCAAATGCTGTTTTGATCAAGCCGAATCAAATTGGTAGTTTAACCGAAACCATTACAGCGATTAACTTAGCAAAAAAATTTAATTATAAAGTTATTTTATCTCATAGAAGTGGTGAAACATCCGATGATTTTTTGGCAGATTTGGCAGTGGCAGCTTCAAGCGATTATATCAAGGCAGGCAGTTTAAACCGTGGAGAGAGACTGGCAAAATATAATCGGTTATTAAAAATTGCCGAGAAATTAAAGCAGTAATATGAATAGTTTAGAGCTTGGTATGTATAAGCATTATAAAGGCGGTGTGTATGAGGTCTTAGGAACCGCTTTGCACAGTGAAACTTTGGAACCTTATGTTTATTATCGCCATACCAGTGATGATAATAATTTATCAGAATTTTGGATTAGACCGCTTTCTATGTTTATAGAAAATGTCGAGGTAAATGGACAGTTAGTGCAGCGTTTTATTAAAATAAATGACTAATTTTCAACCATATCAAAAAGTTGTGTTGGTAGTATTGGATGGCTTTGGTGTTGCTACATATAGCCATGGCAATGCTGTGGCTTTAGCTAACCCTTCTGCTATTGCAGAGCTATTATCGCATTATCCATCTTTAACTATTCTTGCCTCTGGTCCAGTGGTTGGTCTTCCATATGGAGAAATGGGTAATTCAGAAGTTGGACATATTAATATGGGTGCTGGCCGAACAGTTGGACAAGATTTACCAAGAATAAACACGGCAATTTCTGATAGGTCATTTTTTTTGAACCCAGTATTTGAAGAAGCGTGTGCCCATGTTAATAAAAATCAAAGCCAGCTGCATTTGATAGGTATGGCTAGTAGCGGTGGTGTTCATAGTAGCGAAGATCATTTATACGCCTTAATTGGCATGGCCGCTGAGCAAGGTGTAAAGCATGTATTTATTCATATGATTACAGATGGTCGGGACACTGGGCAAAAAGTTGCATTAGAGTCTTTGTCTAAATTACAACTACAAATTAACAATATTGGTTTAGGTAAAATAGCTACTATAACTGGACGTTTTTATGCAATGGATAGAGCGAGGCATTACGAGCAAACCATGCAAACATACAATGCTATTGTGTTTGGAAAAGGTGTAATAGCAGAATCTGCAGAAGAAGCTGTGTTAAATAATTATAACCAGAATATATTTGACGAAATGATTCCTCCAACGGTTATTATGGAACCTGGCGAGGATAAAGTGTTGCATCCGGTTGGTACAGTTAAAGAAAATGATGCAGTGGTATTTTTTAATTTTCGTAGCGATCGAGCTTTGCAGTTAACTCAGGCTTTTGTTACCCCTCAGGTTATGACAGATGTAGAATTGCCTGACCCGATCAATAATCTATTTTTTGTAACAATGACGCAATATTTGGCTAACTTGCCTGTTAAAGTTGCTTTTCCTCCAATTGATTTAGAAAATAACCTGGCTTTATTTTTATCTAAGCAAAACTATAAACAGTTTCATATTGCGGAGAGCGAAAAATATGCGCATGTAACATCCTTTTTTAATGGCGGTAATGATGAGGCTTTGCCTGGGGAAGATCGTACTATTATTAAAAGTCCTGCAGACAATGCAGACTATGCGCAACGTCCGCAAATGTCTGGACAAGAATTAACAGAAGAATTTGTCGATAAAATTTTGCATAATGATTATAGGTTTTATTTAGCAAATTTTGCTAATGGTGACATGGTTGGGCATACGGGTAATATGGAGGCATCAATTAAAGCTGTACAATATTTAGATAGATTTTTAGAAAAAATTTCCAAAGCTGTGCTTGATGTTGGAGGGGTTCTAATTATTACGGCAGACCACGGTAATATAGAGGTGATGATTGACCCAAAAACAGGAGACATAAATAAAGAACATACCACCAGTCCAATTCCATTTATGGTGATTTCTAAAGAATTTGCTTATAAGCAATCAAAAGAAAAAAACTACCTGTCGTTGTCTAGCCAGGTTCCTTCTGGAATTATACCTGACGTGGCACCAACTATTTTGGAGTTATTTGGTTTGGAAAAACCCCCTCAAATGAATGGCGTAAGTTTATTGCCGCAAATTTTAAGCCAGTTAGAGTAAGTCTAGCTGGTTTTTGATTTGTTATGGTATCATAAATTATGGCTAAATTATGGCAATTAAAACCTGATGTTCCTTCACAAATTTTGGATCAATTTCCAGAATTATCTCGATTAGAAGCTCAGTTATTATACAATTTGGGTATAGATGATCCGGCGCGGGTGGATTGGTTTTTGAAGCCCGATTACCATAATTTATACGATCCGTTTTTATTTACAGAAATGCAGAAGTCTGTAGACCGTATTTGGAAAGCAATTTTTGCAAAAGAAAAGATTCTGATTTATGGAGATTATGACGCTGATGCAGTTACCGCTAATGCGGTTCTAACCCAAACATTTAGATATTTAGGTGTTCCGGTAGAGAGTTATATACCTGATAGGTTTACTGAAGGTTATGGTCTTAATGTAGGTGCTTTTGAAACCATCAAAGCTAGTGGTGTAAGTTTGGTAATTACTGTAGATTGCGGCACAAATTCTTGTGATGTAGCAGATTTTTGTAATGCAAATGGCATTGATTTGATTATTACAGATCACCATGAGATTACGGGAGATATTCCAAAAAGTTATACATTGGTAAATCCAAAAAACCCTCAAGAAATTTATCCAGATAAACAGATTACAGGAGTTGGGGTGGCTTATAAATTGGCAAAGGCTTTGCTTTGTCAGCACGAGTTGGTCGCTAAAGCAAAGCAAGTAGATGTTAACGATTTGATTTTTGAATGGGATAAATGGCTTTTGGATTTAGTTGCAATTGGGACTGTTGCTGATTGTCATTCCTTACTTGGCGAAAATAGAATTTTAGTTAAATTTGGTTTA
The DNA here is from genome assembly GCA_964631145.1 of uncultured Candidatus Saccharibacteria bacterium. GTDB lineage: Bacteria > Patescibacteriota > Doudnabacteria > UBA920 > UBA920 > UBA920. The sequence goes on from CAZVXT010000002.1 coordinate 154,620, forward strand.
AAGGTTTTGCAAAAAACAAAATGGCTTGGTTTAAGGCACTTAGTTGATAATGCTGGTTTGGATTTTTCAAAAAAACAGCCAGATACAGTCACCCTTGGGTTTACTATTGCTCCGCGTATAAATGCAGCGGGGAGATTGGAGCATGCTAATATCGCTTTGCAGTTGTTAATTGCAGAAGATCATGGCAGTGCTATAGATTTGGCAAATCAAATTGAAGAGATTAATAGGCGTAGACAAGACATTACCGCCCGGATTGTTTCGGAAGCAAAAGAAAGAGCAAGTTTGATGCCAGAGCGGAAAATTTTAATGCTTGCTGGTGAAGGATGGGCAAAAGGAGTTGTCGGAATAGTTGCTGGTAAGTTAGCAGAAACATATCAAAAGCCAACTATAATTATGGAAAAAGGAGAGGTGGAATCTACGGGAAGCGCCAGGAGCGTTAAAGGTTTTGATATAGTTTCTGCATTAAAATCTAGCTCGCAATACATATTAAAATATGGTGGACATAAAGAAGCTGCTGGATTAACTGTGCAAAATGATAATTTGGATAATTTGTATGCATCTTTATTGAAGTATGCAGATTATCATATGCTCGAAGAGGTGCCGGAATCAATTTTAGAATTGGACGCCCAATTACAAGAATCAGATTTATCTATAGAGCGAGCAGAAGAAATTTTTAACTTGTCACCGTTTGGTGCAGGAAATCCAACTCCAAAGTTTTTGATCGAAGACTTACAAGTGGTATCTAGTAAGGTTGTTGGTAATGCCGGACAGCACCTACAATTAAAGATATTGTGTGGTCAAACAATGTTAGAAACCATTGGCTTTAGTCTTGGTTATTGGCAAGAAAAATTACAGTTTGGACAAAAAATTTCATTAGCAGGGGAGTTGCTTATTGATACTTGGAATGGAAATAAAAAATTAAAGCTACGCTTAATTGATATAAAATTTTATGAAGAAGTTAATAATTAATACTGATGGGGGGTCTCGCGGTAACCCTGGAGATGCTGCGTATGGTTTTGTTATTAGAGATAGTTCACAAGAAATAATTTTTAGAGAAGGAGGTTATTTAGGTATTACAACCAATAATGTGGCAGAGTATACTGCTTTGCAAAAATCTTTAGAAACAGCATTGAAGATGAATGGTACTGATATTGTTTTGCAGCTAGATTCAGAACTTATTGTTAGGCAAATGACAGGCATTTATAGGATTAAAGAACCAACATTGCAAACAATTGCTGCCGAAGTGAAAAAACTTCTAAGTAAATTTGCTTCTTATGAATTTCATCATGTTAGACGAGAATTTAATAAAGACGCAGATAGTGAAGTTAATAAAGCTTTGGATAATCACTTAGGTCTGAAAAATTAAAGATTTTATCCTGTTTGTATAATTTCAACATATTTAAACACAACCTAAAGAACAGATTGTAAAAAAACAATCCTGTAATCTTTTGAACCAATTCCGCAGCTCTATTTTAAATTTATTTTATAGAGCGAGGACTAGTGAAAAGCTTATAGGATTGTTTTAAAGACAAGAAAAGAAAATATCTCTACTCTAAAGTAATTCTTTTTACAGTTTCTCCGGATTGAAAAAAGATATATTTTAGGCTATTATCAACATTTATATTGTTGGTATTTTGCCCATTATTAACAATATATTTGTTTTGAGCAGTATCATTATAGTTTTCTAATATTTCGAGCCCGGTAGACGTTGCTATTAAAGAATAATTAAAATTGCTACTAGAAAATATATCATTGATTGTTTGACTTGTTCTGGTTAGTAGCTGTGGTTGGCTGGCAAAGTCAGGAAGCCTTAAAATTTCTGTCGGAGTTTTCCAAACCAAAACGTTTTGATTATTAGAGATTTTAGTAAATTGAGTTTGCTGTGAAAGCTCTTCTAATTTGTTGTTTCCAGCTTTATATAGCTTGTTATCTTGAATTATATAAATGCTTTTGGCTGGTGTGACATATAATTCTGCAGGTTTGTTATTTTGCCATGTAGTGCTCAATAGAACTTGCATGTTTGATAGTGATTTTCCAGAAACATTATATCCCTTCACAGTAAGGTTGTTATTTTCTATCTCTACCGCATACATAGTATTATTAATAATGTTAAATCCAAGAACGTTGTTTTTAACCGCAATTCCTTCATTTGGATTATTTATATTAGAAATCATAATTTGATTATTATTTAACCAAATTAAGTTAGTGTTATCAGAGCTGGCAATAAGTTTGTTGAAGTTTATGTTTTTATTAAAAGTTGCTACAATATTTTGTTTTTCAACGTTATATACTTCTAATTTATTACTAGCTAAATCTATTAGTAATAAATTATCATTAAGCTTAGATATTTTATTTATTTTATCCTTAATGTTGATAATATTAGTTTCTGTAAGACTTTGAGCATTTACAAAATGTATAGAATTATTTTTGTATTGTAATGCAATTTGATTATTAATTAACTGGTAGCTAACCACAGGCTCTTTGTTGACATCAAGAGGGATATTATTTGGCCAAAGTGTAATTGCTTGGTCATCACTGTGAGCGTAAGTTACTTTTCCTTGTTCAATAAAAATAGTTTTTTCCCAAGAATAATAATTATCTTTTTCTACTTTTAGATGGTACTGTCCTTGATTAATAAACCTGCTTGTAAGAGGGGTGTTACCAATTAGCTTATCATCAAGATATACTTTTGCGTTATTTGGATTGCTGACAACTTCTAAAATTCCAGTATGTTCATACTGTCCACTATTAAGATCAAATTTTCTACCACTTATATACATGATTAAAGCTGGGGCTAAAATCAAGAAGATTATAAAACCAAAAAATAAAAGAAAATATCTTGTTTTTTTATCCATAAAAGGCTTAATACTATTTAAAGTCTAGATAAATTATACTATTTTTTACGACTTTACCAAAACCACATGGCAGGGTAAGATATAAAAAGACTTTAAGATAACTGGGAAAATATGTTTCAAAATAAAATTGCAATAGATTTGGGAACCGCAAATACACTAGTTCATGTGCCAAAACGGGGGATCATTATAAATGAACCAACTGTTGTGGCTATTTCTGTTGAAGATAATAAAGTTTTGGCTGTGGGACAAGAGGCAAAAGAGATGTTAGGAAGAACCCCCGAAACTATTATTGCCAACAGACCAATGAGGGATGGCGTAATTGCTGACTATCGTGTGACAGAGGCGATGTTGAGGTATTTTATAAATAAAGCTTTGGGTAAAGTGAGATTTTTTCGTCCGGAAGTAATGATTTCTGTTCCTGGCGGAATCACTTCCACAGAACGTCGTGCTGTAATTGATGCTGCTACTGCAGCAGGTGCTCGCTCTGCTTTTGTAATTAAAGAAACCATTGCTGCTGCTATTGGTGCGGGAATTCCTATTTCATCAGCTTCGGGAAATTTGGTAATTGATATGGGTGGTGGAACCACAGACGTAGCTGTCTTGTCTTTGGGAGGTATTGTGAATTCTACCTCAGCAAGAGTTGCGGGAAATAAACTTGATAGTGCAATTATCGAATATGTTAGAAAAAAGCATGGTTTAGCAATTGGGGAAAGAACCGCAGAAGATATTAAAATCACAATTGGTAGCGCAATGGCATTGCCAGAAGAAGAGATTATGGAAATTAAAGGGCGAGATAACATCAGTGGTTTACCTAGAACTGTTACCATTTCTACAAACGAAGTTGTAGAAGCGATTCATGAAGAATTAAAAGAAATAGTTAAAGCTGTAAAAACAGTTTTGCAAGACACTCCGCCAGAGTTAGCGAGTGATATTATAGATAAGGGGATGATTATGACAGGTGGGACAGCTCAACTAAGAAACCTGGACCATTATATTGCAGCTGCTGTGGGTGTACCTTGTTATGTTGCAGAGGATTCATTACTGTGTGTTGCCAAAGGTACTGCCGTTGCTCTTGAGCATTTGGATAGTTACAAAAAAAGCATTCTCAGCATCAAATAACTTGTTAAATAATAAAAAGGTTTGCAATATGCAAACCTTTTGTTTTTAGTAAATAGATACAGGTGTTCTGAGTTTTTTTATCTCAATTTCCATAAATTTAAACAAAAATCTATAGAGTTTATCAAACTGTTTTTGATCTACTGGAAACTTATATTTTTGCGTAGGGCTGGGGTAATCAGACCATCTGTAAAGATTTTTTAGATGATTAAGAATTTCTTCTAAATATTCAATAATTTCTTGGTCGGTGTTGATATTATAATCTTTTTTTAACTCTAATGCAGTATTTAATGCTCCATCAAAGTCTTTAAATTTTTCGTGATTGAGATTTTTAATATCTGTGATATTTGCTTCTAAGACTTCAATTAAATGCTTTAGTCCTTTTTTTAGGCTTGGAATCATTTCATAGCTGAGTAGCCCTTGAGATATTTCTTTGCAACCACTATTCAAAAATTTTATTACTCGCTCGCACGCAGTGGTGTTTTGTGTAATTAAAACATTTGATGCAGCTTGTTTAATGTTTTCAAATGGGTCGCTTGATAAAACTTCTGCTGTATTCATTTGTATCTTCCTCCTGGTTTGATTTTTTGAAGTATAGCACCAATTTATACACAATACAAGTTAGCTTTTTAGTCAAAGATGTTGTAAAATAAATATATAGTTTTACTTTCAAAATAAAGACAAAATATGAAAAATTCTAGCTTTAAAGCTTTGTATGTATTTATGACCTCACTTCTGGGGATTTTACTGTTTGGTTTAATTCACCGAGCACTATTTATTATTTACGATATCTTAGGAGATTTCTATCCAAAGCTTTCTATACTAAATGCTTCTGCTAGCACAATCCAAATCTTAGACTTCTTTAGTTTATTATTGGTTATATTTTTGGGTGGCTGGTATGGGGTTTGGCTTGGTTTTCATTGGTTTCATGTTGTTTACGAAGATGAAAAATTTAATAAAATCTTTCATGGATTGTCGGCATCTCGATATTTTCGCTCTGGAATTACAAGCAATAAAATTCAGACAGATAAAACTCAAACTGGTATGATGCCAAAAAAGATCTTTGTCCGCCCAAAAACAGCTGTACAAAATTTTGGAACCGCACGTGTTTCTACCAAAGAAAAAACTTGGAATTTAGAAGATTTGGCTACTATAGTAGAACCAGAAACATCTAAAGCAAAACCAGCAAAAAAAGTTGTTCGCAAGGCAGTTGCTAAAAAACGAGTAACCACAAAGACTACCGCTAAAAAGAAAGCAGTTGTGCCAGCTAATTAATTTTCTGTTAAAATAAAATCAGCGTTAATGCTGATTTTTAAATTATTTCATTTATATGACTTTAGGAAATTTAGTTATCAAAACAGGTTTGTTTTTATTTTTTGCGATTATATTGAAAGCTATATTTTTCGGCTTTTTAAATTATCAATCATTAGGACTCGCAATTTTTTATTATGTAATTTTCGTTATTGTTACCATTGCTATAGCTAGAAGGGCAGGGGTGTTAAATTATATGGAAGCCTTTTTGTTAATGATTATTTGGTTAATTGGTTCTTTAATAGCTGACGTAATAATTACTCAAAACATTTTGGGTAGCTTTATATTTAAAAATTTATATTTTTGGGTAAGCTATCCGGTTTTCTTATTGGCTGTATTTATTTTCCATAAAAAACAACATGTGGAGACAAGAAAGTCTATGTCGTCATAGGTTTGCATCAGGCTTTATTTTTAATAAACGACTGCTACTTGATTTATGGTGTACAATCGTATACCATAAAAGTATGCAAACTATAATTGCTCATATAGATATGAATAGCTATTTTGCTTCCTGTGAACAACAGGACAATTTGGCGTGGCGCGGCAAACCAGTTGGTGTGTGTGAACATCTGGGTGGAATTATAATAGCTCCAAGTATAGAGGCAAAAAAATACGGAATTAAAACAGGTATGCCGGTATGGGAAGCTAGGCGTCTTTATCCTAAAATTATACTAACTTCAACCAATCCTAATCGTTACCGCTTTTATACTGCGAGATTTTTAAAAGTTTTTGAGGATTATACACATAGAATAGAAAAATATAGTATAGATGAGGCTTTTTTGGATTTAAGTTTAGCTTGTAATATACGCGGCTATGTTAATGGAAAATTAACATTATTAGATCCATGGCAAGAAGCAGCTCGAATTACACAAGAAATTAAAACTCGTATGCAAACAGAGGTGGGAGACTGGATTAAGTGCTCTGTTGGTATATCGGATTGTAAGCTGGTTGCAAAAATTGCATCTGATTTAAAAAAGCCCGATGGATTGGTTGTGGTTAAACCAGAAGATAAAATTAAGCTTTATGATAAGCTTGGTTTAACTGATATTCCTGGGGTTGCTAGACGTATGGAAAAACGTTTAAATTCTTTAGGTATAAAAACCTTGGCTGAATTGCGAGATTATCCTGTTAGTAAACTAGTAAGTTATTTTGGAGTTCAAGGTTATCATTTGCATAATATGGGGCAGTTGCAGGGGAGTTGGAAAGAAGGATTTGATAATACAGATGATGATATGAAGTCAATTGGTCATATGTATACTATTCCTATCGAATATAGAAAAAAAAATATGCTCCAACCTGTGTTATATAAACTTTCCGAGATGGTGGCAAGGAGGCTGAGAGCAAATAAGTTGATGGCGGGAGGTATTCATGTCCATATTCACGATCCAGAAAGAATTTGTATTAACAAAGGGGCTAATATTGGTTCTAATATAGAAGATGGGCGCGAAATATTTTTAGAAGCTATTAATCTTATTAAAGCTTCTGGTCTAAATTTGGTAGATGCTGCGAAAAGTAGTTATTTAATAGGTGTAACTGCATTTGATCTGAAACCGCGATTAGAACAGAAGAGTTTGTTTTCTAAGTATAAATCTTATTCTAAGCTTAACCAGGCAATAGATAAAATTAATGATAAATATCAAGACTTTACTATCACTAGGGTGCCAGCTTTTTTGGCTCGTGATGTAATTAGAGATTCTGTAGGATTTGGCCGCATGAAAGAATTTTCTAAAAACCCTGCTTCGGGTAGTTTTTCAAGATTTAAATAAAGCCCTCATATAAATGAGGGCAGATTTTAATTTTCTGTAACAGTTTTTGGGTTAGCAAAATTAAAGTTTTCCCAAAAACTTTTGCGTTTATCTTTTGGTAGATTATCACAAGCAAGAAAGTATTGAGCTGTTAAAAAAGTTGCGTCGTAGAATAAAGTTAAAACGTGAAATTCATTATAATATACTTTAAATTGATAGTAGAATATATTTAAGAATAAATAGGTTAACCTAAAAATTTTTATCGGTTCGCTATATCTAAAGTTATTCGCTGTATTATCAGAATCTAGCCTTTTTTCTAAATCAATTTGTAAAAATATAGAAAACATAAATAAAAGCATCAATGCCTGCAATGCTACTATTACAGAACTAGTTTGTCCAATAATATAAATTATTCCTACACAGCAAAAGCTTATAAACATAAAAATTCTATAATATCCGACTTGAGATAAATAATGGATTCTCTGTAAAAAATTTAATACAACTTGAAATTTGCCAATTAAGTATTCGTCTAAAATTAATATATATTTCATGTTTCCTCCTAAATTTGATTATAGTATATCAGAAATTTTAAATAAATCAAGATTTATAGTATAATAAAAACATCTAGTACCGCTTGAAACAAAAATAAATTATGATTTCCTACAAAAATTTTATTATTGATTTTGTAAAAATCCAAAAGACTATTTTGGGTGATAATTTGGCCATTGATGCGGCTAATATGGTAGATGGTTTGGAGCTTAGCTTTGCTAATGGTTCCCTTGTTAATATAAACGGTGATCCTTTATTTGTTGCCAAATCTCTAGTGAGACAGTTTCGCAAATTATCAGAACCAGTTACGGCTTATATTATCTCTTTGCTGGCTAATGATTATCCAGATATTGTTAAAGATTTGGATATTTCAATGCAGTCAAAATTTTCTTGTCCATTAAATCATAATAAATGATTTTATATTTACTTTTATTTTTAGATTTTGGACTTCTAGCCTTGGTTACTTTTATTTATCTGCGCAAAATTCTTAGAGAGAGACAGCAATTACGAGGACAGGCAGATAAGTCTTTAGAATTACAACAAAAAGTTTATCAGATTCAGGTGCTGCAAGAGATATCAGAGCGTATTGGTTATTCTTTAGAAGGCAGTAAGGTTATCGAAATTATAACTAACAGTATTGGTAATCTTTTGGAATACGAAACTGTATCTTTTATTTTATATTCCCAAGAAGATCCTTTGGTATTTAAATGTCATGTTCATAAGGAGGTAAACCATCGATTTATATCTCAAGTAAAGGATAATATGCTTGCGGCAACTAATGTATTGTGCGGATTAGATGTAACGAGCATGAAGTTTGACGAGCGTATGGGTGGGGCTATTTTGGATGACAGTTTGGACGTGGAAGTAAAGTCATATTTAAATATTCCTGTTATCATTGGCAATAGCCTGCTTGGTTTGATTAATATTTCTTCTTCCAAGCCAGGTTTATTTAAATGGCATCAATCAGCGATTTTATACACAATTACTAATCAGGCAGCGGTGGCAGTCTCGCAATTGCAGACCATGTTAGAAAATGAAAAAGGTAAACTACTTGGAATTATTGCTTCGATGACAGACGGAGTTATGATGGTGGATTTACAGAATCAGGTACAAATTACTAATCCAGCAGTAGCTAAGTTGTTGCATTTGCTTCCAGACAAGCAGGTTACAATGTTTGATATTGTAGATAGTTTGGCTGGTAAAGTAGATTTGCGTACTAAAGTTGAAGAATCTCTAACCAAAGACCAGCCGATAGCAATTAAGGAAGTTTTTTTGCATGACCAGGCATTAGAAATTACTATTTCTCCCGTGCGAGATAAGAATGGCGAACATCGTGGAGCAGCTGTTATTTTTCATGACGTTACTTCTAGTAAATCTTTAGAAAAACTACGCCAAGAATTTACTGCTATGATGGTACACGAGCTTAGGGCTCCGCTTACTGCAGTCAGGTGGTCCAGCGAAACATTATTATCGACATTAAAAAGTCCAAGCAAAGAATTACCGCAGCAAAAAGTTGCTGAAAGCGTACAAAATATAGATACTGCCGCAACTAATATGCTTGATCTAGTTAATGATTTGCTTGATGTTGCCAAAATTGAAGCTGGAAAGTTTGATTTAAATTTACAAGAATATAATTTAACGGAAATTATTAAATCTGAGATCTCAACATTTTCTTCTTTAGCAGAAAGCAAACATTTAAATATTAATTTTACTAATCCAGGCGACGTGAAGGTTGTGTGTGATAAAGTTCGTGTAGGACAAGTTCTTAGTAATTTGATTAGTAATTCTATTAAATATACTGATAGTGGAGAAATCAGCGTCAATCTTGTAGAAGATAATGCAAAAAACAAAGTGATAATTTCTGTTAAAGATAGCGGTTTGGGCGTGAGTCGAGAAGACTTGGCAGTATTATTTAGTAAATTTAAGCAGCTAAAATCCTTTGACAGATCCCGTAAAGGCACTGGCTTAGGTTTGGTGGTAAGTAAAGGCATCGTTGAAGCTCATGGTGGTATGATTTGGGCAGAAAGTGCTGGGGAAAATTTGGGATCTACTTTTTCATTTACTTTGCCAAAAACAAGAACGATTTAATATACTATTGATGGTGTGGAAAACTTTTTTGTCAATTTAACGTATAATTAAAGTAAATAAATTAAGTTTAAATTATGCCAAAAATAGTGTGTGCAGAAGATGATCAGTTAATTTCAACCTCTTTAGTGGAAGCTTTTACTCAAGCAGGATTTGAGGTTTTTCCGGCATATGATGGCGAAGAAGCTTTGAAGCTGATTAAGGAACATAAGCCAGATGTGGCTGTTTTGGATATAATGATGCCTAAATTAGATGGTATTGGGGTTGTTTGGGAAATTAAGTCTAATACTGATCTTGTTGGTATGCCAATAATTATGCTAACCAATCTTAGTGATTCTGAGACCATTAGCAAGATTTTGGAAGCAGGTGTGACAGATTACTTGTTAAAAAGCGAACAACCGATTGATAAAATAGTAGAAAAAGTCAATGAAGTTATCAAGCGATAACTGCTGTAAAAGAAACACTGGACCTTACTTATGGCTTTTCAATCATCCCATAATTTAATAACTAAAACCGGCTTATTGCCGGTTTTTTTAACTTATACTTTTGGTTAATAATTACTAATAAATAATTCTTGTCCTTTTGCCGCAGTTTCTTGTTTGTAATTATTCATTCCGTATTGAAGCTCCCACTTTTTAAGCTTCGCAAATTTATACATCCTTTTTATGATTGGATTATCATCATAAGTAATTAGCCATTTATGTTTAACTTTTTCCATCAAAAAAGCTAATTTTTCATGGTCAAAGCTTTTATGAAGGTCTCCATTTCTACCATAGAGTCTAGATTTTGTTGCTCCTAAATAAGGAGGATCTAAAAATATAAAAACATTTTGTCCAGGTGCTTCAATAACTTTTTCGTAGTCCAGGTTTGTTATTTTTGTATCATTTAAAATTGTACTGACGGATAAAAGTTTATCTATCGAGGATTGTGTAAAACGTTCTTCAAATGCACTTTGCGAAAACCCACCAGATTCTATTGTTCCAGAAAATGTAATTCTGTTAAGAATAAAAAACCTGACCGCTTGCTCTAATTCGGACTTTGGCACCTGGCTTAATAAGGCTTTATGTAAATCTTTGCCGGCATAATTAGTGTCCTTAATTTTTTGTATATAAGATATTAACTGTTCGGGGTTATTTTTTAAACATTTCCAAAAACAATATAATCCTTGGTTTATATCATTAATCCAAAATTTTTTATCAGAGAAACTTTGTTTTAAAGCTAAAAATATAGAACCACCTCCAACAAATGGTTCTCTAAATTCATCAAAATGAGGTATTAGCGGCATTATGCTTTTAACTGCCCTGGATTTGCCTCCAGGGTATCGGAGCGGGGTTTTTATCATACAAATATTCTACTTAAAAAAGATCATTGAGTAAATGCAATTTTTAGTTTAAAATTATCTCATGTCTGATCAATCTATCATTGTAATTGCTCATAATATCAGATCTTTACACAACGTAGGTGCTATTTTTAGAAGTAGTGATTGTTTTGGCGTGTCTAAGATCTATTTAACTGGATATACAGGATTTCCGCCGGATAATAAGATTAGTAAGGTTGCTCTGGGTGCAGAGGAATATATTCCATGGGAAAAATCTAAGTCTTTAGTTAGAGTGATTAAAAAATTAAAGCAAAATATTCCTGATATACAAATAATCGCTTTAGAAAACAATGTAAAGTATTCCACGGTAAATTTACACGAGTTTAAATACAAAGGACCTGTAGCGGTAGTGTTAGGAGAAGAAACTAAGGGGCATACTAAAAAAGTTTTAGATATGATGGATAAAATTGTAGAAATTCCGATGTATGGTCAAAAAGAAAGCCTTAATGTTTCGGTAGCATGCGGCGTGGTATTGTACGAATTAAGTAAATATTTAAAAAAATAAAGCATTGCTATTAGCAATGCTTTTATAGATTTTAGACGACTAAAAATCTATGGGATTTGAGCAAACTTATCGTGTAGATAATCAGCTACTTTTTTATAGCCCTTATCTATCATTTCCGCTTGTTGATCGGAATTTAGATTTGTAAAGGCTTGTAAGTCGGCGCATTCTTCGCAGGAACACATTTTGTTTTTTAAATTAACCGAAACACCATCAGATTCGTCTCTTGTGCAGCGGTGCTCATGACCTTCACGAACACTGCATCCCGCACAGATGTAATTTGTTTTACCCATATTTCCTCCTACCAAGATATTATTACTTTTACGGTTAAGATTTCCGGCTTCATTTGATCACATCCGCGTTCGATATTAACTGTAAATTTTAGGTTAGTGAAGAATTCAAGAAATGTGCGATATTTAGAATCGACTAAATAAGTCGAGTTTACTGTATCTGGATCCATTTCTTTAAATTGTGCAATTGTATTGTGTTTGCTTAACACTTCAGATGCTATCCACACAAAACCAAAAGATTTTTTATTTTGCATGATCGCTTTAATAAAGCATTCAAAAATATGATCAAACACATCTTCTTTTAGAAAAGAGTGGGGTATTGATCTATAATAGCTGTCGTAAAGTTTCATTAAAATTTTATTTAAATTTAACTTACTAGCTTGAAGTTGCGATTCTGCTTGTATTGCATCTTCGATTATTAAAGATAATGACGATGCTAAATTATCTTCCGCTTGTTTAGTAGCTGTTGAGCTCATTTTATTTATCCTCCAAGATATTTTCGAATTTATATTTTGCCATTTTATTGGCATGCTGTCAATGTAAAGTTACACAACTTAACAAAAACATACAACGTGTAGACGTCGCTGTGGATTAATTGTTACATAACTCTAAACTTCTAAATAAACCTTATAAATACTAGGGTTTTTTGTATTATTATCTTTGTAAAAAGGGCTAGAGTGGGTTATAATAACTCTATGTGGAACAAAGTGGGTAAAAGTGGGGATAAGTGGATATAGTTAATTTTAAATTACTAAAATGTTTATCGGTGAATTCCAAGCAAATATAGATGAGAAGGCTCGGGTAAACATTCCAGCTAAGTTTCGTAGTGGTTTAAAAAATAAAGTTGTCGTAACCCGTGGTCTTGATAACTCTTTGGTTCTGTATACATTAGACGAATGGAAAAAACTTGCCGAGAAGTTGGCTAGTCTCCCAATTTCTACTGCTAATACTCGTGCTTTTTCTCGTCTAATGCTTGCAGGAGCAATGGATTGTGATATAGACAAGCAAGGTCGTATTGTAATTCCGGCATATCTTAAAGAGTTTGCTGGGATAAACAAAAAAATTGTCTTCGCTGGATTATTCAATCGTTTTGAAATATGGAGCGAAGAGTCCTGGAATAAATACAAAAAGCAAACTGAAAAGGATAGTAATCAAATCGCTGAACAACTTGGCGATCTCAGAGTATAGATTTAAATGACTTATCAACATATTCCAGTTTTATTAGAGGAGGTTCTGACTTTTTTGGATCCAGAACCAAATCAAAATTATGTTGACGCAACTTTAGGTGGAGGGGGATACAGTTCTTCTTTGCTAGGAATGAACAAAGATCATGGTAAGGTCTTATCGATAGATTTAGATCAAGTGGCTTTGGATAATTTTTTAGGAAAGTTAAGCGATCAAGATAAAAAAAGAGCAGTTTTGGCTCATGGTAATTTTGCTCAAATTGACCATCTGGTTAACACTCATAATTTTGACCAGATAGACGGCATAGTCGCAGATATTGGTTTGTCTAGTTATCAGTTAGATTCTTCTGGCAGAGGAATAAGCTTCCAAGTAGATGAGCCATTAGACATGAGATTTGATTTAAGTTCTGATCAACCCGACGCTAAGTTTATTGTTAATTTTTTTGAAACCGCAAGGTTGAATAAAATATTTCATGACTTCAGTGAGGATAAATTTTCTCAGCGGATTGTAAATAAGATTGCTGAGTATAGATCGGAAAAACAAATTGAGACTACTTTCGAGCTTGTAGAAATTATTAAATCTGCCTTACCAAAGCCTGTTGCTCATAGATGGAAAGATTCTGCTCGCAGAATATTCCAAGCTCTCAGAATAGAAGTTAATCATGAGCTAGAAAATTTACAAACTTTTTTGCCTAAGGCATTTGATTTGTTAAAGCCTGGAGGTAGACTGGTTGTTGTAACATTTCATTCACTTGAAGATCGTATTGTAAAGCAATATTTTTCTTCTTTAAGTAAAGGTTGTGTTTGTCCGGTGGAATTTCCAATTTGCAAATGCGGACGACTGCCTTTGGCAAAAATATTAACTAAAAAACCTATAACCCCAGGCGTTACAGAATTGGAGCAGAATTCTCGCAGCAAATCGGCTAAGCTAAGGGCTATATATAAAAATTAATTATAAATTCAAACAAAAATGTCATCAGCTACTCTTTATTGGTCTTCTCCTTCCAAGCCAGCGGTTAATCGCTCTAGCCCTGTAATTGCAAGCCGTACTACAAGTGTTCATAAAAAGCAATCAAAATCTGCACATGGATCTGCCCGTACCAACGTTTGGAATTTAGGAATGGTTTTAGTATTGTCGTTTATGTTTTTGTCCTATGTGTTTTTGATCAACAATGCTGCTGGTAAAGGTTTTGAAATGAAGAAGCTCCAAGCAGCAATAACAGAACAGGAAGAAGTGCAAAAAAAGTTAATGGTAGAGCAATCTTTGTTAAATTCTGCAATGAATGTTACTGGGCAAGAAGAACATCAAGGAATGGTGCCAGTTACTAGTTTTGAAAGATTAAATATAAATCAATTTAGCTCTCGTTAAAATTAATGGTATCAACAAAAGTAGATCGTAAAACTGGGGAATTTCAGAAAAGAATAGTCGTTTTGACTGTTTTTTTCATTGTAGCTTTTGTCTTAATTGTGTTTCGTTTGGCTTATGTGCAATTAGTTAAAGGTGCCAGCTATTCGGAACAGGCGAGTAGGCAAAGATTGGATCAAGTTGTGTTAGAGCCAGTCCGTGGTGATATAAAAATTTCTGATATTTTTAATGGGCAAACTTACACTGTCGCAACAACTAACAAAGAAGTTCTTGCTTATGCTAATGCTAGTGAAATTGATAATGATCAGGTGTTTGCCGAAAAAGTTGCTCAAATTTTGTCTATCCCTGCAGAATCGGTTCGTAGCAAAATAAGTGAGCATACTAAAAAGTACATCGTATTAAAAAAGAAGTTAACTGATGCCGAGCAAAATTCTTTAAATGAAGCTAAACTAAAAGGTTTGCATTATGATTACGAAACTTCTCGTTTGTACCCTGAAGGTGATTTTCTTGGAGCATTATTGGGTTTTGTGGGATACAAAGATGATAAGAAGGTGGGTGTGTATGGATTAGAACAAGCTTATCAGGATCAGCTGGCTGGAACTCCTGGCAGGCTTTTGCAGGAAAGCGATAATACTGGAAGATGGATTTTTGGTAGCACAAGAGATCAAACTCCTGCTAAAGATGGCGATAGTTTGATATTAACAATAGATAAAACTATTCAGCTTCAAGCAGAAGAAGTTATTAAAAGCGCAGTTAAGGAAAATCAAGCAGACAGCGGAAGTATTGTAATTATGGATCCAAAAACCGGGGCGATTTTGGCGATGGCAAACGCTCCTGGCTTTAATCCAAACGAATATTCCAAAACCAAAGATGTTTCTGAGTTTAATAATCAGACCACAGTTGGATCTTATGAGCCGGGTTCGATTTTTAAGCCGCTCACTATGGCCGCTGCTATTAATGAAGGAAAAATCACTAGCAATACCACCTTTAATGATACTGGGTCTATTGAGGTTGATGGTTTTGTGATTAAAAATTCCGACGAAAAAGCTCATGGTATTCAAACAATGAGTCAGGTATTAGAAGAGTCTTTAAACACTGGAACTATTTTTGCTAAAAATAGTATTGGTAATAAAAAGTTTGCAGAGTATGTAAAGCGATTTGGTTTTGGTAAAAAAACCGGTATGGAAGTCGCAGAAAGCTCTGGCAATTTAAGTGCATTAGACGGCAACGTGACTATTAACTATCACACAGCAAGCTTTGGGCAGGCAATTAGTGTCACTCCTATTCAGATGGTTCAGGCATTTTCAGCTTTAGCCAATGGTGGCAAAATGGTAAAGCCTTATGTGATCAAAGAAACTGTATCTCCAAAAGGTAAAATTGAAGTGGTTGGAAAACCACAATTTACTGATGTTGTAACTGCAAAAACCGCTAGTGAGGTTTCTGCAATGTTAGTCAATGTGGTGGAAAAAGGACATGGTAAAAAGGCGGCTGTAAAGGGATATTATGTTGCTGGTAAAACTGGAACAGCTCAGGTACCAAGAAAAGATGGCAAGGGTTATCAAGAAAATGTAAATATAGGATCGTTTATAGGTTATGCTCCAGTAGAGGACCCAAAGTTTGTTATGTTGGTACGAGTAGATCATCCTCGCACAGTTAAATTTGCCGAAACTACTGCAGCACCTGCATTTGGCAAAATGGCAGCATTTTTGCTTCAATATTACAAAGTTTCTCCTACCAGACCAACTCAATAGCAGGGTTGTCGATTAAAACTCTTCCTGCTAAAATATATATAAATAA
>CAZVXT010000003.1:0-99422 GCA_964631145.1 uncultured Candidatus Saccharibacteria bacterium
ATAATAAAGCAATTTGGATAGTTAGCCCTGCCGCAAGTGCTAACAACTACGCTATTTATGACCAGAGTGGTGCACAGAGTTATTTTGCAGGAAATATTGGTATCGGTACTGCTTCACCTAGTGTTCCCTTAGAAGTCAAAAATAATTCAATGGCACAAGGATTGTTTTATGGTTGGGATGAAATAAATGGGAACAATAATTACAATGGTCAAATCTTAATTGGTAATACCAGTGCGTATCAAGGAAGGATTCATTACAATGGTAATTTGGGAGTTCTGAATATTGATAACAGTTATAATAACATTAGTTACGGCATAGATTTTAGGACTCAAACCAGTTCTACTCCTATAACCGGATTAAAGATATACGGTAATGGACGTGTTTCTGCTTCTTTGCAAGGTGCTAGTGGTTTAGGTTCTCCTTCGTTGGTCATTGGAGATACTGCAACTTGGGCAGCAACTAAAACATATACAATTGGTTTTGGGTATGCTGGTGCTAATTATAATCCTCCTGCAGAAATTGGTTATGTGGAAACCAGTGGTTCAGGTGCGACGGTGGGTGATTTAATTTTTGCAACTAGACCTACTGCAACTTATGTACCAGGAACAGAACGTATGCGTATTTTAAGTACTGGGGAAGTAGGTATTGGTGATTCTTCACCAGCATCGCTCTTCACAGTAGGTAATGGAGATTTATTCCAAATAAACTCTTCAGGGCAAATTGGCTCCCAGCAAGCTCCTGTGTCTGATTACCTGTTTGCATTGAACGGTAATACTACAAACAACAACTCAAGAATTATTGATATCGTGCAGGCGAATAATCAAAATGAATCATCGCAAGTTATTAATATTGTAAACACTGCAAATTCGGGGACTATAACCTCAGGTAGTAGAATCATTGATAATGATAATATATCATTGACTCCGACAGCTACTCTTTCTAGTGCCAGTTCATCATTCTTAACTCTTAGGGGTATAAGTAATAGTGTCAGTGCTGCAAATGTAACCATGGGCAATTCTGGTTCTGTCTTCAACTCGCTAGGAGTAAATGGTATAAGCAATAACGTTTCTTTTAATCCTACTATTAATGATTTAACAGGCGGGGGTAGTAGTAGTGCTATTGCAATCGGAGTTGATTCTATCCTTACAGGTGCCCCTACTTATACAAGTGTACCAATATCATATGCATTATCGAGTTATGGTGGAAGATTCTTTAATGCTACATCATCAGCCGGTAATGCTAATGTTAATTATACATCTTATGGTATGTATTCTATGGCAAGTGGCGCATTAACTACTACTGGTAATACCCAAAAGTATGGTGGTGTATTTGATGTATCCAATACTGCTGATACAAACTACGGTATTTTTGTATCGGTAACTGGTGCCACCACTAACTACGCTGGTATATTTACTGGTGGTAATGTGGGTATTGGTACAACCATACCGACCGGACGACTTTCTCTAGCAGGCAATGCCTCTGCCTCAGCTTGGGGACTGAACGGTATTAACCTGCAAGCAGCAGCAGCTACCTATACAGATACTACTTCTTCTGGAACTGTGACTAACAATATGGTTAACACCTTTGGAACTCCTACTCTTGCAGCATCTTCGGCTACAACATATACTAATGCATCTACTCTATACATAGCAGGACCTCCA
This sequence comes from uncultured Candidatus Saccharibacteria bacterium, assembly GCA_964631145.1. GTDB lineage: Bacteria > Patescibacteriota > Doudnabacteria > UBA920 > UBA920 > UBA920. Next base: position 1,662 of record CAZVXT010000003.1, read on the forward strand.
ACTGCTGGAAGTAACGTGACAATTACAAATCCCCAGTCACTTTATGTGTCTTCTGGAAATGCATATTTTGGTGGTAACGTAGGCATCGGAACAGCTTCGCCAAATGCTAGGTTGAGTTTTCTTCAAAATGTTGCAACTGGGTTCCTTGATAATTATTCTGAATATCAAATATTATTATATGATGGGGCTACTGCTTCTGCCTCGTATGGTCTAGGTATTAAGTCTAATACTATGGTATTTAATAGTGCAGTCGGAGCATATAGTTTTGACAGAGGAGCATCTGCTACGTCTATGTACATTGATAGCTCAGGAAATGTGGGTATTAACACAACTGGTCCAGACAGAAAGCTTGATGTTCTTGATGCATCTAACCCACAAATGCGTTTAACCTATACAGATGGTTCTGTGTATTCAGATTTCCAAACAGACTCTTCTGGATATTTGAAAGTTACACCTACAGGTAATCGTACTATTATAAACGGCACTAATTATGCCTTGGCAACTGGTAATGCTAACTTGAGCATAAATTCTACAGATTCAGCAGCAGCTAATCTTGGTGGCTCTATAGGTTTTGCACAAGGTGGTACGAATTACGCTTTAATTTCCGGTCGCACTGACGGAGCTGGCGGTAACCCAGGTTACATGACTTTCGAGACACGCAATGGTAGCAACGTTGTTGCCGAAGCTATGCGTATTACTAGTGGACAAAGAATAGGAATTAATACTACTACAACCACCAATGGTTGGGTAACTATAAACAATACTAGTGGTGGTATTGCAGGACTTAGAGTAGACCAAGCAGGAGGTGCTGATGGAGGTACTACTTATGGTGTATATTCCGCCGCGACAGGTTCCGCAACTAACGCTGGTACTTATGTTGGGGGATATTTTTCTGCTAGCGTAACTTCTGCGGGACATAACTATGGACTGATTGTAAATAGTGGTGACGTGGGTATTGGAACCACTGCTCCTACTACTAAATTAGAGATAGGGTCTTCTGATTTGGGTAATGGAGCAGCAGGGCCAGTCATAACTCTTGGACGTAATAATAACGGTACTGCAACCGGTGCTGGTTCTATTAACTTCCAAAGTAAAGGTGGAACTGCTGGATATGTCTGGCAAGACAATGCTGGCAACCTTCGCATTAACACTGCGGCGCCAAGTAACGCCAACGATACTGCCGGAACTGTGGTCGGTACACAAACTTCTACTCGCGACACTAAGCAAGACATAACTGACTACACCGATTACACCGCTGCTTTGTTGATGGTAACCAATGCACCATTGCATACTTTTCGCTATATTAAAGATGTCCAAGGTTACGGTGACAATAGTGCGCTTGCAAAACAAAGAATTGGATTCATTGCCGATGAAGTGGCATCTGATTTCATGTGGGGCAATGCTATCGATCAAGTATCAATCAATGGTATATTAATGGCTAGCGTAAAGGCTTTAGATCAGAAAATTTCAGACTTGCAAACTCAAGTAGCAAACATTCAGGGGCAGCAACCTGGCGGACAACCTACTCTTTCTTCTAACACACCGTTAGTATTACATAACCACTTATACTTATCAGAAGATTCAGTCGGTGAAGCCAAGATTTTGTCTGGCAGTACTAGTGTAAGAATTACTTTCTCTAAGCCTTATGAATATCAACCGATTGTTACCATTACTCCTGGTGGCAGAGTGGGTTCTGAATATTGGGTAGCAGATAAGGATAATACTGGATTTACTATTTATATTGCAAACGGTATACAGACAGATGTTATGTTTGACTGGCATGCGTTTGCTGGACCTCAGGCTAAATTAACAATTTCTGATGGTTCGACTACACCGATTACATTGGTAGTAGCAAATAATAATAATTCGGGGCAAGTGTTAGGAGATTCAACTCCGTCTGCAACTGACAATACTGTTACGACTGATTCAACTTCAAATCCAAGTGCTCCATCTGTAGATCCAGCACCAGATAGTACACAATCTAATACTGCAGATCAAACATCACCACAAAACCCTTAAAGGTTTGTGGTGATTTGATTTCAAAAAACTCTCGCAATCGAGAGTTTTTATTATTCTAGCTTTGTTGAAATTTATCCATTCCTACTTTGTTAGCTAAGTCTTCTACAGATTGCCAGTTTAGATTTTCAAAAAATGCATTAATGTAATCGGCTCTAGCCACTCCATAATCCATCATGTATGCATGCTCGTAAACGTCTAATGCAACCAGTGGAGTAGCATGCCAAATTGGAAAGCCATCATGCTGATCACCTAAATAATTAAAAAGCTTTCCTGTTTGCCAATCCCAGGCTAGCCAAACCCAGCCACGTGCTGCCAGACCTGTTGCCTTCATATCTTGTTGCCAAGATTCAAACCCTCCAAATTGTTTATCTATTTCAGCGCCTATCCATCCTTGGGGTTTGCCACCTTGTCCAGATAAGTTTTCAAAATAAAGTTCGTGGCTTTTGATTGCGTCTAATGCAAAGCTGTAACCAAGTTTTAGAGCTCTTAAATCACTATAAGTGGCATTTGCAGAAGTATAGTCAACTGTTTTTAATTTCTCTAAAATTTCATTTGCTTTTTTGACATAACCTTCATAAAGTTTGTAATGCTCGGTCATTAGTTTTTCGGATAGTCCTTTGACTCCACTAATGCTGGCAAATTGTTTTGCTTGATACATAAAAGTAAGATTTAATGGTAATTTAAAAGTAACAAAAAAGATACCGTATCGCAAACGGTATCTTTTTAATTTTTGATTTTTTATGCTTTTCCTAAAGTGTCTTTGCCGTGTTCCCAGTTTGCAGGGCATCTCTCGCCAGTTTGTAATGCTTCTACTACTCTAAGCATTTCGGTGATATTTCTTCCTACAGAATCTGCAGAAACAAGCATAAAACGAAGCTTTCCTTCTGGATCGATTACAAAAGTTCCTCGTTGAGCGCTTCCGTCATCGTCTAGAACATCATAAATATCTGCTAGTTCTTGGGTTGTATCTGCAATAATTGGATAGCTAACCTCTTTTAATCGTGCATCAGTTTCAAACCATGCTTTGTGTGCATACTCACTGTCTGTGCTTGCACCTAAAACTTCACAATTTAGTTTTTGGAATTCTGGATATAGCTTTCCAAATTCTGCAATCTCAGTAGGGCAGATAAAGGTAAAATCTCTTGGATAAAAGAATAGCACTAACCATTTTCCTGAGTAGTCGCTAAGAGAGACCTTATGAAATTCTCCTTTATGATAACTTTGCATGTCTTTAAATATTGGAGCTGCTTGTCCAACTTTTGGTGCAAAATCAAAGTCATTAAATTCTTCTATATTGTTTTCCATAAAATATTATTAATTACATGTTTATAATAACTTGTTTTTCAAATATTTTGAAGTAACTAAGAAATGAATTAACTACAGGTTTATATAACTTTTGAGTGAATTCCGCAGCCCTATATTATAAGTTAATTTTTAGAGCGAGGACTAGTGAAATAGTTATATAAACCTCGTTGTATATTCTTTAAAGATTATAAAATTCTTTTATAAGATAGATTTGACCAAAGTGGGGTAGAAGTGGTATATTGATGTTGTTAATTTAATTTTAAAATTTTGTTGTTTGCCGTAATTCTTACTTTGGAAGAAGCGCAGAATGATTTTAAACTATGAACAAATTTTCCACTCTTTCTTTAAGAGAATCTAGTAAAAATTTTATATTTAGACCAATGTCAGCACAACTGGCTGGTCTTTAATTTTTGCTAAAATTTGATGTTTAAAATACTGCAAGCAGCAAGTTTGTAAGGATTTTATGTTATTAATTTATATTGCTATTGGATTAGCGGTTGGCGCTCTAATTGGATATTTTGGTCGCCAAACATTGATTTCCAAAAAAGTAGCTGGTGCAGAAAGAAATGCAGAGCGAATTTTGGAAGATGCAAAAAATAAAGAGAAAGAAGTTTTAATCGAAGCTAAAGCTAGAGCTTTAGAAATAACCGAATCTGCTAAAAAAGCAGAAGCGGATTTCCGGGCGCAAATTGTACGCTTTGAAGAGCGTATTGATCGCCGTGAAAAAGATTTGGACGTAAAAACTTCTCAGTTAGAGAAGCGAAATAGTGAAGTCGAGCAAGAAAAGAAGGATTTACAAATTGCTCGAGACGAAGTTAAAGAGCTTAGAGCTAAGCAATTAGAAAACTTGCAAAAAATTGCTGCTATGACAAAGGAAGAAGCGGCAAAAGTTTTGTTAGATAATACAGAAAAGCAAATTAAAGAAGAAATGCTTGGATTGCACCGTAAGTTAATTGCGGAGGCTCATGAGACAGCAGACAAAGAAGCTCGCAAAATAGTTGCTCAAGCCATCGAACGCGTGGCAACTGAAGTTACTGCAGAAAGCACAACAACTACTGTTGATATTCCTAACGAAGAAATGAAGGGTCGTATTATCGGAAAAGAAGGGCGTAATATTAGAACCTTTGAGCAGTTAATGGGTGTTGAAATTTTAATTGATGATAGTCCAGACTCTGTAGTTGTTTCTGGGTTTAATTCTATAAGACGTTACATTGCAAAGTTAACATTAGAAAAACTTTTACAAGATGGACGTATTCATCCTGCTCGCATTGAAGAAGGGTATGAAAAAAGCAAAGCTGAAGTTAACGAGCAAATTAAACGCGCTGGTGAAGATGCAGTTTACGAACTTGGTATTACATCATTTCCTCCAAAGCTTGTGCATCTGGTTGGGCGTTTAAAGTTTAGAACTTCATATGGACAAAACATTTTGCTTCACTCTGTAGAAATGGCAAAGATTGCATCTTTAATTGCAGAACAGCTTGGCGCTGATCAGCAGATAGTTAAGCAAGGTGCGCTTCTTCACGATATTGGTAAAGCGCTTGATCAAGATATGGAAGGAACTCATGTGGAAATTGGTCGTCGTATTGCCGAGAAGTTTGGATTAGATGAAAAAGTTATTGAAGCTATCGAATCTCATCACCACGACACTGATGTGGCTGAGCATTCTACTCATCGTCAGCCATTATCTGTAGAGGCTATGATTGTAGATGCTGCGGATGGTATTTCTGGTTCTCGTCCTGGAGCTCGTAAAGACAGCTTTGAAAATTATGTAAAGCGCTTAACAGATCTCGAAACTATTGCCAATTCCTTTGAAGGCGTAGAAAAGACTTATGCAATTCAGGGTGGTAGAGAACTTCGAGTTTTCGTAACTCCAACTGTGCTTGATGATTATGCTTGTCAAAAACTTGCTCGTAGTATTGCTAATCGTTTGCAGAATGAGCTTAAATTTCCTGGTGAAATTAGAGTTCAGGTAATTCGCGACTTTAGAGTAATCGAGTACGCAAGATAAAATTATATTAACTTTAATAAACTTTGGTGTTAAATTTAATACCAAAGTTTTTTTTATTTTTTAAGGAGGAAAAAAATGGCAAGACGAAAAAGCATCATTGTTGTTCTAGTATCACAGAGCAAGATTATTATGATCAAGCTCAAAAGCAATTATTAAAACATCACCCATTTTCTGACAAGGTTGTCAGTGCAATTATTAGCACATTAGAGCTTGGAGATTTTTGTGGTTGTAAACTGCTAGCAATTGGACAAGTAGTTGATTCTAAGTTTTTTTGGCAATATGTTTTGAACACTGGAAAGTTGTCCATCGATCAAGTTAGAGAAATAGCAGAAAGGCATTATTTAAGTTGGAAGTGTTTGTTAAGAATGACGGCAAAGGCAAAAGAAAAAAATCCTAAAGCCAATGGTATTTTTAAGATGCCATATAAAAAAGAAGACTTTGAACTAGTGTTAGCTAGGGGTGGTGACGAAGAAGTTTTGGCTTTAGGTATTCAATCCGGGTTGTATAAGCAGGAAGATATTATTAGTTTATTACAAGAAAATAACTATGGATTGGGTTGCGACTGTGTGCAAATCGCCATTATTGAAAGTAAGATAATGCCTTTGGTTGGCATATGGTTGCTTGATCGATATTCGGGTGATTATGCTTTGGGGGTGATAAATCTGTATTTAGATATAGATCGTCCTAAAGGTGAGGATTTGGAAGATTATTTAGAATCTGCGGTAGAATTATTTCCTCATTATTCAGCAGCGATTTATACTAAAGCTTTGCAAATCCCAAATAATCAATTATCAGATAGTTTTCTTGCTCAGTTGGTTAGAAATGGTGCACTCAATGTATCTGTTCCAGCAAGTGCTTAGCATTTTTGAAGCGTATATTGTACGCTTCTTTTTATTTTGTGTAATTGTTATAATTGGTATTAGCAAGAAGTGCTTTTTAGTTTTAAAATTTATTTATTGTAGAGCAACATAGTAAAGTTCATAAACCATCAGTTGTTGATTACTATTAATTATATTTATAGTTTTTGCTAGTTGGATAGGATTATTTTTTCTTCCTTTAGAAAACTGGCAATACGATGGTGTGATATTATACGCTGTTCCTTTATTTTGAGGCTTGGTATTTTATTTATTTGGAAGATATAAAGGGTGGGATAAGCCTTTGCATTCTTTATTGAAATATTTTTTGATATTGTTTATGTTAGCAGTCTCAATATGTATTATGCTTATTATATTTACTATTTTCTTTGCTATTTTGGGATTATTTCACACTTCTTCTTACGGAGGTTTTATATAAAATTATGACTAAAATATTGATAATCGGGGATATCATGGGTAAGCCAGGACGACTAGGTTTGCAAAAGATTATCCCAGAACTAAAAACTGAATACTCTCCAGATGTAATGCTGGCAAATGTAGAAAATTTAACTCACGGCAAAGGTATAATTGAAAAGCATATTATAGAATTAAATAATTTGGGATTTGATGCTTATACTTCCGGTAATCACGTTTTTGATAGCGGTCCGCATGCAGAAGATTGCTTTGATAAATTTCCGCAAATTATTCGCCCTGCTAATTATACCGGAATCAATAAACATCTTCCTGGATCTGGCTATTACCGTTTTGCCAAAAATGGACAGCAATTTTTGGTGATAAATCTGTCTGGACAGGTATTTATGAATGGTAAAGATAAATTTGAAATCACTAATGCATTTTTTGAATTTGATAAAATCTATCAAGATCAAGCCAGTAAAGATGATATAATTATTGTAGATTTGCATGCGGAGGCAACTAGCGAAAAACAAGCTCTTGCTTGGTATATTGATGGGCGCGCTCATGTTTTGTATGGTACTCATACCCATGTTCCAACTAACGATGCAAAGATTTTGCCTAAGGGCTTGGCTACTCAAACTGATGTAGGGATGACAGGCGATCGAGATTCTGTGATAGGTGTGATTCCGGACAGTGCTTTAGTTTTATATTTACAAAACGCAAAACCAAAATTAGATATTGTAGAAGCCGGAATCGCAGTGGTTAATGCATTATATGTAGAAATAGAAAACGGACGTGCGACCAACACGAAAATTATACAAAAAGAAATAGAAGTTTAATTTTAATTTAAAATAAAAATGCAATTTATTAAACCAGATCAAATAGTATCACAAATTGGCTTAAGATCTACTAATGTGGTGGCAGACTTTGGTTGCGGAGCTGGGTATTTTAGCTTAGCGGCTGCAAAAATTGTGGGAGCAAGTGGCAAGGTTTATTCGATAGATATCCAAGATGCAAAATTAGCTGCAACGGCTTCTGCTGCATCGGGACATAATTTGCGCAATATACAGACACTACACGCTGATCTAGAAAAGACCTTAAACTTGGATGCTGGAACTTTTGATGCTGTAATGCTTGCTAGTATACTTCACGAAGCTAAAGATTTAGATACAGTAATTGCCAATGCATATCGATTATTAAAAACTGCAGGGTTGCTGCTTATTGTAGAATGGAAGACTCAATCTACTCCGTTTGGTCCAAGCTTGGAACGCAGAATTTCGGAGCCAGATTTGCTGAGCAAATTAGAAAAAGCCGGATTTGGTATGCTTAAGCAGTTAAAAGCAGACTCTTATCATTATGCGGCTGTTTTAAAGAAGCATTAAATTGCCCTCTTGCATCAGTTATAAACTTTCGGTAAGATAATTTTATTATGTTAACAAATATACATTTTTCCAATCTTTTGAAAAAAGATTACTGGTTAGAAATAGATAGAGTAAGTTTACATTTTATAGATAAAAGTTTTTTGTATCTTGGAGCGGTTTTGGTGGTTTTAGGCGTTGGGGTTTTGGTTTGGAAATCTATATATAAAAATCAATTATTAAAACCATCGTTGTCTACAATAGGAAATACTTTGCTTGTAGTGGGTATACTAGAAATGCTATGGTTTTTGCTCAGAATTCAATTTATATCTGTTTTGGGTACAAGGATTTCTGCATTAATTGTTGTGATTGCTGGAATCCTTTGGCTAATTAAACCAATAAAATACTTATTATTGCATTATAAATCAGATTTACAAGATTATCATAAAAAACAACTCAAAGAAAAATACTTACAAATGAGATAAATAAAAAGCACTATAAAGTGCTTTTTATATTGACATTTGATTTACAATTCTATATGATTGATCAGTTTGATAGGAGGACTTATGATTGAATTAATTGTTATTCCAGCATTAGAGATTAAGGGATTTGGAGAGTTTTGTAAAACTTATGGTCCAAATGCAATTGCTTTAGACGGTTTTGTAAAAGCATCTCCACAGAGAAGCTTTAAAAATCGTTGTATTAATTGGAATCACCATGACGGTGTTAGTCGTGCAGATACTTACGCAACCTGCGCACAAGCTTTAACAGGAATACGCCAACAAGCTATGTTAATGTTTAAACAAGATGGTGATACAAATGTAAAAGTTTATGTTAATGATTGTGATGAAGATGTTTGTTTGGCATGGGCTATTATCCATAATTTTCATTTACACAAATCTCCTTATAATCCACTTTTAAATCGTCTCGTTGAAATTGAAAATAGATTAGACGCCTCTATGGGTATATATCCATATGGTGTAGATTTACCAATGTTAAAAACTTTAGAGTGGATTTATCAGCCTTATAGAGAGTTTGTAAAAAATGGTGGCAAAAATAAATCTATTGCAAATGAATTTGCTTCTGTAATATTTTCAGTAGAAAATAGAATTAACTCTTACTTATTAGGAAATGCTGAAGAGTTACCAGTAGATGATAGTTATGATTTGGTTAAAGATTATAAAATTGGAAACTATAGAATAGGTCAAATTATTCAACATGGATCCCTCGCAAAAATGCTTGCATGCAAAGAAGGGATTCATATCGGCTTAACTATTCAGTCTAATACATTAGGTAAAAATAATGTTACTATCTGGTCTTCAACGCCATACATTCCATGTAACATAGAAAAATTAAGCAAAAGATTTAATTTTTTAGAAAAACCTGTAATTGGAAGCTGGGGCGGTGGTGATAGCATATGCGCTAGTCCGCGTAACATAGGAACAAGTTTAAGCGCCGAAGTTATTTGGGAAGAATTAATTAAAAATATAAAAAGCAATTTATAAAAATTTACACGGTTTATATTAACCGTGTTTTATTTTTTCTTTATTTGGATTTTACCAGCGCTATATAATAATAAATTATGATTAATAAGTTTGGAGTTGGAAAATTTGCAGAAGATTATGCTTTGTCTTTATACCAAAAGCAAGGATTTGTATTAGTTAAAAGAAATGAGTTTAACCATAAAGGTAAACAGTTGGGGGAAATAGATTTTATTGTTTACAAAAATAGGCAGCTTGTTTTTGTAGAAGTTAAAGCTAGAAGTAATATCAAATATGGAACGCCTCAAGAATTTGTAGATAAATATAAACAAAATAAATTAATTAAAACTGCTAAATGGTTTTTGGCTACCCATCCTAATTTGCAAAATCTACAACCCCAATTTGATGTTATTGCAATTATGATTGACAAGAAAGCAGTTGAAGCTTTAGATATTGACAAAATAATCAAATCTGTTATAATAATTTCGAATACAGTTGAGGTAAATGACTAGATGAGCCGAGCTCATCTTTTTATTTAAACGCACTTATATTTTTGGATTATTTTTATGTCAGCTGCTCCGCTCTTCGCTCTGTGTACTAGAAAGTACACATCGCTTGATGCTCTCAGCTTCCTCAAACTAATCACAAAAATATAACCGCTTAATATCCTTGCATTAACCTATAATTATAATTTATTAGATATTAATTCATTCAAAATGAACGAACAATTAGAACAAGCTTTGCAACAAATTGCAGAGGAAAAAGGAATTAGTCGTGAAGAAATACTCGCTATGATCGAGGCTTCTTTAGCTGCGGCTTTTCGTAAAGACTTTGGTAACAAAGATCAAAATATTATTGTTGAATTTAATCCAGAAGATTTATCAGCAAAAATCTTTGATGAAAAAACTGTTGTCCCGATAGCGCAAGAAGAAATTGAAGATCAGCAAAAAGAAATTTCTGTAGAAGAAGCTCAATCCTGGAAACCTGGTGTAAAACCAGGAGATGTTATTAGACAAGAGATTACTCCAGAAGATGGTATGGAATTTGGTCGTATTGCCGCTCAAACTGCAAAGCAGGTTATTATTCAAAAACTTCGAGAAGCAGAACGTAACATGCAATTTTCTGATTTCAAATCTAAAGAACGCACCCTTATTAATGGTATTGTACAAAGAGTTGAAGGTGATACGGTACTTATTGATTTAGGCAAAGCAGTTGGTATTTTGTTCCCGTCAGAAAAAATTCGCAGTGAAAAATATGAAGTAGGGCAAAGAGTTAAAGTCTTAGTTTTACACGTTGAGCCAACAAGTAAGGGTCCAAAAATTACTTTGTCTCGTAGCCATCCTGATATGGTTCGTAAGCTTTTCGAATTAGAAGTTCCTGAAATATTTAACGGCACTGTAGAAATTAAGTCCGTTGCTAGAGAAGCTGGAAGTCGCAGCAAAATTGCTGTAACCTCCACTCAAGAAGGTATTGATCCTATTGGTTCTTGTGTAGGACAAAAAGGAACTCGTGTTCAAACAGTTATGGCAGAATTGGGTGGCGAAAAAATTGATATTATCGAATGGGACGAAGATCCTGTAAAATTTATTGCTAATAGTTTGTCTCCAGCAAAAATCTTGAATGTACAGTTGGACTTTGAAGAGCAGTCTGCTAAAGTTGGTGTTCTTGAAGATCAATTGTCTCTTGCAATTGGTAAGTCTGGTCAAAATGTTCGCTTGGCTGCTCGTTTAACAAACTGGAAAATTGATATTGCTTCTGAAGGTGGTAGCTCTGCTCCTGCAGAAGGCTCAGAAGTTGAAGAAAATAGCAGCATAGATGAATCTGCTCCATCAATCGCAGATCAAGAAAGCATTATGACTGAATTTACTGACGAACAAACAGAAACTAACGAATAATTTAATTTTATGAAAAAATACTTTACAACTATTTTAGTAATTCTCATAGCCATTTTTGTCGGAATTAAATTTTATCGAAATGAATTCCTAAACAATAAAAGCGATTTTGTATATCCAACTAATAATTGCGTAGATTTTTTTACTTTCACAGATCGTGTTCATTCATTTATTCCAAATAGTGACTTGTCTTTAAGGCAATCTGGGGTGTTTACCTTTAAACGTAAATCCATGGAACCATATATATTGTATAAGTCAACTGATAATCAAGATATTACCATAAACAATTCGAATTTGGACGAAGTTTTGGCTAAAATTAATAATCGAGTTTCTGAATTAAAAGAATTAGGTTTTGAACGAGATGTGTCTCAGGATGGATCACACCAAGCAGATTTAGCTCAGCCTTATAAAGCAAAATTATTCGGCTTTAAAAAGGATAATGACCATTACATGTTAATCGTTGATAATATTGCAAGTGGTAACGCTGATGTAATTAAAGTAACTACACAGTGTGGTCGTCCAAATCTAGAAGACGATATGATCTTGGATAAAATAATTCCTTTAATTAAAGATGCAAATAATCAATTGATTGGACCAGTGTCTGTTGTAGAAGGCTTATATACAGTAGGATTACACGCAGGATATAGTGGCGGTGGCGGTGTTATGGAATATTGGGTTAAAAACGGAGAAGATTTTCGTAAAATTTTGACTAGTCAAGATTATCCGCCTTGTGATTTATTGCAAAAAGAAAAAGTAGGTAAGGGCTTAGAGTGTTTATATTATAATGATAAGCAGTCTGCTGAAATCCAAAAAGTAAATTATTAATTTTTCTCTGAAGTAATACATAGATTTAATTGAAGAGAAATTTGAAAGGAAATTTATGCCTTTAGTACCAATGGTTATAGAAAAGTCTCCGATGGGTGAACGCGCTTATGATATTTATAGTCGTTTGCTCAAAGAGCGTATAATTTTTTTGGGAGAACCAATCGATGATACAGTAGCAAATACTTTAATTGCTCAATTATTATTTTTGGATGCAGAAAATAGTAAAGAAGATATTAAGATTTATATAAATTCTCCTGGAGGTAGCGTAACATCTGCTATGGCAATGTATGATACTATCCAACACGTCAAAGCTGATGTTGCAACTATCTGTGTTGGACAAGCAGCTTCGGCAGGAGCGGTGCTTCTTGCTGCCGGAACTAAGGGAAAGCGTTTTGCTCTTCCTAATGCTCGTATTATGATTCATCAGGTTATGGGTGGTGTAGAAGGACAGCAAACTGATGTAGAAATTCAGGCAAAAGAAATGCGTCGTATGAAAGATCAGTTAAATCAGATTCTAGCTAAGCATACTGGGCAATCTATAAAAAAAATCGAACAAGATACCGACCGCGATTATTTTATGACTCCTGATGAAGCTAAGAAATACGGACTAATTGATAAAATTATTCAGTAATACTAAAAAGACTTTCAAATTTGAAAGTCTTTTTAAAATAGTTATCATCTTGACATCATCTAAAATATTAGATAATATGTAACGTTGCGGCAATTGTGCCGTCATAATAATTAACTAGCAAATAATAAAAATGCTAAAAGTATATTCAAAATTACATCACTTAGGCATTGAAAATACCGCTTTTGGTATCAGTTTTTTGCTGTGTTTATAATCGTTTTTTGAAATAAAAAACCAATATAAACTTCGGCAAAATGCCGGAGTTTTGTTATCCTAGATAGAAATTTCTAGAAAAAAATAGGAGGAAATATGAATTATACAAAACAGACTCTCAATCATTTTTGGATTGCAGCGATGAAGTATAAAAAATCAGTGATCATCATTATGAGCGGAGTGCTCATGTTTACCATGATAGATTTGGTTCGTCCATTCTTCATGAAATTGATGTATGATGCAATGATTAAATATACAACTTACGATAGCGAGGTTTTAATTTTGTTTTGCATTTTTCTTGGATCAGGATGGTTGAGAATGATTTTCAATCGGATTACCGAAAGAGAAAATCATTTTTTTCAGCCTCGGGTCATTGCAGATTTAATTAATTCTAGCTTCGCATATCTTATTATGCACTCGCGGCAGTTTTATGCTGACAACTATGTCGGCGGATTACAGTCTAAAGTTAAAAAATTTGCAGGTGCATTTGAATTAATGGCTGATCAAATCAGCTTTGATCTTTTTAGATCAGTGTTCTTATTAATCTTGCTTAATGTATTAACTTACGCTTGGAATACAACCTATGGGTTTATTGTATCTGGTTGGTTGGTTTTTTACTTGTGGTTTACTTACAAATTTGCAATGAAAAAATTTCCGCACGATGAAGCAAATGCAACTCAAGATAGTTTGATCAATGCTAAGCTTTCTGATGCTTTTGCAAATCATAATGTTATCAGAATGTTTGCTGCAGAAGCACGAGAAAAAAATAACTTTACTTCTTATACAGATAAGCTTTTTGAACTAAAAAGAAAAGCTTGGCGTATGGGGTGGATAGCAAATATTTATCAAGGTATTTCCATGTCAATCTTAGAAGTCATTGCTATGGGTTATGCAATTCATCTGTATTATAGTCATTCTATGACAATGGGCGACGTGATCTTTTTGCAAAGTTATTTGGGTCGTATTTTTGACAACACTTGGGGGATGGGACGTTACATCAGGCAAATTTATGAAAAAATTGCTGATGCAAACGAACTAACCGAAAAGTTAGAATCTCCACATGAAGTGGTAGATGCCAAAAATGCTCAACCATTAGTTGTAAAAAATGCAGAAATTGAGTTTCGTAATGTAGTGCATTACTACCATAAAGATAATCCTGTTATAAATGGGCTAAGTTTAAAAATCCCTGCAGGAAGTAAAGTTGCTTTTGTCGGTTCTTCTGGAGCTGGAAAAACAACTTTAGTTAATGCCTTACATCGAGAGTTTGATATTATCTCTGGGGAGATTTTGATAGATAATCAAGATATTTCTCAGGTGACAATAGAAAGCTTAAGAAGTAATATTGATATTATTCCGCAAGACACTAATTTATTTGCAGGGACTATTGCTTACAATATTTGCTATGGTAATCCTAATGCAAGTTATGATGAAATGATTAACGCTGCCAAACTGGCTTACTGTGATGATTTCATTCAAAAATTGCCAAACAAATATGACACCTTAGTAGGAGAGCGTGGAATTAAATTGTCGGGTGGACAAAGGCAAAGAGTTTCAATTGCTAGAGCCATCTTAAGTAATGCTCCGATTTTAATTTTGGACGAAGCAACTTCAAGTTTAGATTCTGCGTCAGAATATATGATTCAGAAGTCTTTGCATCAGTTAATGCTAAATCGAACAACAATAGTTATTGCTCATCGGTTGTCCACAATCAAGGAAGCAGATTTAATTTGTGTTATAGAACATGGGCAAGTGGTAGAAATTGGCAGTCACCAAAAGTTAATAAACAAAGCTGCAAAATATGCTCAGCTTTGGGAAATTCAGGTAGGAGGATTTGAAAATAAAGATATAGCTCAATGTGCTTAATCTAAATAGCGTTCAGTAAAATGAACGCTTTTTTGTATTCAAAAAACAACTCAGATTGTTTATAATAAGGTATAGTCAGAGTATAAAAATGTTTGATAAAAATAACTTTACAATTGTTGATGTGGAAACAACTGGAGCAAATGCCTATTTTGGTCGGGTTATTGAAATTGGCTTGCTAAGGGTAGAAAAAGGAGAAGTTGTAGAAACATATCAAACTTTATTAAATCCAGATCAACCTCTCCCAGAGTTTATTACAAAGATAACAGGGATAGAAGATTATGAGCTTATCAATCAGCCAAGATTTGAAGATATTGCTGAAGATTTGTTGGCTAAGTTTGAAGATGCGATATTTGTAGCTCATAATGCACAGTTTGATTATAGTTTTTTGAAGGAAGAGTTTAGAAGGGTCGGGCTGGCTTTTAATCTGGATAGGTTGTGTACCGTAAAATTATCACGAGCTGTTTTTAAAAATTATAAGCGGCATAACTTAACTGAAATTATCGAGCGCCATGGCTTTATTTGTGAAAATCGTCATCGTGCTTTTGATGATGCAAAGGTCTTATGGGATTTGATGCAGTTAATCCAAAAAGAAACAGAACCGCAGGCATTGCAAAAAATATACACTCAATTGCTCACAAAAAGCCGTACCAAGAAAAAGGTAAATACAACAAATGAACTTACTTACGAAACTGATTCCGGAGAAATCATAGAAATATAATCTCAAAATATTATAAGATTTATAAAAAATAAAAGCCCGCTAATATGTAGCGGGTTGTTTTTTAGCCAAAGCCAAAGTTACTAAATGTTTGTTCTGCTCCTTCATGGCATAGACGGTCAAATAGATTTTTGAAATCTTCAAATTTAACTATATAAGGATGAAAATTATCTGCACTGGGTATTTTTAACTCGAGCAATTCCTCGTCTATGATTATAATTGGGAAAAAGCCAAACCTGGTTTTTCTTTTTTCGTATAATTCTGTAAAAAACTCTAAAGTATTTTGATTATATTTAACAATTAAACTTGCAATTGATAACCAAGATTTTTTGCCCGTAATAATTTGTATAGCTTCTCCTTCATTTACATGAAGTGTTGGGTTATCTTCTTTTGTGAAATTATTATCTATTTCTTTGGGGCAATTGACGCAAAGATGCACGTTGGTGCTTGCGAGCAGGATATTTTGTTGCAATGCATTTTTGTTATTTTCTGAAATCCAATCATATTTTTCAAATTCTTTTGGAACTGAGCTGTATAATTTAACTATCAAAAATTTAACATTATTATAACTTTTGACTAATTCTTCTTTAACTTTTGTATGTTGGTCTAGTAAAAATTTTAAACTGTCTATATACTGATGTTTTGTATCATATATCTTGTATTCTACCGGCACTACTATTATCAAACTTTCGTATCTCTTCCAATATTCAATTTTATCTTCCTTACTATTTAGCTGTTTGATGGTAGTAAGAATATTAACAAAGTTATAATCTGCTTCGATGATTTGTTTTTCTTGATCTTCGACTAAGCTAATCAGATTTTTTTTGACTTTACTGCGGTCTGATTTATTTCCAATAATTAAATATTGGTTTTGTAAATTTTTTGACATATTTATCCTCCTAATTTTTATTATATTTGAGTATACTAAAGACAGATTAATTGGTCAATTTAGATTTATGTCAAAGCAAGCATTAAACCATTTTCAAAAGCATGATCCAGTGTTAGCAAAATTGGTTAAAGGTTTGGGAGAATTGCCTAAGTCAAGAAAGCTACGTAGTAGGTTAGAGTATTTGGTTGAAGCGATTATTTCTCAGCAGTTATCTGTTAAAGCTTCGGATACAATTTATAAAAGATTTCTAGGTTTATTTCCTAAAAGTAAATTTCCAAAGCCAGAGCAGATTTTAAAACTAAAAACACAACAATTGCGAGCTGTCGGTATCTCTAACCAAAAAGCAACATATATTTTTGATTTGGCAGAAAAAGTAGTAAACAAGAAAATAAATTTGCGCACATTGCATACTCTCTCAGACGAAGAAGTTATTCAAACTCTTATTCAGGTTAAAGGAATAGGGAGGTGGACAGCGGAAATGTTTTTGATGTTTAGTTTACAGAGACCAGATATATTTTCTGTTGGCGATTTGGGCTTGAAAAACGCAATAATCAGATTGTATGGATTGAAACAACCATTAACGGAAAAACAGCTCCATAATTTAGTTAAAAAATGGTCACCTTATAAGACGATCGCCTCACGTTATTTATGGAAGAGCTTAAACAATGAGCCAGCAAAATAAAAATGCCAAGAATATTCTTGGCATTAATTTTTAGCAGTTGGCTGCTAATGATATCTCCGTTAAGTTTTCAATTGATAATTCAATGTCAATAAGCGCAGTGTTTTTGGTTTTTACAAAGTTGGCTTCTATGATCAAATGTGGGTTTATATCTTTTACAAATTCTATATCATCCCATAAGGTAAAACCTAGATTTATTCTATAAAATGTATAAAAGAATTTTTCTTGATCTAAGACCAAAATTTGACCGTGAACATAGTCGGCAGTAATAGCTTCATTTTCAATAATATATTGATAATAGTCTGGGCGACAGAGTATGAGCTTGTATTGCTGACTGCCAAACTTATATAGTAAGTCTGACCAGCGAACTTTATTTTTTAGCTTGCATTGCAAGCTTAACCAGGTTTTTATTAGCTTTGAATTATTGATGTAATAATAGAGTTGCATGTTTCCTCCAAAACAATTTAGAAAAATATTGTATCTTACTCTCAGTATTTTGACAATGCCAAAATAAAAAACTGCTTTTCATAAAGCAGTGTGTTATTTATATAGTATTGATAGGGTTATTTTTATTATCCAATACTGATAATACTCCTATTAAGTATTCTTGAGTTGGCTCATATTGCAATGTGAGATCTAGCCAGTATTTTTGAGTATGCTCCCATATTGATTTTCTCAGCAAAGAGAAAGTCGTGTATTCTGAGAGTCCAGATTTGAAGTTTTGTGACAATAGTTCATTAATTCTATTATTAGTAATTTTTGAAGAGATAACAATTTGTTTATAATTCTCCGAATGAAGGTTTGTTCTAAAATTTCTGTTAGAGATAAACAAATTGTTAATGCCATTTAATTTTATGCTTTTATCAATGGTCAGATGATATTCGTATTCAAACCAATTGAGCATTGATTTGGATTTTACCATCTCCATTAATTTTGTAATAGCCAATCTGTTTTCAGCATGTTGAAAGATCCCATGTAAAATTAAGCTCATAATTTCCTCCTTAACCGTGTATTTTGCCAGATAAATCGCGTTTGGACAAGTCTTACAAAAATTAGCTTAATTTTGTGAAATTTTTTTAAAAAAACTCTTGACAAGTATCTATTTAACCATTAATATATTTAAGGATTTAATTATCCACAAATTAAGGAGACTTTAAAAGACATACACCTCAATTTCAGCTAGATGTATCCAGAATTTTTTTGGAGATTATCTAGGTTCAAATTTATAGATATTTTATAGATTTGAGAAATGAGCACTACAAAGGCTACTTTGGGTGTTTTTTATTCTCCCAATTGTACTTTGACAACTTCATAGTGATTGAAATGTGTACGAAATTGTAGAACAGAAATTCTCTTGTAGAATTTCTCACAATATTAGTCGCCCATTATAAACAAGAGATCTATTGGATTTAGAGTTTGTATGGGAAATTGATTACGTCAAGTTTTTTGAGATAAATACTTCAAGCTTTGATAGTTAGCTTTAAATAAACTATCGCCAGTTCTCATGAGCACTATTCGCACGGTAGCAAATAGTGTGAGGACAAACTCAGAACACATAGTTAAATTGTGTTAGCATAACCGAAACAAATCTGGCTTTGCCAGTTTGTTGAGGGGGGGCTGTCGCGAATAATTTCGCGACCAATTATTTGAAGAGTTTGATCCTGGCTCAGGATGAACGCTGGCGGCGTGCCTAAGACATGCAAGTCGAGCGGGTTTAGACCCGCGGCAAACGGGTGAGTAATACCTAGGAACATGCCTTTAGTCGAGCATAACCCACCGAAAGGTGGAGCAATTCTCGATGTGGAAGCAATTCTAAAGCAGCAATGCGCTAAAGAAGTGGCCTAGGCACCATCAGCTAGTTGGTAAGGTAATGGCTTACCAAGGCTATGACGGTTAGGGGCCCCGAGAGGGGAGACCTCCACACTGGAACTGAGACACGGTCCAGACTCCTACGGGAGGCAGCAGTTTGGAATTTTGGACAATGGGCGAAAGCCTGATCCAGCGACGCCGCGTGAACGATGAAGGCCTTCGGGTTGTAAAGTTCTTTTGTTAGGGAAGAATATTTTGACTGTACCTAGCGAATAAGAGGTTGCTAACTCTGTGCCAGCAGCAGCGGTAATACAGAGACCTCAAGCGTTATCCGGAATCATTGGGCGTAAAGCGTACCGACAGGTGGTTAAGAAAGTCAGATGTGAAATCTCCGAGCTCAACTCGGAATCTGTCATTTGAAACTTCTTGACTAGAGGGGCAAAGAGGAAGCTGGAACGAACGGTGTAGTAGTGAAATGCGTTGATATCGTTCGGAACACCAATAGCGTAGGCAGGCTTCTGGGTGCCACCTGACACTGCTAGGACGAAAGCGTGGGGAGTGAATGGGATTAGATACCCCAGTAATCCACGCTGTAAACGATGTACATTCGCTGCCAGGGAGTATCGACCCTTTTTGGTAGCCAAGCTAACGCGTTAAATGTACCGCCTGGGGAGTACGGCCGCAAGGCTAAAACTCAAAGGAATTGACGGGGACCCGCACAAGCGGTGGAGCATGTGGTTTAATTCGATAATAAGCGAGGAACCTTACCAAGGCTTGACATATAGCTGCATATTCTGGAAACAGAATAGCCTTCGAGGGTGCTATACAGGTGCTGCACGGTTGTCGTCAGCTCGTGCCGTGAGGTGTTCACTTAAGTGTGAAAACGAGCGCAACCCCTATTACCAGTTACAAGTGTCTGGTGAAACTGCCGGCGTTTAAGCCGGAGGAAGGTGGGGATGACGTCAAATCAGCGTGGCTCTTACGCCTTGGGCGACACACGTGCTACAATGGGATGTTACAAAGGGACGCCAAGGAGTAATCCGGAGCAAATCCTATCAAACCATCCCCCAGTTCGGATTGAGGGCTGAAACTCGCCCTCATGAAGCCGGAATCGCTAGTAACCGTAGATCAGCCTCGCTACGGTGAATACGTTCTCGGGTTTTGTACACACCGCCCGTCAAGCCATGGAAGTGGGTAGTAGATGAAGCGTCCATTAAGTTGGGTTCCAATCTAAGACTCGTAACTGGGGCTAAGTCGTAACAAGGCATCGGTAGCGGAAGCTGTCGATGGATCACCTCCTTTCTAAGGAATATTTCGCTTCTTGTTCGTTTTTCGAAACAGCAAGTGCGACAATAAAGCTAGTTTGTTTTAAACAAACAGCTCCGTTGGTCGTCGTTAATTTTTCCGAAAATTAGCGCATCTTTCAAAAGACTTGTAGTCGGTTCATTTCAGTCACTATGTAGTTGTGAAAAAATAAAAGAACCTTTTTTCTAAAGCTAGAAGAAAGGTTTTTATGTTTTTGGAAAATACCATAGAAACAAATACCAATGACGGAATTAAG
Organism: uncultured Candidatus Saccharibacteria bacterium; assembly: GCA_964631145.1. Taxonomy (GTDB): domain Bacteria; phylum Patescibacteriota; class Doudnabacteria; order UBA920; family UBA920; genus UBA920. The sequence continues at coordinate 22,175 of CAZVXT010000003.1, forward strand.
CTTAACTCTGCTGGTGTCAAGTTAAGTGAATTACTTTCAGAGTTTCTGCAATATGCTCAGTACGAACTAATTTTTTCTACTCAAACACTTGCTAAATACAAGGAGTCGTTAGAATGGGTAATTCGGGACATTGGTGATATTGCCATAAATGAGTTAGATAGCAGTCATATTATATTATTGAAGCAGAAAATTATGAACCGCGGTGCAGGAGAGTCTCGCGTTGCCTCAGTAGTTTTTGCTTTAAAAAGTTATTTAAAATTTATCAAAGAGTTTAAGCATTTAAAGGTTATGGACTATAAGAATATAAAGTCACCTAAGCGTAGTAGACGAGAGGTTATATTTTTAACTAATGAAGAAGTTCAGCAATTTATAGATGCAATTAAAATTGACAACAAGTGTCGTAGAGGAAATAATAAGCAGCTTATAAATATGGATGGGTTAAGGTTTAGGGTCTTAGTCGAAGTTTTGCTAGGGACAGGCATGCGCATCTCTGAAGCATTGAGTTTAAATGTTAGTAGTATAAACTTTGAAACATCTGAAGCGAAAATTATTGGTAAAGGTAATAAAGAGAGGGCTGTGTTTTTTAGCACCCGATGCTTAAAGTGGGTTAATTATTATTTAGAACAACGCTCGGATAATGAAGAGGCTTTATTTGTCACTAACCGTGGCACTCGTTTAAAGCGCGCAGATGTTAGTGGTTTCTTCCAGCGATATTCTAAGAAGGTTAACCTGTTAAAGAGAGTTACACCTCATATTTTACGTCACACCACTGCAACCAACCTTTTGTTTAATGGTTGCCCTATTGTACATGTAAAAGAAATATTAGGTCATAATAGGCTAGAAACCACTTGTCGTTATTACTTAGGTGTAGATAAAAGAAGGGCAAAAGAAGCTCATGAGGCTTATTTAAGGTACTAATAGTAATTTATTTAGCTTGAAATTGAATTTATTTGTACTATTTCACGACGTTTTTGCAATAAAAATAATATTATTTTGAAATAAATATCAGCGCGGGGGGGTAGGACGCGGGGTTTGGTCATTATTCTTCTTAAACATACTTTTAGTGCGCTAAGTTTTATTATTCAGAGCTGTATTGACAGGTGTACGTTTGACCAACCAAAATAATTTTGCTATAATACCTTCAAAGATACTTTCCGAAATTCATTGGAGTGAAATTCATAAAATAAATGACCATACAAACCAAAAAAATTAACACAAAATTAGTAAGAAATAATATCGACACACCTTTAGAAGTTTCTAGAAGTCTTTTTACTACTGCGTTAGAAGAAAAATTATCAACTAGTTTTGGTTTGGCTAATTCAGATACCGTTGGTTTACCTCTGGGGAAGCATTTAATAACAGGTAGTACTTCCATAGCGAGTTTAAACTCTAATTTAACTGGAGCTGTTGCTTTTCCAATTGATAGAGCGCCAGTATTATTTCCAGAAAGTATTGTAACTGAGTCTATTGTCACTGCTCCTGCATATTCATTTACTGATGATATGTTAGTAGTTATGTATGAGTCAATTGTTTCTCAGCAGTCTAATATTCTTTCTGGTACTTTGTGGGATGCAGAGGCTTTAAGCACAACTAAGCTTAAACTTGTAGAAGACGTTAACCTTTACTATAGTTTTAATTATGAAGGCTTAACATGGAAAGACTTCTTACCTCGCATCACCCGGTTTGTAAAAGATGTCGTTAGAAATTTTAAAAAATTATTTGAGGTTGCAGTTTATTGGTTAAGCCATTTAGCAAAAATTTTCTTTGTTCAAAGCAAACCCACTGTATTATTGGCTTGATACGGAAATAAACACACCAATTAGTTGTATTTTTATGGTGTGTTTTTGTTTTGTATTAAATTATTAAATTTTAAACCAATGTCATTACATGTTACTTGTGTTAATAAACCAGACCGTTATAGTGAGCATGAACATATAACCCATATAGGTGGTTCTGGATGGCGAAAAACTCGAGAAGCTGTTGTCTATGAGATAAACAATAATATAAATTCTTATTACACTAAAGACCCATATACTGGACAAGTCGCTTGGGTTGGTGTAGTTAACCCCTCATATGGAGACCCATATCTTCGAACTTATGCTGATGGAGACTGGAACGATAACTTGCTATCTCTTAATGAGTGTACCCTGTATTAAGGGTTTTATGGAATTGGCGCCCTATGTTTAAATGGGGCGCCTTCCCTATTAATTCAAACACTAATGACTGATGTAAAAATTAACCCAAATACTCTTTGCGTTTGTGGTAGTGAAAAAAAATTTAAGTATTGTTGTAGATATAAATATGCTGCAACTAATTTTCGAGTTCCCCAAGTACCAGTAGAAGTAGTGCAGTATTTTGCCAAAAAGAACCAAGAGCTCGAAACAATGAAAGCAATGGGAATACATATAAACTATGTTCGCCCTATTGTGCATCAAGGTGGAAAAATGTGGGTATTGGGTGACTGTGTATACAAGGGTCAGATAGGTGAGACCTTCCATGAATTTATCATTGGTGTTTTAGGTAGTACTTTGGGTAATGAATGGCTGCAGGCTCAGTTTGCTTTGCCAGAAAGCGAAAGACATTATATTGCTACTAGCTTTATAAAGTTTGAAGAGTGGAAGGCGAAAAATATATCAGTAACAGAAATAGTTATTAATGGACGAGCACATGCTACATCTGATGGATGGACTAAAACTTTACTTGCTTTAGCTTTTGATATTGCTAGCTTGCAGCATACATTGCAATTGCCCAATAGTTTATTAGAGCGCCTTAAAGGCAAAGACTCTTACCAGGGGGCTCGTTATGAAATTGCAATTGCTGCAATTTTTGCAAGACTGGGTTGTAAAATTGAGTTCTTGGATGATGCTTTTCCTGCTCATTTAAAACACTGTGAATTTATTGCTACTCACAATGAAACTGGGGTTAAGGTTGCTGTGGAAGCGAAAAGTCGCCATAGGGAAGGCGTGCTGAATACAGCTGGAGAACAAGACGCAGAAAAAATTGTTAAGGGGGATGTTCGCAAGCTTGTAAAAAATGCTATGAAGCAAAACCCGAATGATGTACCGTTCATGGTTTTTGTGGATGTAAATGTTCCCATAGATGGTGCAGAGACATCCTTTGACAAAAAGTGGGTGCAAGACGTAATGAGTTTTATGACTAAACAAATTTGTTCACAAGAAGACCCGTCACCACATAATGGAGTCTTCTTCACTAACTATTCATTTCATTACCAAAATGAAGATGATGCAGTGAATGGTGAGAATTTAAGTGTAGTCCCTCAATTCTCAAGGTTTCCGTTACCTAACCCCGAGTTTTCTAGTATGCTATCGGCTGCACTTAGATATTATGGTAACATTCCGAATTTAGATGTCGATGACGACTTAGATGAGAATGGTCGCTTGCGAAGTAGTCCTAACTAGATGCTATAATATTATTACAATTTAATTGCCTAAACCCACTGTGCAAGCATGGGCATGGCAGTAAAACCTAAAGTATATAGAACCCTCGTCCAAGGGCTTACTTTAGGTAATACAGGGAAACTTGTATTGGTGTCGTAAGACATCTCTTGGCGGGGGCTTTGTGTTTTCCGTCAAAGAAAGGAAAAAATGTTTAATAAAATAACTATGTCCTTAATAGCTGTCTCAGCCTTACTCTTTAGCATTAGCTATGCTTTTGGACAGTATGTGGAAGCCAAAGACCATAACTTAGCTGTATTAAAGCCGTTATTGGACTTATGTTTCAGTGCTGAAGGCTTGACTACTGAAACTGTTCAGCAGTGTACAGAATTAAATAAAAAACAATTTATTTTTAAGTACCCTGTTTTACCTCATAAATAAGCTACTTATTTTACCTAAAATTGTAAATATAAAGTGAGTAGTTTTTAAATTAACTGATATAATATAGATAACTGAATAACCGACATACACCCCACTTTGGGGGTATTGTCGGTTTTTTAATTAAATAGGCTAGTATTTGCAAGAAGAGTTCACTGATAACTGGATAGAGCCATAAGCTTGCAAAACTATCCAGCTATCAGTGAATTTTTATTTGTTTTGCTTTGCCCTATTAGTTTATCCGTAGCTAACAGGGCAGGGGTAAAGTAAGTAATACTTCGTCTCCCTCCAGTCTCTACAAGACAGCTTACGGACGTAAAAAGAGTAAGTGGCACGTGTGCCAGATAACGAAAACCTCATAATTGGCAAATTTTACGTATAAACATTGTATTTAGTGATAACTTCCAGCTGGGAGTGTGGCAGAGAAAGGCTGTAATTCCTTTCCCACCTATAGTAAGTAGTATAAATAATGAATAATGTATTGGTGTATATGTCTATTAGGAAGTGGCTTGTGGGTGGTGGGGGTTATGTATACTTATATACTTATTATTAATATGTAGAAAAATGAAAAACAAAAACTACAAGAAAACCCGGTTTAAGAAACTTATCCGTATTGCTCCAAAACAGTTAGAGTATGTGCGTGATATTAGAGCAGGTTATACATTAGCTGGTAGGCTAGATGAAATAATAAACTTTTACCGCAAGTATAAGAAAAATTCTCCTACTTCTTGAGAAAAACAGCATTTTTGATATAATAAAGGAAATTAATGCTAGCATAAGAAACTAGCTTTTATTTCTTTCAACAAATAGTGAACACCTCCTTTCTAAGGAATATTTCGCTTCTTGTTCGTTTTTCGAAACAGCAAGTGCGACAATAAAGCTAGTTTGTTTTAAACAAACAGCTCCGTTGGTCGTCGTTAATTTTTCCGAAAATTAGCGCATCTTTCAAAAGACTTGTAGTCGGTTCATTTCAGTCACTATGTAGTTGTGAAAAAATAAAATTCACCCATTAGGGTGTTTTTTTGTTGCCTAATTTATCTGGATATTATTTAAATTTAAAACAGATTTTATCTAATAGGTTGTATTCTTAAAATATAAAATATCAATGGAGGATTTTATGAAGATAATGTTTGCTTGCTTATTGAGTTATGTATTTGTTTTAAATATATTTGCACAAGCAGTAGGTGTAATGCCTTTAGTAGGTGTTAAGCAATATAATGGAACTTATGCAGGGAGTTTTGGCACAGGTATTTTTGGTTATAGCACTTTATACCGTGATAATCAGGATAATGGTTTAACAAGTGGATGTAGGGGTGATGGTTGTGGTCGTCACCCAGGAGTAGATATTCCTGTATCGTCAGGAACATCAGTTTATTCTGCTTTAAATGGACAGGTTGTTATTTCTCGCTGCGATCCCACATGGGGAGGTTTAATTGTCATCAAAGCCCGTAATCCATACACTTTAGATGAGCCTATAAATATAATTTATGGGCACCTTTCTAATAGAGTGACGCAAAATGGTAGTAGTATTGTTGCAGGGATGTATGTAAACGCTGGCGATAAAATTGGTAATAGTGGCGGCAGGTCAGGCATCGATCCATGCAGTGGCAGATCTACTGGGGCTCATTTACATTTTCAAATTGATAAAAACATCGGAAGTTATGAACCATACTTTCCAAATTTAAACAGTTTAAATTACTCTGATCAAAACTATGAAGTTTCTAGTCGCACGTATAATCCAATCGTCTTTTTACAAGGTGGTTATAAGTGGAGCTTCGGAGAAATTAATAACCGTGAGTTGTGGGACATTTTTAATTTTCAAAGCTTTGGTGTTTCTGGCGATGCTTTGTGGTTAGACGGATCGCAGGATCCATACATACAACATGGAGGTTTTACTAACTGCGGGTTAAGTGTGAAATGTAGTAGCGGTTTAAGCATAGAAGCTTCGCAGGCAAAATACCTAACAATGGATATGTATAATCGATGTGTGAGTGGTTTGGGTAAAATTTATTTTACCACTAATCAAGAACCATTTTTTGATGAAATCAAAACTTTATCATATATAGTTGTTTCTACAGGAGCATTGCAGCCAAAAATTTATACACTCAACCATTATAAATGGCGTGGGTTAATTACTGGGTTGCGAATAGACCCTGCAGAAAATTGTTCTCCTGCTTTTGACCCTAATTATTTTGGCGAAATAAAACTATCGTGGCAGTAAATTATTATCAAGTATTTTTAAAGCCGGGATTTATCCTTGGCTTTTTATTTTTAGAATAATTTATATTTAAAATTTTCAGATTTACTCGATAAGTAATTTATTGTATAATATGTTTATGATATATACTTATTTATACACGTTTTTAAGTGTTGCGGTGGTCAGTGTTGTTTCTTTAATAGGTATTTTTACGATCGGTATAAATGAATCTTTCTTGCGTAAAGTTTTGCAGTATGTAATTAGTTTTTCTGCTGGAGCTTTGCTGGGAGATGTGTTCTTACATGTTTTGCCAGAGATGGGTCAAGATGGGTTTGCTATTAAATCCGGATTGTATTTATTATTAGGCATAGTAATATTTTTCTTATTAGAAAAATATATTTTATGGCACCATGATCATGGTGAGCATGAAGAGTCTGTACATTCTACAACTTACTTAACTATATTCGGGGATGCTTTGCATAACTTTATTGATGGACTTATAATTGCTGCAAGTTTTTTGGTAAGTATACCACTTGGGATTACAACTACTATTGCAGTTGTGTTCCACGAAATACCTCAAGAAATTGGACAGTTTGCAATTTTAATCCATGGTGGTTGGAGTAAAGCAAAAGCTCTTTGGTATAATTTTGTTTCTGCGGTTACATCAGTGCTTGGAGCTGCGGTAGTGTTATTTTTAGCTCCACAGTTAAAAGATGCGCCTATGGCATTGTTGTCATTCGCAGCCGCTAGTTTTATTTATATAGCTATGTCAGATATTATCCCAGAATTACATAAAGAAAAAAATATAAAAAAATCTTTATGGCAAGTTTTTTCTTTTGTGATAGGGGTTATGGTTATGCTTTTATTAATTTATTTAGAATAAATGCTAAATACTAAAATAGAACCTAAAGGTGAACGTTGGTTTATTTGGACAATGGTATTTCTATTGGTTTCTGGGGTGTCGTTGGTTAGTTATATTATGATTACAGATATCGGTAATACTCAAGTAACAGATATAACGGCTAGTTTTATTAAAGTAAGACACCGTTAATAAAAATCAGCCTCTAAGAGGTTGATTTTTTTTGTTAACTATGATATAATAACTATATAGTTAAGTGATTAGCAAAGCTAATAACGAAACAAAAACAAAAATACAAATGAATAATCTTTACTCAGCTGTTGAATGGCAAAGTTTTTTTGACTTTTCTATTCCAACTTTTGCTAAATGGGGGAGAGGCGTTAGAAATCATATAATCCCTCATGAGCAAAACAATTATCATCCTCACATATTAAGCCATCGTTTGTTGGCTTTGTTTTCGGTACTAGCAGTAACAATTAAAATTGCCAGTATTTCTTTTGTTGCTCTTGGTCCTGTAACAACAGCAGAGGCTTCTGTTATTTCTTCTGAAACTGTATTAAGCTTAACTAACTCTGCTCGTACTGAAAATTCTTTATCAGAATTAAAGATGAGTGGATTGCTTTCTAAGGCAGCGCAGAATAAAGCTGATGACATGTTGGCTAAACAATATTTTTCTCACAACACTCCTGAGGGAAATACACCTTGGACTTTTATCAAGACAGTTGGCTATAGCTATACTACAGCAGGAGAAAATTTGGCTATAGATTTTTCTGATGCTGAAAGTGTTCAAACAGCTTGGATGAATAGTCCAGGACATCGAGCAAATATTTTAAACAAAAACTTTAAAGAAATAGGAATAGGTATTGCTAAAGGAATGTTTGACAATCATCAAACCACAATTGTTGTTCAGATGTTTGGAACTCCAATCGCACAGCAGTTAGATTTGAAGTCAGAGGTAACTCATGTTGAAGAAGCAAAGCCTGTACAAAATGTAGAGGCTGATCAGCCTTCTGCTGTTGCAGTAAGCGAGAAGTCAAAAACAGTTTACACCGCTCCTCTTGTACCAAATACTGTTTCTCAACCAGTTGCTGATCGATCTCAAGATTTAAAAATAGTTGAAACAAAAACTTCTTTGCAAGGTGACAATTTTAATATAGAAGTTGACACTTTGGGCAACATTGCAAAGCTGATGGTCTTTTATGGAAACAAGTCAGTTATACTTCAACCTATTAGTAATAATTTATGGCAGGGTCAAATCAAGATGGCTAACATAGGACCATTTGATAACATGTATGTTCAGGCTTCTGATATTAATGGTAATATGCACCAAGAACCAATAGCTCAATTTTCTTCTCATCTTACAGGTGTAAAACCTGGAGAAGTAGAGGGTGCAACAGTTACGGTTTTGGGTAATCATATTAATGTAGGATTTTTGGAAGAACGTGCATTTATGATTATGCTCGCTGGTTTATTGGTAGCACTGATTTTGGCTATCGCTATTAAGAGGCACATTCAACATTTAAGCTTGATAGCCAATACTTCTTTTGTGGCTATCCTTATAGCAATGCTAATGATGGTTTAAATTATAAAATATAATTTTATTGATAATATAAAAAAACTCCATTTGGAGTTTTTTTATTCTGGTGGGCGTGCCAGGAATTGAACCTGGGACCTCGTCATTATCAGTGACGCGCTCTAACCAACTGAGCTACACGCCCAAATTAGATACTTGGGTATTTTAGCAATAATATCAAAAAAAATCAACGGCTAATTTTGTGGCATTGCTATACTGGCAGTTCCAAAATCAAGCACTCCTCCCATCCATAAAACTGCTAAAATCATAAAAGCCAATCCCAATAGCTTGTAAAAAGTATAAGTACCTCCAAAGGTAGGGGTTATATACTGTTCAGCAAAATCTAATTTACCACTTTGGTATGTTATCCATACTGAGTATTTCATCAATAAAAAGCCAATAACAATTAGAATAGGTCCTAATATAAATCTCATACTATATATTATATCATTTGATTTTAAAATATTTTTGATTTTGAAACAGTTTACTAGCATTTTCGATATACATAGTATAAGCATTAATATAATAAGGAGCTAAAATTATGGCAAAATATGGAAAAGCTGCTCAAAATAAAATTGAAAAAGTAATGCATGAATTTAAGAAAGGTGATTTAAAAAGTGGTCGTAGTGGTAAGACGGTAAAAAATCCTAAGCAGGCAGTGGCTATTGGTATTTCTGAAGCTAAAGAAATGGGTGCTAAAGTACCAAAGAAGAAAAAACAATAAATACAATTTATAATAAAAAACCCGCCTAATGGCGGGTTTTTTTATGGTGGACCCCAGCGGACTCGAACCGCTCACCTCCTCGGTGCAAACGAGGCGCTCTACCAGATGAGCTAGGGGCCCTTTTATATAAATTTCTAACTTACTTATTATAGCAAGGCGATTTAATTTTGACAATACTTGGATTATCTATTATTCTAATTTTGAGAAAACCTTACAAGAAACAAAAAATAAAATGTGGTTTGGAAAAGATAAATCTATTTTAGGTATTGATATTGGCACCTCTACTATTAAGATGGTCCAAATTGATCAAGATAAAAAATCCCTTAAAACTTACGGGATTGTTGATTTGATTGAGCCTATTACAGCTCAAACGAGTACAGAAGTTATTGATCAAACAGCACAATTATTGTCTAGTTTGATATCAAAAGCTGGAGCAACTACTAGAAAGAGCGCTGTTAGTTTGCCAAATTCGGCAGTTTTTACTTCAGTTATAGAATTGCCAAAAATGGCAGATAGTGAATTAGAGCAAGCTTTAGGTTTTGAAGCAAAAAAATACATACCACTTCCTTTATCAGAAGTTTCTTTAACATGGACAAATATCGCAGATGATGCGGCGACAAGTACAATGAAAATTTTGTTAATTGCCGTTCCAAAAATGACTAGAGATGTATTTTTGAAAATATTTCAGCAAGCAGGACTTGATTTAGAAGTTGTAGAGATAGAACCATTAGCACTTGTCCGCAGTTTAGTCACAGATATTTCAAAGAATGATGTTATAATTGATATAGGTGCAAAAGTTACTGCAATTAATTTTATTAAACAAGGTTTGTTGCAGTTAACAAGAACGATAAATGTTGGCGGCGATACTCTTACAGATAAAATTGCACAGAGCTTAAATTTACAATTTGATAGAGCAGAACAATTTAAGAGAGACTTTGGTTTAAATAATACAGAATTTTTACCAGAAACTTTAAAGCCTGTACTCTCTAGTATTAAGCAAGAAGTTAAGCAAGTTATAGATATTTACAAATCTCATAGTATAAATACTGATCGCATTGTTTTGGTTGGTGGTGGATCACAGATGCCAGGTATAACAGAATTTTTTAAAGATTTGGTACCAGAAGTGGTATTGGGAAGCGTTTTGTCCCGAATTAATTATGATTCAAATATTGAATCTCCTTTAAAAAGGTATAGTACTCAACTGCCAATAGCTATAGGTTTGGCATTGAGAGAAAACGACTAAAATGGCAGATATTAATTTATTAAATCCAGAAAATTCTACATCTACAGCCCTCAGGGTTTCTACTGAGCGCATTTTTGAAAGACTTATGATGGCTTTAGTTATTTTGCTTATTGCTGCTTACGGGGTGTTTATTGGATTAAATTATTTAAATCAAAAGCAAATTGATAAAGAAGAGGCAACTGTAAAGTCTTTCCAGTCAGAAATTAGCAGCAATTCTAAAAGACAAGAGTTGATTACTAGGCAAGGGCAAGTAGAGGAAGTTAATAAGCTTTTGGCTAAACATATGTATTGGTCCAAGCTCCTGCCAGAATTATCTAGAGTGACTTTAAAGTCTGCTAATTATTCTGGTATGCAAGTTGCTGGGGATGGTAGTTTGGATTTGACTGTTACAACGCCAAGTTATTCTGATGCAGAAAAGTTTTTGCAGGTTTTTGATTTGCCTGAATATAACAAGATGTTTTCTAACGTCAAAATTATGTCTTTAAGCCGAACTCAAAAAGATCAACAACTCCAAACAATCATGAGAATTAAGCTAACAATCAATCCAGAATTATTCTCTAGTAAGCCTTTATATAACAATAATTAATAGCAACATGAGTACCTTTAAAGAAAGATTAAATAGCATGCCAAGGGCGCAGCTTGGAAACCCGTTGATGCATATCATTGTTTTGGCAGTTATTGCTGGATTGTTTACTTGGTTTATATTGATTCCTAAATATCAAGCTTATAGTGCTAATAAAGATCGCTTGGATGGTATGCAAAAGCAAAGATTGTCTTTGCAAAATGACACCAAAGACCTAAATAGACTTATAGAGTCTTTAGATTCTTCTAAAGAAGATGTTAAATTGTTGGATGAAGCATTGCCTTTATCTGACCGTGCAACTCGCACTAGCGTATTAATAGAGAATTATGCAATATCTTCTGGGTTGCAATTAGCTCAGTTAAATGTAGATGGAATAGAAGATACTCTAAGTGCTGGTAATAAAAAAGATTTAACAACCCCTTACGATCAACAAAGAAAGCTAACACCTTCAAGGATGACTGTGTCTGTTACAGGTACAGTCGAGCAATTTAGAAATTTCTTAGAATTGTTAGAAAAATCTGGACGTATTATTGATGTTGAAAATTTGGATGTTGTAACTAGCGAATCATTAGTAAAGTTTACAGTTATACTTAATACTTATTCTTATCTAGCCCAGTAATATGACTAAAAAACAAATTTTTGCATTAATTGTAATCATTATATCTTTTGGCGGAGCTATTGTTATGGCTTTTTTGACCTGGCGCCAGTTAACACCGCGTAATAAATTTTCACTTACTCAAAATGCAGTCACTCAATCTGGGAGCGCTATTTTACCAAAAGGTAATCAATTAGACTTTGATTCTTTAAAGAACTTCAATTCTAATAAAACGCTATTTCCTTATCCTGTGGTCAATCCTTCCGAAGTCGGTAGTACTTTAAATAATTTGATTAAATAAGATGAATTCAACTAGTCCATCGGTTAAAACCTTTGGCAGTTTTGAACAATTTTTGCATGATCATGGGTTTTTGAATAAAACCCAGTATGATAAATTGATTAGTTTAAAATCTGCTAAATTTGGTTCAGCCTCTGAAATAATGGATCCAAGTAAATTATCAGATTTGCTAATAACTGAGAAATTACTTGAAGAAGAAGATGTTGCTAAAGCAAAAGCAGCTTTTTTAAATTTACCTTATATCGATCTCGCTAAAGAAACAGTGGTTGATCAAGTTTTGGATTTGGTACCTTCAGAGTCCCGCAATTATTACAAAATGATTCCTTTTTCTTTGCAAGGAAAAGATTTAAAAATTGCTTTATATGACCCTTCTAATTTACAAGCGTTAGAAGCTTTAGAGTTTTTAGGTCAAAAAGATGATTATCAGATACATATTTATGTAGCATCAATGTCCGCTATTAATGCTTTTTTGCAAGGCAAAAAAAATATTAAAGATGTAGTAGTAGAAGCATTAGATGACCTAGGTGATAATGTTATAAAAGAAAAACCAGAACAAGAAAAGCCTCAAAATACTCAAGTTCAAGAAGGTTCTTTAACTACTGATCAAGCTCCTATTATCAAAATCGTAGAAGTTATTTTATCTAATGCTATTGAAGCTAATGCTTCTGACATTCATATTGAGCCTTCTGAGACAGATGTAAGGGTGCGTTATCGCATTGATGGTATTTTGCATACATCACTAAGACTTCCAAAAAATGTTTTGTCTGCTATCGTGTCTCGTATTAAAATTTTATCTAATTTAAAAATTGACGAAACTAGACTGCCTCAAGATGGTCGTTTTCATGCCGAGTTGGCGAAAAAATCAGTTGATTTGCGTGTGTCTACTTTACCTTTGATGTATGGCGAAAAGATTGTTATGCGTATTTTGGATAAGACTGCTTCTGTTCCAACACTTGAACAATTAGGTATTAGAGGTAAGGCTTTATCGTGGGTAAAAGAAAATATAATGAAAACTCACGGCGTGTTTTTAATAACAGGACCTACTGGTAGTGGTAAATCAACAACTTTATATTCTATTTTGAGTTTGCGCAATACTAATGATGTAAATATTGTAACCTTGGAAGATCCAGTAGAATATTTTATCGAAGGGGTCAATCAAAGTCAGATTAAGCCAGAAATAGGATTAACTTTTGCAGCTGGACTGCGTAGTATTCTCCGTCAAGATCCTAATATTGTGATGGTTGGTGAGATCCGTGATGAAGAGACTGCAGAGTTAGCCGTGCATGCCGCATTGACTGGTCACTTAGTATTTTCTACACTTCACACTAACAATGCAGTAGGTGCTATTCCACGTTTAGCTAACATGAATATCGAACAATTTTTGCTAGGCGCTTCTATTAATTTGGTTATGGCGCAGCGTTTGGTTAGAAGGTTGTGTGATAACTGTAAAAAACCTATAGAATTATCTGATGTATTGAAAAAAGAATTAGATACTGCTTTGGCAACTGTGCCAAAAGAGTATTTGGATAACTTTGATCCAAAAACCTATAAAGTTTATCAAGCAGTAGGGTGTGATAAATGCGGTAATATCGGTTACAAGGGTAGGTTTGGGATCTATGAAGTATTGCCAATGTTTACAGAAATTCAGGACCTGATTTTTAGCAAACTTCCAGCTCATAAAATTTATGAAGCAGCTGCAAAATTAGGGATTATTACTATGAAACAGGATGGTTTGGTTAAAGTTGCTCGCGGCGAAACTAGTTTTGAAGAAATCGCTCGTGTAACAACAGAATAACACTATGGATATTATTACTAATAAAAAATTTTCATTAAGAAATGTCCCGTTTATAAGTCTGTATGGTAGGAGTGTTTGTTTGGTAGATGATGACGAAGAGTCTTTAAGTGTGTATGAATACAAACTTAAATCTGTTGATATAAAAGTTTTGCCTTATAAACATTTAAAAGATTTATTATCTGATCATATGTCCTCAGAAACAGAAGTTGTAATATTAAATCCTTTAATAAATAATACCTTGTACGATTTAAGATGGATTGAAAAGCTCAAGCAATTTTATAGCCCTAAACCTATCTTAACTATAAGTAAAGGCATGCAAGACTCTCAATTAGATGCTATTATGACTATAGGTGTAAACTATCATATTAATCGTGATTTAGCTGGTCCGCAGGATTTATTGATAGCTTTAGAACAGCTTGTAAGAAATTAAAATAAAAACATGTATAAAGCTAGCGAATTAGAATTAAATAAGTTATTAGAAATTACTCTTGAGCGCAATGCTTCTGATTTGCATTTGCAAGTAGGAGAGCCGCCAATATTACGTATAGACAGTCAGCTTAATAGGTTGGAAGACTACCAAGTTTTTAGTCAGGATGCAATTGAGGATTTGATTGAGGTAATGTTGAATGCAGAACAAAAGAAGAAGTTTTTAGAAGAAAAACAATTGGATTATTCTTATTCTTATAAAGAAAGTGCACGTTTCCGCGTTAATGTTTATATGGCTCAAGGTGTTTGGGCTGTAGCTTTTCGTTTGATACCGACTAATATCAAAACTTTAGAGGAATTGGGCTTGCCTCCAATGCTTAAAAAGTTTACAGAAAATAAACAAGGGTTGGTTTTGATGGTAGGTCCTACTGGTCATGGTAAGTCTACTGCTCTAGCCGCTATGATTAATGAGATTAATAATACTCGTAGTGAACACATATTGACCATTGAAGATCCTGTAGAATTTTTATTTACACATAAGCAATCTTTTATATCTCAACGTGAGGTTGGGTTGGATACTGTATCCTTTGATTCTGCGTTAAAATCTGCTTTACGTGAAGATATTAATGTTGTGCTGGTAGGTGAAATGCGTGACCTAGAATCTATCTCTGCCACTCTAACCCTAGCTGAAACAGGACATTTAATTTTTGCCACAATGCACACCAATGATGCAGCTCAAAGTATTGATCGTGTGGTGGATGTATTTCCAGCAGAACAGCAAGCGCAGATTCGTGCGCAGTTAGCAAATACTTTGTTAGGTGTTGCAAGTTTGCGTTTGTTACCTAAAGTTGGAGGAGGGCGTATACCGGCTACAGAAATTATGGTTGTCAATCATGCTGTGCGTAATGTTATTAGAGATAATAAAATTTACGAGATAGCAAACATTATTCATACAAGTATGGATGAAGGAATGATCCCTTTAGATAAAAGTTTGGCGCAATTAGTTCAGCAAGGTGTTATAGAACTTAGTGTGGCGCAAAATTATGTATTGGATAATGATTACTTCATGTCCTTAATTGGTTAATTTTTATGAAATTTTCTTATCAAGCCAGAAACAATCAAGGTGAATTAAAAAAGGGTTTTGTCATTGCAGCAAATAGTGATAAAGCTGAACAGCTGTTGGCTAATAATGGCTTGGTTATTATTAGCCTTAATGTTCAGAAAGATAATTTGCTGCAAAAGATCGACTCTTTATTAAACCGAGTTAATTATAAGGACCTGGTAGTATTTTCTAGGCAGTTGTCCACGTTGGTAGCTGCTAGGGTGCCGATTTTGCAGTGTTTGCGTATTTTAGAAAATCAAATTCCTAGTAAAGGACTTTTGGTAATTATTAGAAATTTAATTGCTTCTATAGAAAGTGGACAAAGTCTATCTTTGGCGATGTCTAAGCATCCTGAGGTTTTTGGAAATGTTTATATTAGCTTGGTTAAAAGTGGTGAAGCTTCAGGAAACGTTTCTGATTCTTTATCTTATTTAGCAGACCAGTTAGAAAAAGATTATGATTTGCGTTCTAAGGTTAGGTCAGCATTAACTTATCCTGGGTTTGTTTTATCAGCTTTGGGCGTTGTAGGAGTTTTGATGTTTAAATTTGTTTTGCCAAGCTTGGTATCTGTTTTGAAAGAACAAAATGCAGAATTACCTTTTGTGTCCCGTATTTTGATTCAGTTTACAGATTTTTTCCAAGTGTATTGGTGGGTGGTCTTGATGATTATGCTTGGCGGGGCAGCTTTGATCAAAGTCTATATTTCAAGCAAGTCTGGGCGATATAATTGGGACTATGTAAAAATTTATTTACCTGTTATTGGAGATATCTTACAAAAAGTTTACATGGCTAGATTTTCTAGAAACCTATCTACCTTGGTTTCTGGGGGGTTGCCAATTATTCAAGCTTTGCGTATTGTAGCAGATGTAATTAACAATGCGGTTTATAGAGATATTATGTTGCAAACTGCAGAACAGGTAACTAATGGAAAAAGCATTAGTGATTCTTTAGCAAAGCACGAACAGTTTCCTCCTTTGGTAACCCAGATGGTTAGAGTGGGGGAACAAACTGCAGAGCTTGATTCTATTTTGTTAAAGCTCGCTTTATTCTTTGAAAAAGAAGTAGATACTAAAATCGCAACTCTTTCTAGTTTGTTAGAGCCTATCATTATGGTGATATTAGGATTAGGTGTCGGTGTGTTGGTTGCGGGTGTTCTGCTTCCAATTTATAACCTTGCAAGCTCTGTTAATTAGTTGTTGATAACTGATTTGCTTATTTAACGCTCGCGTTGTGCTATAATATTTATAGGTATAAATTAATTTTAAGATGATCAGTATAATAATATTTATTATTAGCTGTGACTTCTTGGCCTAAGGAGAATGGTGGTGAATAAAGTGAAAAATCACAACCAAAAAGGGTTTACGTTAATTGAACTTTTGGTGGTAATCGCCATCATTGGTCTATTAGCTTCAGTAGTATTGTTGGCATTAAACTCTGCTCGTCAAAAATCTCGTGACGCTAAGCGTTTAGCTGATGTTCGTCAACTTTCCAGCGCATTGGAACTCTATTTCAATGATAACAATGGATATCCGGCATCTCTATCTAGCTTGGTCACTAACTATATGGGACAATTGCCAACCTTCCCAACTCCAAGCGACAGCTGTAACACAGCTTCCTACGCTTATACTGGTACATCCGGTGCTAGCACATATCAGTTATTGTTCTGTGTCTCTGCTCCAACTGGCGGTATTACCCCAGCTGGTACACACACCCTAACTCAAGCTGGTATTCAATAGTTAGCTATATAATAAACAAGTCCTTCTTTGAAGGGCTTTTTATTTACGCTATTTTTAACTTTAATATTTATTTAGTTGTTTTGCTGGTTTGGTTTGATATACTTGATTATATGGAAAACATTTTAAATAAGCTACGATTACCATATAGGGAAGATACTTTGTATGGGATTTTATTTCTATTTGCCTTTATCGCTCCATTGGCTTTTAATCCTTGGCTACTGGAGGGGTATGAAACCACTCGCTTCGCACTAACTTTGATATTAACAGGGGCAGCGGTATTGGTTGCGGTTTATAATAATAAAAAAATCAGTATTACTTGGTTGTCTATTTTTTGTGTGGGATTTTTATTAATTAATATCCTTAGTCTAATTACAAGTAAAGATGTAGTGATTAGCTTATTTGGTTTATACGGTAGATTTACTGGCTCGATACTATTTCTTATATGCTGGTTAGTGATGATTTTTTTATTTGCCTCAATTAAAGATTTTGGAAAATATAAAACCATTTATAAAATGTTAGTAGTAAGTGGTTCATTAGTTTCTGTACTAGGTATCTTGCATAGTTTTGGTATAGGGTTTTATGCTGGACCTGATAGTGGTGCTAGACCGATTGTTCCAGGTTTTATTGGCAACCAAAATTTTGCTGCCATGTATTTGTTAGGAATTTTTCCATTATTACTACCTTTATTTACTGAAAGTAAAAATTTTTATACTAAGATTTATTATGCACTTACCGGGTTATTTATGGTGTGGGCAGTTATGGTATTTGCGAGCCGGGGCGCTATTTTGGCTTTGGCTGGAGCTTTATTGTTTGGATTGGGGTTATTGTTAATAAGAAAGACTTCGTGGCTATCAAGATTAATTGTTGCTGTTGTTTTAATTATTTCGGTTGTCTTTGGGTTTTTATTTTATAGTACAACTAGATATGAAAATACAGCTGAAACTTTTACTAGCCAAGAGGTAAGTGCTCAAACACGCTTGGTGGTATGGACAAAGAGTGTAGAATTGATCAAGCAATATTGGTATTTAGGATTAGGACCAGGAAATTTCTTTATTGGATTTAAAACTTTTGGCGACAATATTTTACCCAGCAATGAAAGATTTGATGATGCTCATAATTTATATTTGCAATTGGCTTCTACCATAGGAATTTTTGGTTTATTATTATTCTTGGTTATCTTGTCCATTGGGTTCTATATAACTTTAAAACACTATTGGAAGACTCAAGATTTGTGGTCATGGGGTTTTTGTTTAGCCTTTATAGGCTTGGCTATTAGTTATACTTTCAACCCTGTTAGTCTACCTAACTGGATATTATTAGCTGTTTTGATTGGTATAGTAAGTGGAAATTATTTAGATGATATTAGAGCGCTAAGTATTCAAAACAAATTTTTAAAATTATTTATAATTGTTTGTTCTGCTTTGTTAATTAGCGCAGGAATTGGTTTTTATGGGAGTGAGTTGTTTGCCACTGCCACAGTTCATGCTTATAGGGCTAATCAAATAGAGTCTGCAAAAAAATATGGAAAGGCTGCTTTAATTCTTAACCCATTTAATAATACTGCTCGGGCATATTATACAGCTAGCTTAATTAAGACCAATTACGATCATCAAAAAATTAGAGGTTATATAGAAGATTTTTATAAATACCACAAGTTGTCTTCAGGAAATCAAAAAAATACAGCAGATTTGTATTTTATGCTGTACCGTAAAACTAATGATCAGGCTGATTTAGATAATAGTCTAAAGCATTTAGAAACATCTTTGCAGTTAGAACCTAATTATTCTCAGTTATTAATTAATTCAGGATACTTGCTATATCAGGCGGGGAAGATTGATGAAGCAGAATTAAAGCTTAAACAAGCTGTGGGTTTAAGTAGTCAAGGGAAATTCTTTTATGCAGAGTTATTATTGGCTCAGATCAATCTCGATCACGGTAAATTTGATCAAGCATTGTGGTATTTAGATCAAGCAAATAATATTCAACCAAATATTTTATTAAAGAAAGCTCAAGAAGACATTAAATCTAAAAAATTACCAAATAATAAACTTCCTATTTATTTGCCAGACGTAGATATATGATAAAAAATACTCCTCAAGATTGCATGGGCAATCAACCAATTACCACAAAGTTATGGATAGCGTTAAAGCTTTTAAGTAATCCTATAACTTTATTATTAGATAAGTTAGGTTACCTTAAAAACCCTATGTATATTACAAGGCAAGGGGTCAAGTTTTTTACTCGAGGTAAAACAACTGATATAAATGATGCGGTTGTGGTTTTGTCAGGGCACGAATACCCTAAAGAGTTATTAGGATTATCTGAGATGGGTCATCCTGTAATTTTAGATGTGGGAGGGCATATTGGCACTTTTACTATGTATATAAAAAACTTATATCCTCATGCAAAAATTATTGCCATGGAACCTGTGTCTGATAACCGTGTTTTTTATAATCGTAATATTAAGCTAAATAATTATCAAAATGTCACATTGCTCCCGTATGCTTTATATTCTCAAACTGGACAATTTTACATAGATTTATCTAATAAGCAATATGACGCTGTAAGTGTGCAAACCGAAAAACCAATCCATGATGATTATGTGACCATAGACGCCGTAAGTTTTGAAGATGTTATTAATAAAAATAATATTGCTCATATCGACTTGATGAAGTTAGATATTGAAGGAGCAGAATATGATTTATTAAATACTCAATTACCAATAATGTCTAATACCGTTAAGCGAATTATTATGGAGTATCATCCCGCAGGAGATAAGGCAAAGCGAAATCAGCTTGTATCTTATTTTGACCAAGCAGGGTGGGGATTGGTATATGAGACAAAAAATATTTTAGGGTTTGATAATAATAGATTTGTTGTAGAAAATGAATAAGTCTTTATTAAAATTTGTATTACTCATTTTGCCATCAATATGTTGGTATTATTTGGGTTTGTTTATAACTATTTCTTTATGGTATCCAGAAGGCTTGTCTTCTGGATTGCTATATAGTCATATTATTAATTTTTCTATAATTTATATTTTATGGCTATTAGTCTGTTTTATTTTTACTCTATTTGACTTTGATATATTTTTAAATAGCTATAAAATTATTGCTCGAATTATTAGTGTAATGTCTTTAAATGGAGTTATTGCAGTGGCTTATTTTTATTTTCAGCCTGCATTAACGCTAACTCCGCGCAGATTTTTATTAACCCATATAGCTATTACAACAATTGGTTTATTTATTTGGTATGCATTTTTGCAATTGATTTTGCCATACTTTAGTAAGCGTCTTATTTATATTTATGAAGGTGTAAATCAAGAACGATTTTTAAATTGGTTTGAAAAAGCAGAACTAACTAGTAGTTTTTGGAGGTTTGCTGGTGTCTTAAATAGCGACATGGGTCAAAATCAAGAGTCTGGACTTGTGGTGGTTAATGCAGAAATTATAAATAATTCGCATGTTGCCAGCTCTTTGCTCTTATTAAAGCAAAAAGGTTGGGATATTATTAAGCAAGAAGTTTTGCACGAACAATTGACCAGAAGAGTTATGGCTGATCATTTAAACGAGCAGTGGTTCTTGGACTTTGTTCGTTATGACAGGCATGTAATATTTGATTTGATTAAAAGAATTGCTGATATTTTTTTTGGACTGATTGGCTTGGCTATTTTAGTAATTTTATATATACCGATAGCTTTAATAATCAAAATATCCGATAAAGGGAGTGTATTTTTTGTGCAAGAGAGAGTGGGTTTGTATAATAAGACTTATAGATTGTATAAGTTTCGGACAATGAAAAACGGGCAAGGTGATACTTGGACTATGCACAATGATGACCGTATAACAACTTTTGGAAAGTGGCTTAGAAAGCTACGTATTGACGAGCTCCCGCAAGTGATTAATATTTTAAAAGGTGAAATGAGTCTTGTTGGTCCTCGTCCAGAGCAGCCTCATTTTGTAAATGAGTTAGCAGTCAAAATCCCTTTTTATAACCAGAGGCACTTTGTAAAGCCTGGTTTAACTGGGTGGGCGCAATTACATGTTTACGCTGCTTCTATAGAAGAAAGTCGTCAAAAGCTCGAGTATGATTTATATTATGTCAAACACCGCAGTGTTTTGTTTGATATAGAGATAGTATTAAGAACTATTTTTCATATTTTATCTTTAGCCGGTAGATAAGCTAGTGTATAATTATATATATGTGGCAAAAACCTTGGTTTAAAATTATTATATTCTTGTTCGTATTAATTGTTTTGTTAGGGCTTTCTTGGTGGGGGTATGTAAATGGGCAAAAAGCTGCTAAGAGCAAGCAGGTTGTTAAGGATGTTAAATCCGTTATATCTGCTTTAGAATACTTTAAGGCAGATCAAAATCATTATCCTTCTATTGACGAGTACGCTGATAATAATATAATGAGAAATTACCTCAGCAATTTCCCTCCAGTACAATTTGTCTCGGATGTGTGTGATTCGAGTTATAATTATTACAGTTCGAATCCTCAAAGTTACGAGCTTCGCTTTTGTTTATCAAAATCTGTAAGCGGTTATAAAAAAGGTTGGAATAGTATAATGTCTAAATAAATTGATATGTGGTTTTTAATTTTATTTTTATTTACCTTCGGGGTTATAATAGGTAGTTATTTAAATGTATTGGTCTTAAGACTGCCAATTGGCAAAAAAGCTAATGGCAGGTCTTTTTGTTTTGGTTGCAAGCATCAGTTATCTAGCTTGGATCTTGTCCCTGTTTTAAGTTATTTATTTTTAAAAGGTAAATGTCGTTATTGTAATCAAAAGATTTCTTCTAGATATTTAATAGTTGAGCTTGTTACAGGAACCCTTTTTGCTTTGAGTGCTTATATTCTTTTTCCCCATTCGCTCTATGATATAGTTTTTCTAGTTTTTGCATTGTATGTTGTATGTGTTTGTATTGTGGTTTTTATAATAGACTTGGAACATTACTTAATTTTGGATAAAGTTATTTTCCCTAGTATTTTCATAACCGCACTATTTAAAATTTCATTAGTTGTTATAAGTTCTGGAAGTTTTTTTGAATTATTATACAAAACACTCTTTGCTTTATTAGTAGCACCTCTAATCTTTTATGTATTGTGGTTAGTTTCTAAAGGGAGGTGGATGGGGTATGGTGATGTAAAGTTTGCAATATTTATGGCTATAGTTTTAGGCTTTCCTGTGGTAACAGTAGGTTTATTTGGATCGTTCATTATGGGAAGTATTGTATCTGTAATTTTAATGATATTTTATAACAAACATTTGGCATCCAGAATTCCGTTCGGTACTTTTCTTGCGGTTTCGACTATCCTGTCTTTATTTTATGGGGAGCAAATTTTGGATTGGTATTTACGTATTATGCTTTTAAAATAATCGCACACCTATATTAAAAATGGTTAGCGGTTTGATATTCAATCACTTTACGGTTGCCGGATTATTATAGTTATATGAACAGACAGTGTTATAATATGATTACTAATATGAGCGAGTTAAAAAGTAAACTTATTAATCAAGCGGGATTTACAATTACAGAATTAATGGTTGTAATTGTAATTTTTATTACATTGTCCAGTGTGGTTATTTTGCAATGGAATAGTCAAACTCCAAACCGATCTTTAAATATTGCTCAAAACGAGTTAGTAACAAATTTGCGAAAAGCACAAAGCTATACTTTGTCTTCACGTAATATAGCAACTAGTAACCCAGCTAAATTTTATTTAGTTAGAGTTGCTACTGCAGAAAATACTTATACTATTAATGGAGTTGATAGTAATTATAATTATTATCCATCTATCGAAACCGTAAGTTTGCCTTCTGGTTTAGACTTTGGTTCGCTATCTTTATACGACCCTGCTAATGGTAGTACCACTGTTCCTGCGTGTGCGCTTTTAATATTTAGTGCACCATTTGGCAAACTATATTTGGAGGGTGCTGCAACTTGTGACTCTTCTATTACTACCACGTTACAAAATTTGGCTACATTAACTCCAAAAGCAGATAAACAATTAACTATAACCATCCGTCATATTAAGCAAGGAGCAACACGAGCTGTAGTAGCTAGGGGGTTAACTGGAAGAATTGATAACAACTAATTATATGAGAAATCAAGCAGGACAAACTTTAATAGAAACCATGGTAGCAATGTTTATTTTAGTTATGGGTATTGCAGCTGCTGTGGGGTTGGCAAACTATGCATTATCAGCCAGCGGCTCTGTTAATAAACAATTGATAGCTATGGGTCTGGCTAGAGAAGGTATGGAAGCGGTAAAGAATATGCGAGATACAAATTGGTTGAAGACGCCTTTGTCAGCGACTTGCTTTGATTTTTATAGTCAAACAAATACTTCTAATTGTTATACAAACTGGTTAAACGGCACTGGTTATAGCGGTTATAATATTGATCCAGGTACCACATCAACATATATCTTAAAATTTGATCAGGCAACAATTAGTTATTGGTCTTTGGTTCCTGAGGCTAATAAATTTGGTTTAAATTATTCAACCTCTACTCCAGGCACAGGTTTTTATAATCCTGGTATTGGTGTTTTGTCTTCCGCGGCTACTTCAGATTTTTCCCGATCAATTACTATTAGCAAAGATACCAGCTTTTCACCTTTTAATAATGCATCTCTAGGGGGGAGGGTTAAGGTTACAGTTAACGTATGGTGGAAGGACAAGCATTGCCCAGTCTCTGATACTGTACCAAGTAGTACAAAATGCAAAGTAACGCTGAATACATACTTAACTAATTGGAAGAATTATTAATGTATGCATAAATTAGATTTCAAAATATCAAATAGGCAGTCAGGGTTTACATTAATGGAAATCATTATAGCAACTGCACTGTTTATTACTGTCGTTGCTTCTGTGATGTCATTGTTCAATTATGTATTGAAGATTAACCGTAGAGTACAGGCAATGCGTCAGGTAACTCAAGGTTCCAGAAATTTTACCGAAGCAGTAGTTAGAGAAATACGCAATGGGCAGATCGATTATAACAGCACCAATTCTAATTGTCCTTCTGCTGGCTATCAATCTACATCAAACTCGTCTTTAGCAATTATTACTTCGTTAGGAGATAGGCTTTGCTACTATCTTAATACCAACACTCAACAGTTGATGTTAAGTAAAACTAGTAGTTCTTCCACCACAGAAGAATCGGTTAATCCTCCTAATTTTAAAATTAGACAAGGCACCTTTAGATTGATTGTTAGACCTGGTTCTAATCCAAAAGTTAATCCATATCCTGGAGTACAACCTATGGTAACCATTATAGCCAAGTTTGAAGTTCAATTGCCTGGTGCTATAGAAAGTATGGTTATCCCTTATCAAACAACAATTTCGGCAGATTCATATGACATCCCTCATAACTAAAAATAAAATCAATTATTCTAAACAGCAAGGTGTTTCGCTAATGCTTTCTATTTTAGTTTTATCTGCAATTACTGCCATAGCATTTTCTTTGGCAGCCATTGTATTGGTAGAACTACGTTCTTCAGGTGACGTGTTGCGAACAGAACCTGCATTATATGCTACCTTGGGAGCAAGCGAAGAGGCTTTGTTTCAATACAAGAGGTTTGTAAACGACCGCGAAGATGGAAGTACTGTAAATACTTTAAATATTGCAACTTGTTTTCCTGCAAATCAAAATATTTGCCAACTTGGGAATGTTGCTTTAACCTTTCCTGGAACACAACCTCTACAGTTTGATAATACTCCACGAGTAGAGACTGTTTACGCTGGCACGGTAACCAAAATACCTTTATATACATTAAATAATTTTAATTTACAGTATGGTAAGATCGTCTTACAAATTGTGCCAAATGGTACCACTGCTAGCTTAGCAGTCAATATGGTAAAGACAGCTATTGATGGCACAGTCACTGATCCATTATTTACTCCAAGCTATTCTATTACATCAGCATCTAGTCCGTTACAACTAACTTCATTTGTTGGAAACAATCAATATGATTTGGTTTTAGATAATACTGCTAACTCCACTCAAAATATCTTAGTCAGTATCTCTAGTTATGATACTAATAGTACAACCCCAAAAGGTTTGCCATTTATTGGACAACAGGTTCTTAAAATTACAGCTGATTATCTTGGGTTAACTAGGGTTTATACTATAAAGATTCCTATACCATAAAATAAACGAGCTATTTGTAACAAAATAAAAAACTCGACTTATGTCGAGTTTAATTTTTTGGGATTTTTAGTACTTGTCCAGGTTTCAGATCAAAAGGGGGTTCTAGTTTATTAAGAGTGGCTAATGCTGACCACTCAACTTTTACATCTTGACTAATTGTGAATAAGGTATCTCCTTTTTTAACGGTATAATCGTGATAAATATTGTTGTCGCTAGAGTCTTCAGTCTTTACACCCAATACTTGAGGGTGGGAGATATTA
This sequence comes from uncultured Candidatus Saccharibacteria bacterium, assembly GCA_964631145.1. Lineage (GTDB taxonomy): Bacteria > Patescibacteriota > Doudnabacteria > UBA920 > UBA920 > UBA920. The sequence goes on from CAZVXT010000003.1 coordinate 47,558, forward strand.
TCCGTTTGATTATGAATTAATAGCCATCCAACTCTTCCAATTAAGAACAAGCTTAATATGGTAAAAATGCCGGTTCCAATTTTGAAAAAATTAAATCTATCAGTATTTCTTCCTACGCCGAGGCTAAGTTTTTTAGAAAGTCTGATTTTTTTGTTTGTTTCTATCATAAAGTCTATATAAATATTTTATCAAGTATCGGCATATATATCTATAATTTTGTGGGGATAAGTTTATATATTTAAAAAGTGCAAATTATATAAATGTTTGATAGTTGGTATAATTACTATATGACTAATAAAGAAGCTCAAAAGCGCATAATGCAGTTGGCAGAACAGATTGCTGACATGAGATATAGATACCATGTTTTAGATGATCCAGATGTTAGTGATGATGTTTATGATTCTTTAACTAAAGAGCTAAAAAATTTAGAAAATTTATATCCTGAACATGCTGTATCTAAAGCCATTTTGGATCGTGTTGCCGGCAAGCCATTAGATAAGTTTGTAAAAGTAAATCATCAGGTCCAGATGACATCACTGGCTGACGTGTTTAGCTTTGAAGAATTACAATCTTGGGAAGATCGTATAAAAAAGTTACTGCCATCTTCAGTTAAGTTAAGATATTTTGCTGAGCTTAAATTAGATGGCTTGGCTATATCTATTATTTATGAAGAAGGGGTGTTAACTAGGGCTGCCACCAGGGGGGATGGTAAAATCGGAGAAGATATTACTCAAAATGTGCGGACTATACAATCTATACCATTAAAACTAGAAGGAAAAAATATTCCAAAATATTTGGAAGTCCGTGGTGAAGCAGTGATGAGTAAAAAAGTTTTTGAAAAGTTAAATGCAGATTACGCAAAGCAAAATAAATCTTTACTTGCTAACACCAGAAACGCGGCAGCTGGGAGCCTTAGGCAACTGGATCCACAACTTGCTGCCAGCAGAAAGCTGGATTTCTTGGCTTGGGATATCGCCCAAATCGATAGTGTGTTTAGTAGAAAAATAAATTATCATCATCAAGAGCACCAGCTTTTATCTGAACTAGGATTTAAAGTTGATAAGCACCAACAGATTGCCAAGTCTTTGCAGGAAGTAGAAAAGTTTATTAATCAAATCGGTGATAAACGACCTAGTTTTGATTATGGTACAGATGGCGTAGTGGTTTCTGTTGATAACTTAGAATTGCATTCAGTGCTTGGTATTGTAGGAAAAGCCCCAAGGTATATGGTAGCTTTTAAATATCCAGCAGAAAAAGCAACAACGCAAGTCTTGGATATTAAAGTAAATGTTGGAAGAACTGGAGTGTTGACGCCTTTTGCAGTTTTTACTCCAACCAAAGTTGCTGGCTCTACCATTAGCAAAGCGACATTGCATAACATGGATCAGATCCATAGACTTGGTTTAAAAATTGGTGATACTGTTGTGATTCAAAAAGCTGGTGATGTTATACCAGAAGTTGTAGAAGCTCTTCCTAAATTGCGTAATGGTAAAGAAAAAACTTTTATTATGCCTTCTAATTGTCCAGTATGTGATGGAAGAGTTGAGACTCGTACGGTAGGTAAGAAGCAGTCTGCAGCATATTATTGTTCTAATAATTTTTGTCCCGCAAAAAATCAAAGGGGCTTAGAGCATTTTGTTAGCGCTTTTGAAATTTATGAAGTTGGTCCAAAAATTTTGGCTCGTTTTCAGGAAGAGGGTTTAATTTCTAGCGCTGCAGATTTATTTACCTTAACCGAAGGTGATATTAATACCTTAGAAAGATTTGGAGAAAAGAGTGCTGTTAATATTATTGCTTCCATCCAAAACCATAAACAAATTTCTTTAGCCAGATTTATTTATTCGCTTGGGATATTAAACGTCGGAGAACAAACCAGTGAGGATTTAGCTTATCATTTTGAGACCTTAAATCGTTTAATGTCAGCGAGTATTGAGCAAATAAATAGTATAGAAAATATTGGACCAATTGTTTCGAGTAGTGTTTATGAATATTTTCATCATAAAGAAAATTTAAAATACATCCAACAGTTATTAGCTAATGGAGTAAAGATCTTAAAGCCATTAAAAAAAGTAGCGGGTAAGCTTGATGGTCAAACTTTTGTTATCACAGGTACTTTAGATAGTATGGGTCGTGATCAAGCTAAGATGAAAATTAAAGATTTGGGTGGCAAAATTAGCGAAAGCGTTTCAAGCAAAACTAGCTATGTAGTGGTTGGCGATAACCCAGGAAGTAAAGCGGATAAGGCTTTAAAGCTTGGAGTAAAAATATTAAATGAAGAAGAATTTATCAAGCTGGTCAGTTAATTGAATAGCTTGATTTTTTATTAATAACGTGGTATAGTGGTATGTTTACTATAAAGTAAATGAATTTTGAATTTTTTAAGGAGGAATAAAATTATGGGTTTATGGGATAAAGCTAAAGAAGTTTTTTTGGAAGAGGTGCCAAATACTAAACATCTTGAGCCAAAGGAACAAAAAGTAGAAGATTTTGATATTGACAAATTTCTAAAGGAATTGGACAAGCCACCTAAGGACAGAATAAATACAAAGCAGCAACCTGTGGTTGTTACTTCTCCAGTAATTTCTAAACCAGTCGTTACTTCGACGCCAGATTTAATTGGTAAAACCAGGGAAGAATATAAAAAATTGATTCAAGAAAAAATAAATTCTGTGATCACTCCTGGTTATAAAACTTTTTTAAATAGGCTTGATGAGATGAGTGAGATAGATGGTATGCCAGAACAAGCTGCTTATAAAGCAGCTCTAAAAACATCTGGTATTTCTGTTCAAGAAATTGAGCAGGTTCATACTCGGATTTTGTCTGTATTATCCGAGGAGAAGATTAGTTTTGAATCGCTTTGTGAACAGAGTCAGCAAACTATTGTTTACCAATTCGCACAGACCGAAAAAGATTTAAATGACAAAATCTTGCAGAACAAGAAGACTATTGAACAGTTAAATCAAGAAAACAGTGATTTGTATTCTCAGATCGGTAGTCTGACTACTACAAGGACAGATGAGTCAGAAAAAGTTAGTAAGAGTTTGCAAACATTTTTGGATGCAATGACTGAAATCAAATCGCAAACAGAAGCAGATGCCAAAACTACATCCGAACATTTGGTGTCTAAGTGATAATTATCAAACGCAAGGATACTTGCGTTTTTTATTTATCTTGACTATTGGTCATGCTGTGGATATATTGATCCTAGATCCCCCTAATCGTTTCGATGGTTAGGTGCGAGGGTTGGGTTATCTCAACCCTCAGCGCTTTATGGATCACCTGTGTATATAAACACAGGTTTTTATTTTATATTTATTTGCATGCCCAGACTACGAATATTGACATATATTATAAATACAGATATAATACTAAATTAAAAAATAGGAGGAGATATGTATTATCAAGGGATATCAGATCAAAAATTTCGAGAAATTATAGCAAGTGTGTATCAATACAAGTGCCAATATTGCTTACGTGTTTTTAACATAAATAATTTGCAAGTTGATCACATTTATCCAAAAAGTCTTGGTGGTCCGAATGAATTATTTAATTACACTTTGTCTTGTGATTGCTGTAATAGAATAAAATCAAATCAAATTTTACATGAAGCAGCTCAAAATTTTTTACAAATGTGGGCAACTATAAAATCTAAAGATATTTTAACAAAGATTAATTTATTGCTAAAAGTTCCTATATACTCAACTAAGGGTGTCAAGAAATCGAGCTATAAATCAAATAAATTTCCCAAAGGGAGTTTTTTAAATCCACATGCTTATGGTAATTGCCAATACTTTAACGATGGGTTAATGCAACGTAATCACGAAAATCACTTTCGTGTTTATAAAAAAATGATTTTGTCTGAGTTTAGTGTTGATAGTGGTAATAGTTCAATATTGATTTTAGAATCTAAAATAAATATTGAATATTTTTTAAATCATTTAGAAATAAATTTTCGAGAATTTATAGATTTTTTAAAATGGATCAAATCGACGTATGTGAAACTTAAGGACGGAGAAATTGAAGCTTTATGTTTAAGAAATAAAATTACTTACAATCAAAAAGTTAAGGAGTTCTCAACCATCAAGATGGGTTATATAGAGAGTATTCATATCGAGCTAAATTATATAAGTAGAATTTGGGCAAATAACTTTTTTGCAAGTATCCCAAATTAATTGTATTGATTTAATAGCCTCTTTATTTAGGAGGCTTTTTTATTTTTAAAAATCTTGAAATTTTCATAAATTTTCTTAAAAAACTCTTGACAAACCCTAAAACCTTGGTTATTATGATTTTACGTTTAAACATTGACAACTTCGCAACAAATATGTCAAAAAACTATTTATTTTTAAATAACATGCGGCTCGTATAACTAGCTTATTTAAGTTGTATCGAGAACCGCTAATCTGCGGTTTTTTTGTTGCCAAGTCACATTAACAATTTGCCTCTATATATTTACTGCTCTCAGGTTGCTCAGCCATTCCATTATAACCTAGGGAAACAGGCCAGATGTCACACCGATATTAAGAGCAGTAGCTATATGGCGGTAAAGCAATAGCTTTATAGCCAAGTACATTAAAAACTAAATAGTGGTAATTTATTCTCGCATTCAACCGGCGAGAATAAGTACTGTAAGTTTAATCTAAAAAGAACAAGACAAACATTGATCTTACTTATTTAAAGTAAGTTTAAAGAAAACCCAAAGCAGTTTGTTCATCATGTAAATGGTGTTTACAAATTGCTTGTCAAAATATCTGTGTAATCAAATTTGTTTACAAATTTGTGATTAAAACAGAGAAGGGTATATGGTGGATGCCTTGGTATTATGAGCCGATGAAGGACGCAGTTGCCGGCGATACGCTTCGGGTAGGTGGCAAACAACCTTTGATCCGAAGATTTCCGAATGGGGAAACCCATGCATTTGAAGAATGCATGCCTTTGTGCCGTGGGGTACATTGAGCGGGAACCATGCGAAGTGAAACATCTCAGTAGCATGAGGAAAAGAAAGAAAGTTGTCGTTAGACAATTCGATTCCCTTAGTAGTGGCGAGCGAAAGGGGAGCAATATAAATATTTATTGACTGCTTATTTACAATTCATTTTTATGAAAAGTAAGATATGCAAGTAGTCAATAAATATTTATTAGCCCAAACTTAATTTGTGTTGTTTTCTGGACTAGTTTACTAGAAAGGAAAACTTAAAGCTTACTGGCGTTGCAAGTTAAGCGTAATAAGAGAGGACATTGTAGAGCAGTAACTCTACAGAGGAATTTAAGTGTGCTATGTAGCAGAACAAGCCTGGAAAGGCAGACCAAAGAGGGTGATAGTCCCGTATAGCGAAACATCATACCGTTCCTGATCTTTATCTTGAGTACGTCCAGACACGAGAAATCTGGACTGAAGTAACGTAGACTAATACGTAAGGCTAAATACTCATAATGACCGATAGTGAACAAGTACCGTGAGGGAAAGGTGAAAAGCACCCCGGAAGGGGAATGAAATAGTCTCTGAAACCATATACTTACAAGGAGTGGAAGACCTAGGGCTCGCAAGAGATTCCAGGTTAACCGCGTGCCTATTGAAGAATGATCCAACGAGTTAGTTATATGCGGCTTAACTAAGTGTTATCAAACACGAAGTTGTAGTGAAAGCGAGGATTAATAGTCCGTATTAAGTTATATTCAGTTTTCGGCTTTTGCTGGATACTGAATATAATCTTAAATGTCGCATGTGCTAGACCCGAAACCCGAGTGAGCTACCCATGGCCAGGATGAACGTTGTGTAAAAGCAACGGGAGGTCCGAACCCACTAATGTTGCAAAATTAGGGGATGAGCTGTGGGTCGAAGAGAAATTCTAATCGAACCGGGTGATAGCTGGTTCTCCTCGAAATAACTTTAGGGTTAGCGTCACATGTTCTCTCCAGAGGTAGAGCACTGAATCGATCTCCGGTGCGCAAGCGTCGGATTCGAACCAAACTCCGAATTCTGAGAGATAAATAGTGTGGCAGTTAGTCTATCGGCTCTAAGGTCGATCAGACGAATGGAGAAGAATCCACACCGCCGTTTAAGGTCCCCAAATCCTAGCTATAGTGCAAAGGATGTGGGATTGCTCATACAACCAGGAGGTTGGCTTAGAAGCAGCCATCCTTTAAAGAAAGCGTAACAGCTCACTGGTCAAGCGATCCTGCGCCGACAATATATAGGGGCTAAGCTAGGTACCGAAGACGCGGGTTGCATAGTAATTTATTATTATGCAGCGGTAGAGGAGTGTTGTGTACAGGCTGAAGCCGGACTCGTAAGAGCCGGTGGACAGTACACAAGTAAGAATGTTGGAATAAGTAATATATATAGGGGTGAGAATCCCCTTCGCCGAATATCCAAGGTTTCCTGGGCAACGATCGTCGTCCCAGGGTTAGTCGATCCTAAGAGCCGGCCTCAAGAGGTCGGTCCGATGGAAAACAGGGTTGATATTCCCTGACCAACTATGCGTTATCCAAGGCGGGACGCATCATGGTAGTTTGAGCGTACTGTGAGTATGTACGTCGTTGTATCCGTAGGGAGAAACTCTAGGTAAATCCGGAGTTTCAAAGTTAGCTGGCTTTCGCAAGAAAGTTAGCTAGTTGTAATCTCGAAGATATGAAGAAAGTTCGCAAGGACAATTCGAATGAACCAAGGTGCCAAGAAAAGCGTCGTGGTTACGCGTGTAGCTGTCCGTACCGCAAACCGACACAGGTGGATGAGGAGAGAATCCTAAGGCGTCCGGATCAATGTTCGTTAAGGAACTCGGCAATACAGCAGGTGTACCTTCGGTATATACCTCGCCTGTTTGCATGCTGGGTAATAGATTTTTATATCAAAAAAAGTTTTGTACGGAGTGGTAGCTTAGTGGTAAAGCGCTAGCTTTCAACTTAGAATACGAAGGTTCGAATCCTTCCTACTCCGTCAAAATCATATGGGGTACAACTTATAAAAAACTTTTCAAGTTTTTAAGCTTATGGCACTTAAATGTCTGTTCGTCAGATAGTTTTCAAAATTATTTTGAAGACAAGTGTTAATTCACGCATTTAAGCAAGTAAGTATCCCGCCAATTTCGCGGCAATAGCTCAGCTGGAAGAGCGCTTAGCGTTCCGCTAAGAGGTCGTAGGTTCAAGTCCTACTTTCCGCTTTGGAAACATACTGGTTGTTTAAAAAGTTTGACCGACTTGCATAATGAACAATTTGTTTCCATTCAATTCGGGTTGTAGCTCAACCAGGTAGAGTATTAGCCTTGGTGGCTAAAGTTATAGGTTCAAATCCTATCAACCCGATTTTTCCGCGGTATATCAATTGGTAGATTGTGCGATACGTACATCGCAAGGTTCTAGGTTCGATTCCTAGTCGCGGAGTTGAAGAGGTTAATAAACCGTTAAATTAAATTTTGGCGAATTTCAAAAATTTAGCTTCTTCATTCAATTAAAAAATGATGTAAAACTATTCTCGATTGTATTTTAATCGAGTCTATTACCCAGCATGTTAAACAGGCCGCAGCGAAAGACCTCTCCCGACTGTTTATCAAAAACTTAGGTCCGTGCTAAAGCGCAAGCTGATGTATACGGGCTGATGCCTGGCCAGTGTCAGAAGGTCAAACCCCTTGGGGCAACCTCGGGGGCCAAGCCCTGATGAACGCCGGCGGTAACTATAACCGTCCTATGGTAGCGAAATTCCTTGTCGCGTAAGTTGCGACCCGCACGAATGGCATAACGAGTAGAGGACTGTCTTAACGAACACTCCGATGAACTTACAGTGGCGGTAAAGATGCCGTCTACCCGCAGCAAGACGGAAAGACCCTATGAAGCTTTACTATAGCGTGCTATTGAAATAATGTTTTCATTGTTTAGTATAGGTGGGAGACTTTGATGCTAACGCGCCAGCGTTAGCGGAGTCGAAATGTGAAATACCACCCTGTGAATGTGTTGTTTCTAACTAACTCTTAACCTAAGTTAGGACAGTGGCTCGTGGGTAGTTTAACTGGGGCGGTTGCCTCCTAAATGGTAACGGAGGCGTTTATTAAGGTAGGCTAGGCGCGGATGGAAATCGCGCTGGTAGTGCAAACGCATAAGCCTGCTTGACTGCAAGAGTGGCGACTCGCGCAGGTGGGAAACCAGAAGTTAGTGATCCGATGCGTTCGAGTGGAAGACGCAAAGCCCAACGGATAAAAGTTACTCTAGGGATAACAGGCTGATCTTCTCCAAGAGTCCATATCGACGAGAAGGTTTGGCACCTCGATGTCGGCTCATCACGTCCTGGGGGTGAAGAAGCTCCCAAGGGTTAGGCTGTTCGCCTATTAAAGTGGTACGCGAGCTGGGTTCAAAACGTCGTGAGACAGTTTGGTCCTTATCTGCTGTGGGTGTACGAAATTTGAGTGGTCACATCTCTAGTACGAGAGGACCGAGATGTATCGACCTCTGGTGTACCCGTTGTTCCTTCAGGAGCACGGCGGGGTAGCTAGGTCGAGTTTAGATAAGCGCTGAAAGCATATAAGCGCGAAGCTGTCCACAAGACTAGATTTCGTTGAGACTTCGGTCTCGAAAGGTTCGCAGGAGACTACTGCGTATTTCAATCAAAATAATTTTTTTGAAGGGCTTGCCTGGATAAAAAATTGTAGCGATTTTATAGGTTGCAGGTGTAAGGATAGTAATATCTTCAGCCGAGCAATACTAATCAACCGAAAGTTTTAATCTTTATTACACTTTTGACAAGCAATTTGTGAATTGTTTATAGTACTTTTTAATTATCACTATCAGTTTTTAATAAATGCCCTCGGGCTTAAATCTTTATAGATAGAGATTTGGGCTGGGTGGCATTTACGGTGTGGTCCGACCTGATCCCATCTCGAACTCAGAAGTCAAACGCGCTCGTGCCGATGATAGTCTGGTGCATGCCAGTGCAAAAGTAGGTAGCTGCCCTTATAACATCAAACTCTCCGAGCAGGAGAGTTTTTTGATACCAAATTACAATTTAAATGGAGGTAAATTATGTATTTTATTATATTTGAACCAAATGGAACCATTGGCTCCATTTCGACCTATAATTCTTTAGCTGAGCAAATTGGTCAATCATTTCCTAATGTTTCAATAATCGAAATTCAAAGTTTTGGAATCTTATGTGATATACCGCAAGAAGCATCTATCCGCGAAATGGAAAATAAGTTTGGAGTTGAGATAGAAAAAAATATGTCTTATAAAAAACTTAATCAAACCGGAAACAAAAGATACATTATCCAGCCAAAACATCTGAAGACAACTTCAAAGCCTGGTAGAGCAAGTCTTAATGAGTTAAAAGATTATACTGAACAACTCAAGCATAAGGTTTTAAGTTTTGTTGAAGGTATTGTTGTAATAAATCAACTCAATTTAACTCAAAGTCTTTTAGTGGAAATACCTAATTCTATAAATATAGACACTGTAGCTAAAGAACTTGATGTTAAAGTAGAATTATATGTTCCTCAGCCAATTATTTTAGAAGGCAAAAGCTCTGACTTGGGTCGTTGGTTCCCGGATTTAGTTTAAGTTTTGATATAATAAACTTACAAACAATTTCAAAAATTTAGGAGGATTTTATGAATAAATTAGCTGTACTAGCATGCGCTAGTATTTTTGGATTGACATTGATAGTTGGATTTTTGTTCGGACAAGTTTTAGAAGTTTCTCCAGGTCTTGCATTGGTAAGTAATACAGAAGGAGTATTCTTAACTTACACTACCGAAAGCAATCAAGAAAAAGAAGACGGAACAACTACAACTTGCTGTGATGAAAATGGAAATAACTATAGCTATAATCCTGGAAATAATTATTCTAGCGTTATAGTTTACAAACAGTTCTTTACAGGAAAAATTCGCAGACTAGTAAGTGTGGAGTCTTCAGAAATAACTGATAATACTTATTTATCTAGATTTGATGTGTATGAAAACCCAAAAAACTACAACAGTAAATCAGAAAAAGATTTAGTGGATGGTTTGCTAGCTGATTATAAACGCTTATCTAAGTAGTTCTCAAAGATTATAGAACTGCTATAATTATAAGGCTTAAGAAAAACTTAAGCCTTTTTTAATATCAATTTTATGGACACTCAAATTGTAATTTTGGCAGCTGGTAAAGGGACAAGAATGGGTGGGGAAATCCCCAAAGTTTTAATACCTCTAGATGACCGTCCAGTTATTTCTTGCTTGCTGGATAATATTAAAGACTTTGCTAAAGGTTCTGAGCCCGTGATTGTAGTTGGTTTTCAGGAAGAGTTGGTTAAAAAGACTTTAGGTGCTGGATACAATTATGTTACCCAGTTTGATCAGAAAGGTACGGCGCATGCAGTTTTATCTGCGCAGCAATCTGTTACTTCAGAAAATTTTGTTGTTTTGTATGGCGACATGCCATTTATTTCCTCAGAGTCTTTGATAAAATTAGAACAACTTCATCTTCATAATCAAGCAATGATATCTATGTTTACTTGCAAGGTTCCTAGCTTTGATTTTCCATATGAACCTTTTTCTGGCTACGGTAGAATTATTAGAAATTCTGATAACGAAATTCAAAAAATAGTTGAGTATAAAGATTGTTCGGATATTGAAAAAACTATATTAGAGGTTAATCCAGGAATTTATATGTTCAAATCAGCGTGGGTGTGGGATCAGTTAAAAAGAATTGGAAGCAGTAACTCACAAGGTGAGTATTATCTTACGGATATAATTGAACTAGCAATGAAATCCGGAGAACCAATTTTATCACTAGATATTTTGCCGGAAGAAGTTTACGGAATTAATACACCAGATCATTTAGAACATGCAAAAACTATTGTTAATAAAAAACAATAAAATTTTTTCTTTAGCTCTAGCATTATTGCTTGGGGTATTAGGTTTTTTATTGTTTTACCGATTAGGTGGGCATCCATTTTTGGATTGGGATGAGAGTATTTATGCTCAAGTTGTCAAAGAAATGCTTAGCAGCCATCGCTGGTTATCGTTTAGTTATTTTGGGCAACCATGGTATGAAAAACCTCCTTTAATGTTATGGATTGTTGCTATATTTGTAAAATTATTTGGTAACTCTGAATTTATATATAGGCTTCCTGTATCAATATTCGCTTATTTAACTGTTTTATTATCTGCCTATTTTACTTGGCTACTAAGTAGGTCTAGGCAAGCCGTTTTATTATGCCTAGCATTTTTTTGTATTTCCTTGCCGTTTTTAAGTGCTAGCTATTTTTTGCAGTTTGATAGTTTGGTGGCGCTATTGATATTATTACAAATGATTTTATTTTATAAAACATTTGAAAATAAAAATTATTGGCTTTGGTTGGGACTGGTTTTGGCATTATCAGTGTTAACTAAAAATATAGTCGGACTATTTTTATTGCCAGCTTTCGGCTTAATTTTGCTATTTAAAAAGCAACTAGTGCTTACTTTTAAAGAGAAGTATTTTTGGGTAGCGGTGCTGACGTTTTTTATTATTGCTTCTCCTTGGCATATATATAGTACATACATCGCTGGTACTAGCTTTTGGCAAAACTATTTTATTTATCACGTTTTAGATAGGGCGACTACAAATTTGGAACATAATGGGCAGCCTTTTACAACATTTATTAGAATGATATTTATATATTATCCTATAAGTAGTTTTATTTTTGGGCTAGGGTTTGTGACATCAATTATCCAAGGAGTTAAGAACAGGGATTGGTATTTTGCCATCATGCCATTTATAGTTTTATTGCTGTTATTTAGCGCTTCTAATACAAAATTACCAGCATATATTACTCCTGCTATCCCGTTTTTGGTAATTTCTGTTGCATGTAGCTGGACAAAATTAATAGAATATGTACCAAAATATATGCACACAGCAATTATTGTGGTATTAATTTTCATTTGCGTATATTTAGGATTGAATTATAATGCATTCAAAATATCAAAAGCAGAAAATTCTATTAGAGATTTAGATACTAAGAAAGTAGGTTTATTTTTAAAAAACTATCACACAGACTTTGATATTTATGACACCAGATTAGAATATAAAAATTTGGCAATAGGTTATTACTCTGATCGTAAAGTTTCTAATCTAACTTTATCTATTGATCAAAAAAATGAAATAAAAAAAATAGGAGCACGTGTGTTCCATATATCTAGTTTAGAAGTGTGGGCTTCAGAAAAAAGCTTGTATATTATTTCTCAATAATTTATGAAAATAATTTTAGACCTACATATCCATTCCAAATATTCTCGTGCGTGTAGTAAAGATTTGGAACCAAAAAATTTGGAAATCTGGGCAAAAATAAAAGGCATTTCAGTATTGTCTACTGGAGATTTTACGCATCCGGGTTGGCTTAAAATGTTAGAAGAAAATTTAGAAGAAGCAGAATTTGGCTTATTTAAGATCAAAAACTCTTCTACAAATATTAGGTTTTTATTAGGTGCTGAACTTGCTTCTATATACAAACAAGGAGACAAGGTGTGCAGGGTTCATAACTTAGTGTTTGCCCCTAGCTTTGTGATAGCGAAAAAATTTATTAAGAAGTTAGAAGATCGCGGAGTTAATTTAAAGTCTGATGGTAGACCGATTATGGGTGTACCATGCGATGAGTTATTAAAAATTTGCAAAGATTCTGATGCTTCGATGCAGCTAATTCCTGCACATGCATGGACACCTCATTTTGGAGTTTTCGGCTCTCTATCAGGATTTGATAATTTAGAAGAAGCCTTTGGGAATTTGTCTTCAGAAATTAAAGCTATAGAGACAGGGTTATCTAGTGATCCTTTAATGAATTGGCAGATTCCATTTTTGGATAACATTGCTTTAGTTTCTAATTCCGATGCTCATAGCCTTCGAAAGTTAGGACGTGAGGCAAATGTTTTAGAAATCGCAGAGATGTCATATAAAAATATTTTTGATGCAATATATTCTCAAGATAAAAATAAATTTTTATACACGATAGAATTTTTCCCTGAGGAAGGTAAATATCATTTGGATGGGCATCGAGATTGTCAATTTTCTTGTACCCCGGATAAAACTAGAAAATTGGGAGGGTTGTGTCCTGTGTGCGGCAAGAAGCTTCTACGCGGTGTAATGTCTAGGGTGGCTGATTTAGGCTCTCGTGATCTTGGGTTTGTACCTGCTAATGCTATACCATTTAAGTCTATTGTACCTCTTGAAGAAGTTATAGCAGATACTTATGGGGTTGGTGTCACAAGCAAAAAAGTTGCTGCTGCGTATAATACTTTAACTAAACGGCATTCAGAGTTTGAGATTTTATTAGATTTACCAGAAGAAGAACTGGTTAAAATTACAGAGCAGAATATTGCTCAAAGCATATTGCGAGTTAGGGAAGGTAAAGTTGTGCTGAAAGGTGGGTATGATGGAGAGTTTGGTAAAATTCAGATTTATTCTGCTGAAGAAAGGTCTAGTATGAATCTAAAACCCAAACAGCAAAGCTTATTTTGATTAGTTGATTTTTACTTTAGATTTTGATATAATAAGAAAAATTTAGGGGGTATAAGATGAAATTTCATTTAATTTTGATTGGACTTGTGCCGGATGCTAGACCAATTAAAAACGCAAATAACTTAAGTGAAGCAATTGTCGAAGGTCGGAAGCAGGCACAAAAAGCTCAGAGCAATAATCCAGTATATTCATCCTTTATTGTTGTGGCAGAACAATATCAAGAATCTTTAGGTGAACCATCTTTATTAGATGATGATAAATAATATTTTTAGGCGAAACAATATAGTTTCGTCTATTTTTTATTTTTTGCTATAATTTATAGGTATTTTAAAGAAAGTAAGAAATTTTTAAATGAAACGAACAAAAATTGTATGCACTATTGGACCGGCATCAGAGAGTCCAAAAATTTTAGAGCAACTTATAAAGAGTGGAATGAATGTGGCGAGATTAAATTTTTCCCACGGCACTTATGATAACCATTTGCAGTTAATGAAAAATATTCGTGAAGTATCCGCCAAGTTAAAAACACCTGTAGCAATACTTCAAGATTTGCAAGGTCCAAAAATTAGAATCGGAAGTTTAGAAAAACCTTTTCCAATCAAAAAAGGTCAGACCGTGGTTTTGGGAAAAGAGGTTCCTCTTGATTATGATATTAGTAGTTCTGTGAAGCCAAGAGAGAGGATTTTAATTGAGGACGGAATTTTAGAATTAGTGGTAAAGTCAGTAAGTGGTAAAGAAATTACTTGTACAGTAGTTACTACTGGAGAAATCCGTTCTCATAAAGGTGTAAACTTGCCAGATAGTACAATAACTTTTCCAATTTTTACAAAGAAAGATATTAATGACTTAAAATTTGGATTGGAAAATGATGTAGATTTTGTTGCTCTTTCTTTTGTAAGAAATAAAAAAGACATCGATCAAATTAATAAATATATAGACAAGTTTTTGCCAAAAGATAAAATGCGTCCCTTGGTTGTTGCTAAGATTGAGCTTGCAGAAGCGGTAGAAAAATTTGATGAAATTTTGGCAGTGACCGATGCAGTTATGGTGGCTAGAGGCGATTTGGGTGTAGAAGTTGATGATTCACAAGTTCCGTTAATTCAGAAGTCTATAATTGCAAAATGCAATGCAGTGGCTAAGCAGGTAATTGTAGCTACTCAAATGTTAGATTCTATGATCCGTAACCCTCGCCCGACTAGAGCAGAAGTTTCGGATGTGGCTAATGCTGTTATTGACCAAGCTGATGCTGTGATGTTGTCAGGTGAGAGCGCTTTTGGAAGCTTCCCTGTAGAAGCAGTTAGTGAAATGTCGCGTATTATTCAAGCAACAGAAAATTCTCCATATGATGATGTGATGCGCGGTCCGTTTGATGGCGATAATATGGATGACTATAAAGCTTCATTAATAGCCGGCGCAGTCGAACAATTAGCGCTAGGTGTAGAAGCAGAAGCTATTATTGGAACTAGCGAAAGCGGTTATACTGCAAGATTTATCTCTCGCGAACGTCCTGTGGCACCAATTATTTTGATGACAGATCGAGCAAAAGTATACAGGCAAATGTGTTTGGTTTGGGGTGTTACTCCTTTGTTCGTAGATAGTTTAAAAGCTCTAAAAAATGTTGAAGGTCTATTAAACCATTTTGTTTCTGAAGCTAAAAAACTTAAGTTAATTAATAAAGGTCAAAAAGCTGTTTTGGTTGCAGGTAGTCCTTTAGGTGAGCGTATGAATTTGGTGCAAGCTATTACGGTAAAATAAAAATTAATCGAAGCCATTTTATTAGATAAAATAAAAAACGCGGATAAAATTTTCCGCGTTTTGGTTTTTTAATTACTTGCTGCAATATTCAAACCAATTTGTTTTGCTTGCTCTGTGGTAATTACTCTTATTCCCTGATCTGTTAAGATGTTTCTTAATAAGTTTCTTTCATTTTTTAAGCGATCTATTAAATTATTATCTCTTATTTTTAAGTCTTGAGATTTTAAATTTTGAAATTTTTCCCATTCAAAAAAATCATATAAAACAGATGAGCTAAATGAGTCACTCGAACTTATTAATACTTGTTTTGAAGTTTTAACATGTGTTAATCTGTAGCGAAAAGCTCCGCCACCAACTTTATTTATTATAAAGATGTCTCCGGTATGGTATTTTGACAACGGATTAACAGAGTCTTTTCCCCAATCCGCACCACCTAATGCTATCATTTGTTTTGGCTGACCTTTGTCATAAATTGGATTGATTCCAATATCTTCACCACTAATTAATCTATAACTAATATTAAAATACATAATTTCCTCCAAACTTAATTTTTATTCCCTAACATAAATAGAAAATAATTGTATTAATTTTATCATATATCATAGTATTTGTCAATCAATAAAACCGCTTATATAAGCGGTTTTATTGTATAAAATGAGTATGGGTTATTTACGACGTTTTATATTTACTAAGATTAATCCTGTGATAATACCTCCGCTCATACCCATGGTGAGATCTTTCATTGTGTCATAAACACTTGGTTGCATATGGCTTCCTAAAAAGAAGTCTCCTGCGTATTCTGCTAGTTCCCACATTACAGCAGCTAAACATACAAAAGCAAGAATGATTAAAATTTCTATGGCTCTGGATTTGGTAATAATGTGTTTTTGGTCTATGTGTTCTAGAAAAAAATAACTAGATATTGCAATAGCGCATCCACCCAAAAAATGCATAGGTGTATCAAACCATCTCCATACACTGTATATGCCAATTGTGGTTACAAAAACATGAAAAGAAAATACTAACAGAGGAGCAAAGCCCATGGCAAAGTAAGATTTTAGATCTTTTTTGATTTGCATTATTTGTTAATAAAATAATTTATTTTTCTTCTTCTGATTGTTCGTCTTTTTCGCTCTCTTCCACAGCTTGTTCGGTGTTAGCGATTTTGCTTTCATCGGCATGAGCAGTTAAATGTTGAGATTTAACTTCGGTGTTGAAGATGTCGATAAATTCTTGATTAGCTTTATCGTCTATAAAGTGTTCTGCTAGCTTTTTTGGATCTAATCCTGCAGTGCGTGCAACGGCAGTAACAAGTCTAGATAATGTTGCATTGCTTTGATTTTGTTCGTACATCAAACTTTCAAGAATTTGACGCTTGCTTAAGTTGTTTAGTTGAGATTTTGCCATAATATCCTTTCTATGATTATGAGTTGTCTTGTTAAATATTGATTAAGTTAATGGCGGAGAAGGTGGGATTCTCCTCCCTCACGCTAGTCTCCTCAACACATTCGTTTATTTTACTCATTGTGTTTCGTCGACTTACGCTACGGTAGGCTCTGACGCTTTCAACTTGCCACTGGCAACTTGAAAGCTATTTTCTCATCCCACATTTATCACCAATAATTTTCATACCACTAATGTGGTATAAAAATTACTGGCGGAGAAGGGGGGATTCGAACCCCCGAACCCTTGCGAGTTACTCGCTTTCCAAGCGAGCGCACTAGACCACTATGCGACCTCTCCATAAATATAAATCTTCATAATTCTAGCATCTTTTAGACTATTTGTCGAGGTCGTCTTGGTTTGCTTCAAATCCAATTTCTTGGTTAAATGAATATAGAATGGCAGAAACAGATCTACAAATTATTAAGGATAAACTAGATATTATTGATGTAATTTCTGGCTATATTCCAGTCAAAAAAAGCGGCACAAACTACAAAGCAGTGTGCCCTTTTCATAATGAAAAGTCTGCAAGTTTGATGGTTTCTCAAGCGAAGCAAATTTGGCACTGTTTTGGTTGCGGTCTTGGAGGAGATATTTTTGGATTTGTTATGCGTTATGAAAATCTAGAATTTATTGACGCACTCAAGGAGCTTGCTGATCGTGCAGGGGTGGAGCTAAGCAGACAACCTTCTGGTAGTACAGATGCTCAAAAGCAATTGGTTGCTCAGCTGTCTAGGATTAATAATTTTGCCGCTAGCTTTTATGAAAAGCAACTTTCTGCTCCTAATGGCAAGCCTGCATTAGAATATTTGCATTCACGCGGTCTTAATCCGGGCACTATTGCTAAATGGCGAATAGGTTTTGCACCAAATAGTTATGACCAATTACTAAAAGCACTATCTACTAAAAAAGTTTCTGAAGGCTTAGGTTTGCAAGCCGGGATTTTGTATAAATCTGAAAAAGGAAAAGTATTTGATCGCTTCCGCGGTAGAGTAATGTTTCCAATTTATGATATTAATAGTTCTGTGGTAGGGTTTACTGCACGTGTTTTGCCTGGATCCGATAGCAATACTGCAAAATATATTAATACTCCAGAAACGGCTTTGTATAACAAAAGCAAAATAATGTTTGGTTTGAATTTTGCTAAAGATCAGATTAGAAAAAAGAATCAGGTTGTAGTTGTAGAAGGGCAGATGGATTGTATTTCATCACACCAGTCTGGTTTTGACACAACAGTTGCTACAAGTGGAACTGCTTTAACTATGCAACAACTAAAGCTTTTAAAAAGATTTACTAATCAAATTATTTTTGCATTTGACGGAGATGAAGCAGGGCAAAATGCATTATATAGAGCAGTGCTTTTGGCAGTACCTTTGGATTTTGATATTCGAGTGATTAGTAGTAAAAATTACGGAGCAGCAAAAGATCCAGATGAAGTAATCAAAAAATCACCTGCTACATGGCAAAAATTAATTGATGGAGCTTTAAGAGTTTTAGATTATTATTTGCAATTAGCCCAGGATAATTTTGCCTTGGGAAGCATAGAACAAAAGCGTTATATTACAGATTATATATTGCCAATTATTAGATTGATAAAGGATCCTTTGCAAGCTGATCATTATACGCAAAAAATTAATCAAGACTTTTCTATTAGCATTACTGCTTTAAATACTGCTCTTAAGCAGGAGAGTGATCAATCTTACAAAACTTTGTCTAGGGCAGAAGACTCTCTTGTAGTTTCTGATAAATCTAGTACTGAACATGTTTGGGAAAAGGAGATTATCGGGGGACTTTTGGTAATTCCGGACTTTAAAAACTTAGTAATGAGCGAGGGTTTGTCGACAGATTATTTTAGCGACGATGCTAAACCATTATTTTTGAGCATTACCGCCAATTTAGGTGGTCAAAATATTCAGAATTCTGTATTTGCAGGCGAGGCAACTTTTGTGGTAGAATCTTTATTAGAAAACCTAAACAACAATCAACTGGCGTTAATGCGCGAGTTAAAAAAGAGCTTTTATTTATTTAAGCGAGCTGGTCTTAATAAAGAATTGACCGCAATAACTATCGCTTTAAAACAAGCTGAACTCAACAAAAATTTAGAAGCTATAAAAGAGCTGGGCGTTGCTTTTAATACCAAAAGCACAGAACGCTTTCAACTAGAAAACAAGCTCAACGCGGCTTAGAAACAGAAATAAAATTGCAATTAAATAGTATAAACAATAGCAGAGAAGAAATTCTCTTGCCTTTTACTGTTTAATTAAAAATATTGCTTTGTGTTATTAATTATTATTTTATAAATGCCTGCGAAGAAAAAAGAAATTAAAAAGGCTGCAATGCCTAAAAAGATAGCGAAAAAGGCTGTTCCTAAACCAGTCGTAAAAAAAGTTGTAGCTAAAAAAGTTGCTAAACCAGTCGCAAAAAAGCCGACTGTGGCAAAGCCTATTATAAAATCTGTAACTAAAACTGCGGTTAGCAAGCAAGTATTGTCTCCAGCAAAAAAACGAACTAGTAAAAAACTTCCTGCGAAACGCAAAGCGAAGTTAATTTTAACAGATGAAGAGAGCGCTCGTTTAAAGGAAAGCTTGGACAATTTGATGACTAAAGGACAGGTTCGTGGGTTCGTTACGGAAGCGGAATTATTGCATGTTTTTCCTGATTTGGAAGATGCTGTTGCTTTAGTAGAGCGAGTAATGGATACTCTTGAAGAAAATGGTATAGAAATTGTCGATCAAGAGGTTGCTAGTGTTTGGGAACTAACCAAACCAGAAGATGAAGATGATAAGGGTAAAAGTAAAAAAGATGAACTCTTAGAAGGATTTGATTTGGGCGATATTTATGATGACTCTATCCAAATGTACTTGCGCGAAATTGGTAAAGTGCCTTTGCTGAAGTCTGAAGAAGAAATTGATTTAGCAAAGCGAATTACTAGAGGAGATGAAGCTGCTCGCAGAAGACTGACAGAAGCTAACTTGCGTTTGGTGGTTTCTATAGCTAAGAAATACATGGGGCGTAATTTGGGTTTGCTGGATTTAATTCAAGAAGGTAATTTAGGTTTGTTCCGTGCTGTAGAAAAATTTGATTGGACTAAAGGTTATAAGTTTTCAACTTATGCCACATGGTGGATTCGCCAAGCCATCACCAGGGCTTTAGCTGATCAAAGTCGCACTATCCGTATCCCGGTTCATATGGTAGAAACTCTTAATAAGTATGCTCAGGCAGAAAGACAGTTAGTTCAAGATCTTGGACGTGAGCCATTGCCAGAAGAAATTGCTGCAGAGATGGGAATTGAAGTAGAAAAAGTTTATCATCTTAAAAAGATTTCTCAAGAAACCGTTTCTATTGATGCACCAGTGGGAGAAGATAGTCATGACGACGAAAGTTCTTATTTACAAGATTTCATTGAAGATGAAGATAAACCAAAACCAACAGAAATGGCGGGAAGACAGTTGCTTAAAGAATACGTAGAAGAGATACTTAAAGATCTTGATCCAAGAGAGCAAAAGATTTTGAAGCTTCGCTTTGGTCTAGAAGATGGTGTCACTCATACGTTAGAAGAAGTTGGTGAAGAATTTGGTGTAACCCGCGAACGTATTCGTCAAATTGAAGCTAAAGCATTAGAAAGAATCAAAGAACATCCAGAAAGTTATAAGCTAAAAGACTACTAATAATTAAACCGCTAAATTAGCGGTTTTTTTTATTTTTAGGTGGATAAGTCCTAATATAGCTTAATTAAGCCAAATAAAACTTGCCAAAAAGTATTGAACTTATTATTTAAAGGAGTATTATAAAGGTGTAAGGAATTAAAAGAAACATTATAGATGCAAAAAGAGTTAGTTCAGAAAAAGTGCTAGGCAAATAAAGTTTAAGCCCTCAGGTGCGATACCTGTATATAAATTAAATATAACTAATGCATAAGCACTTACTTTAAAACCCTGCAGACTTGCGGCAATAGCCACAATCACGCAGGGTTTTTATTTTATTTACACAAACCATTCAGCTTCAAAATTTTCAAAGTTTTTTAGTCCCTCAGTTGATTTATAATCAACTGTTTTTATTTGAATATTTTCTGGTTTGCTGTGTAGCCATTTTAGCAATTTTTGTAAGTCCTCAACTTCTCCTTCTACCTCTAATGATAATTTATCATTATCATAATTATAGACTTTACCTGCAATGTTTAATTCAAGAGCTTTTTCAACAATTAAGAATCGTAATCCGCTGTGTTGTAGTCTTCCAAAAACGGTAATATTTACATGTTTTTTCATAAAATTGAATCAATTCTTGCTAATTATAACAAAATCTAAGGTATTTAACTATCTATTATTAAGCGTAGAATTTTACTTAGGTTTTTTGTCACCGGTTTCAAATAAGTTATTTTTTACTCCAAGATTTTATATCTGCTAAGACTTCTTCCGCATGCATAGCTGGTTTAACTTTTTCGTAAATTTTAACAATTTTACCTTCTGGGTTGATGAGATAAGAATTTCTAACAGTGCCCATGTACTTTTTTCCATACATGCTTTTTTCTTGCCATACACCATATTTTTCTACAATCTTTTTATCTTCATCCGCAAGAAGTGTAAAGGGGAGTTTGTATTTAGTCTCAAATTTTTTATGGCTTGCAACACTGTCTACGCTAATGCCAAAAACTTTAGTTTTGATTTTTTTGAAAGCAGGAAAATTGTCTCGTAAAATACATGCTTCGGTAGTGCAACCTGGGGTGTCATCCTTAGGATAAAAGTAGAGTAAAACCCATTGTCCTTTGTAATCGGATAGTTTGTGTTTATTACCATCTTGATCTGGTAAAGAAAAATCTGGAGCCTTTTGATTTATTTTAATTTCCATAAGTTTTGATCTTTAAAAAATTGATAAGAAATATTATTATATTCCTTTGTATTATACAGCTTAATACCATCTTCATGCCATAGTCCAAAATATTCTAGTCCGCTGTCCAGTGCTTCCTTGCTGCATAGTGTGCAGTAGGGAACACCTGCTTTGGTTAGCATGTTGTTGCTATCAACCCTCATAAAATATAAAGTTGCACCTTTAATTTTATTAGGATGATGTATCATGGCATCATGAATAGCTCTTACTTCAGCGTGAACACAGCAAGTGACGTCATACTTATTATTTTCTGGAAATATATATTTGTCGTTACATCTATTGGTTTCGTTACCGGCAGGTCCATTATAGCCTTGTCCTATAATATTGCCCTCCGCATCTACGATTACACTACCACACTTAGCTTTTAAGCATTTGGAGTTGCTCGCTACCTGACCGGCTTCTACAAACCACTTTTCTTTATTATTTAATTCCATTTGATTTCATTCTGTTTATTTCGTGGGAAGATTTCTATCCAAGTTTGTCCAGGTTCTAAAAACAAATCCGTCCCGTCATTTTTGGTAAAGATAACTTTACTGTCTACATATTTCCAAGTGCAGGACTCATAAATCCCGGCATGGAATAAATAGCAAGGACCACTGGTTTTTAGATTTATATCTACAGTTCCTTTTTCGTCATCGTTTGGTGTGATGTTAGCTAGTTGTACTAAAATGTTTTTGGTGCTAATTTGCTGGTTATTATTTTTATCTATCTGTGGTTGGTTATTGACGCTTCTGAGATAAGAGTTTGTTGTTGGGTCAAATTTATAACTTACTTTAAACTGATCGGTAGAAAAGGGCAATGTAATATTTGTAACCTCTGTTTTAAGGTCTGACGTGGCAGTGGCTTTAAAATTGAAAAGTTTAATTTTGTTCCAATTGTTGGAACTATTTTTGTTAAGTATTGAATTCAAACTTTGACTTGATGTATATAGGTTATGTGGAGCTTGCCGTGATGAATCTCTATTAAAATAGTCCCCATACGTAAATTGATTTATATCTAATAAATTTGGATACTTATTTGCGCTCAATTCTGCTAAAGCTTGATCGCTGCCACCTGCGTGTGCAAATAAAGCATTTAGGGAGTTTGCTATACTAGCAAAATAACTACGAGCAGATCTTACAGGACCTATTTTATCAATTTGTTTAGTTTGGAATATTGCTAAAAATCTGGTAATTCCACCTTCAGCTAAAGTTTCGTATACTAAATCTGCATCGCTTAGTCCGGATTGTGGTCTGCTGCTAGGGTGATTTTCAATTACAACTGCAAGAGGTTTTTGCTGAGAAATATTTTCAGATACTAGAGTGCCATTAATGCTTTCGTATTTCTGCTCGTTAGAAGATTGATTCGTGCTCTCCGGGGAGTTGGCAGTATGGGGTAAAATTTGCCAAAGAGCCCAGCCTAGTATGAGCACTGTGATAATCGAAATGGCGTAATGTTTCTTTTGCATATTATTTTGTATTAATAAACTTAGAAATTAATTTATAATATTTTTGATTCATTAGATTGCTTAAACCCCAATGGTCTTTACTATTTATTGCAACAAATTGGGAGTTGGTAAGTTGTGCAAATTTTTTAGCTTCGCTATATTTACATACGGGATCAAATTTTGCATGGATCAATAAAGTTTTTGCACCAGAAATTTGTTCTATATTGTTTATTGGATTATAGAATTGCCCAGACTGGATTTTGTCCCAACCGTTTTTAAATACTCTATACCCGTTACCAAAATATATTTTAGTAAATTCAATTAACTGATCTATTGGTTCGGCTTTTCCTGGCTTGTTCCAGTCAATAACAGAACTTATAGCTATAACTTTATCAACTCTTGCATCTGAGCTGTTTAATAGTGCGGCTGGTCCTCCAAAGCTTGTGCCTATAATTACTAGTTTGTCTGGCTTTAGCTTATAGTGCTTTTGTTTTTGGTAATCCATATCTGTTGCACTAGTAAAGCCGTTATATATACCATCTATAACATCTTTAACGTCTTTGGCAGGGGAGTACTGAAATAAAGAACCTCCACTTTCCCATGTACCTCTGTATCTAGGATGAAATACCCAAAAACCTTTTTTGCTAAAAAATTCTAATAATGATTTTTTGCTAGGTACTGTAGGCATGCCATCGAGTATAATGATTACCTTAGTTTGTTTGGACTTTTTAACAGGAGGCAAAAATTCTGCAACAATTTGATCTTTCAATTTTGTACGAAGCGTATACATAGTGATTGTTTATCATTTAATTAACATGCCATCTCCAAAGCTAAAGAGGCGATATTTTTTATTGATTGCGTATTTATACAAGCTTAATAAAATGCTTCGTTTTGTAAATGCACTCACTAACATCATTAGGCTAGATTTAGGAACATGAAAATTGGTAATTAAGCAATCGACAAATTTAGGTTCATAATTTTCATCTATAAATAGATTTGTTTCGCCACTTAATGTATTTAATATATCTTTAGATTTAGCTGCTGACTCTAATGTTCTAACTACGGTGGTGCCAACCGCAACAATTTTTTTACCAGATTTTTTGACTTCGTTTAGATATTTAGCTGTTTGTTGTTCTATTTCATAATGTTCAAAATGCAAAGCCTTGTTTTTTATTTGATCTTCATTAAGGCTGGCAAATGTACCAAGTCCAACATGCAGGGTTATATACTTTATTGCAATACCTGATTGTTCAATTTTTTTAAGCAAGGCTTTGGTAAAGTGCAGGCTTGCAGTCGGTGCTGCAACAGATCCAAGATTTTTGGCAAATACTGTATTATATTGATTGTATAATTTATTATTGGTAAGCTTGCTATTTTTAATGTATGGAGGTAGTGGTGTGTTGCCAATTTTTTGCAGGATAGAAATAAATTTATGAATTGGAAATTTAGGAGAAAGTTTGTATTCGCTTCCCAGTTTTTCTTTCACTTCAAATTTGATTTTATTGTTTGCAGAAATTTCGCTACCTATAACTAGTTTTTTATCAGATAAGCAAAAAATACTTTTGTCATCATGTCTTAGATATAGCAACTTGGCTTTGCCTCCTGATGGCTTGGTTATCTCAAATCTTGCAGGTATAACTTTTGTCTGATTTAGGACAAGGACACTGTTTGTTGGTAAATATTTAGTTATGTTTTTGTATATGTCTTCAGCAATCGTTTTGGTTTCGCGGTCATAAATCAAAAGTTTTGCATTATCTCTTGGGTTTGAGGGTTCAGTCGCTATTAAACTAGCTGGGTATTGGTAATCAAATTTAGCTAAAATCCGTTCAAATTTGGTCATTTTGGACAAAAATTATTATTAACTGCTCTCTTGATATTTTCGCAGAAAAGAGTAAAATAATAAAGTTGAAAAACAATAAAATTTTTTGGAGGATTAATAAAATGCCGTTTACAGGTTTAGATCTTGAATTTGTTTTACATGCACGACAGAATCAAACTTTGTTTAGAACAATAAATACAAATAAGTTAGTCGTAGATGGTCCAATAGGGGTTGGTATTTGTTCAGACTTTGTAATTAAGAGAGATGTTGACAATCACCGGGCAAAAATTTGGCAAAAAATTGAAAACGACCCACAAGAGTCTGAGTTGAAATTATTTGGGCTTCCGTATTATTTTGATCCAAATTTTCCTTTAAATACAGAAAAGTTAAATTATACTTTGCTTGCTGAAATTCAATTAGAGCTTGGTATGATAGAACAAAAAATTGGTTTGACCCGTAAGAAAAAGCGAGTTATTAATATTGGGCATTATCCTTGTGCTGCAGCCAAGCACGCCGGTTATGGATTATATGAGTGTGTTAAAAATTTAATTGCCGGAAAGAAAAACATTGAAGCAAAATTTTTAAATTTAGAAATGATTTTATGGATGCATATCAACTATGAACAATCCTCAATGCCAGAAAAAGGCAAAAAAACCTATCATATTGATAGTGGAATTTGGGATCAAGTTTCATCAGAGTTTTCAATTTATTCTAACAAGATGATTAATACACAATCGGCATAATTTAATTACGAGCTATAAAAATAGCTCGTTTTTTTTGACCTACTTTGAAAATTTCTATAAACTCAATAGTGATGAAATAATTTCACTTTTTAAAATTAATATACAAATACATGAATGAAGAACAGGTTTTAGAATTTGCTAGCCAAGCAAAGTTTGTAATAACTCCAGAAAATTTACTTAGCCGATGTGTTGATGGTCGTTACCAAGATATGGAAAATTTTCCAGCGGTGGCAAAACCTGGTGGTGATGCTGGAGATGTATTAGTAGCAGCTGGTGCTATTAATCAACTTGAGCTAGATCTTCCCATGAGCGATATTATAGAGTCTGTAGCAGAAGTAGTTGGGGGATTGAATAAATTTTGTTTTCATACTGATAAGCACGCACAGCATGATAACCAGCCGGCTGGGATGGGTTGTGGACACATTAAACTTGCCAAAAATAACGCACAAAAATATTTAGTTAATCAAGATCAAGTTGACTATTTATTCGAACAACTTCCAGAAATTATCAATCAAGGCGGACATCAGGTAGTTTTGGAAGGAGATCATAAAGAATCTGCGGTTGTGGTTGTGTCTTCTGATTTATTCAGTATTAGACCTCTGTTGCAAACAGGTAGTGGTTTACAAGAAGTCTTTGTATACCAGCAATCGATCCATCAAAAACAATTAGAAAGATTATCAAAAGTATTACAAGAAAAACTAGCAGGACATGGTATAGTTTCAGAACAAGTAGACATAGCAAAGGCTTTGGATGATGTATTTGCGGTTCAGCTAAAAAATACCTTAGAGGCATTAGCAAGTGGTTTGCCTGTTTATATTGTTAACTTTGACCAACAAGGTAATCCAGAACTTGTTGTGTAATAATAAAAACTCCCGATTGGGAGTTTTTATTTAAATTTAGAAAGCCATATTTTTGTAATAGCTAGGAGTGCCGATTATGTAGTAAAGGTTATTATTTGCTATTACAGCGATGCCTGTTGAATTTCCAGTGTAGAATTTTATAGCTGACTTATTTTCAAAAGTCGTGCTAGACAAATTTTTAATATCAGGACTTGCTTTTAATTGTTCGTAGATATCAGATATTTCTCCTAAATAGTTTTTCGTAACTGAAACAGAAAATAATATATTACCTGATTTAGAAAAGCTTACTAAGCCAGGTTGTTCGTCTGCCCATGTATTGGCAGGTAAGCTGGCACGGAACTGTAAATCAGAGTTTTTATATTGAAGTGGTTGTGAAGGGTTAATTCCGCTTGTAGGAGCTTTATAATTATTTACTGCAGTTGCTTCACTTGTGTTTGCTATCTCTGTATTTTGAGGGGCGGTGTAAGTAGTAGTGCTTGAGAAATCAGTCACTATTTGGTTAGAGTTTTGCACGGTCTCTGTATTAGTACTAGAACTGTTTACATCAGCTGGTAATGGGGTGCTGATAGATGGTTCAAAAGTTTGTGCAACTTCTACAGATGAAGTATCATTTTTAGATTTGTCATTGTTAATTTTTTTAGCAATTGCGATACCAGAAAAAATCACTGCAATTCCCAAAATCACTGCAACAATCCACCATGCAAATTTGGATATTTTTTGCCCAATCCAAGCCATAAAGCCTTTAAAATTGCGAAAAAAGTTGATCATATACTAAATTCTTATTTACTTATAATTAATAATTATAAAAGAAAAATGAGCAATGGTCAATGTCTATTTTAATATGGAATATGATTAAGTAATAGCTAATTTATAACCCCGTCCGCTAATAGTATGTATTAACTTGGGCTTATTTGGGTGCTCAATTTTTTTGCGCAAGTTTAGTATGTGTGTTTCTAAGGTGTTGGAAAATAAATCCGCATTAATATCCCAAACATGCTCGATAAGATCCGTGCGTGAAAGCACTCTGCCAGAAAATCTTAACATATATTCTAACAAAGCAAATTCTTTTCTTGTCAGATATATGGTTTTGTTGCCTCTAGAAACTTGATAACTAGTGCTATCTAAAATTAAATCATCAACCTTAAAAATTTCCGGAGTATAAGTAATTGGTCTACGAAGCAGTGCTCTGACTTTAGCTGTAATTTCAACTTGAGGAATATATTTTGATGCATAGTCATCAATTCCAGAGTTGTACAACTCTACTGCTTCTTTGCTACTTAGTTTTTGCACGATCACCAAGATTGGCATTAATTTATTTTTATCGCGAAGATTTTTAGCTATTTCTCCCGCATGGGTTTTAGAATTATGATCAATGATAATCAGATCATATTCTGTAGTTCGTGCCCAATATGAACCCTGCTCAGAACCTTTACCAATATCAACAGAATAGTAATTGGTTTCTAAGCAATACTTTAATTGTTCGGCGAATACAAAATCGTCCGAGACCACCAGCAGTCTCATAGTATTGTCCTTGTGCCCAGCTTAAACCCAAGGCAAAGTAAATTGTTTTTTTGGTTTAAGATTATATCTTATTCTTTTTATAAATATTCGTCAATATATTAAAGTGGACAAGAAAATCTGAAAATAATTTCAATAAAAAATAAAACCCTACTATATCAAGTAGGGAATAGATTTATTTATACTGCACAATTTTCTGTAGGAAAAATTTTTGCCTTGCGAATCGAGCGGTGTGTTGTCAGGTAAATCCAATCATCAGGAAAAATTTTATCAAACATTTTTTTTGAATTAGTATTAATTAACTGCTGATTGTAATTTCGATTTTTTTCTATTCTGTCTAGATCTCTAAATAGTTCAGGGGCAATTTCAATATTTTTATGGTGAACAATTTCAATTTCTGTAAGAGGGCTAATCAGAAGTGTGTTGCGATTAAATCTATTATTTTCTAAATCTAACCAAATTTCTGTTGTATAGATACCAATAGGTCCATAGATTGAACGACGTTTTTCAATTGCTAAGTATGCTTGATCTGTTGCATTTAAATTTCCTTTAATATATCTTCGATGAGGAATAACCAAAATTAACCTGGGATGTATTGTAAAGCCATCTACTAAAGATGCTCCTTCAAAACAAATAATATGTGCTTTCATATTTCCTCCTAAAATGAAAATTAGTAGATATATTATACT
Organism: uncultured Candidatus Saccharibacteria bacterium; assembly: GCA_964631145.1. Taxonomy (GTDB): domain Bacteria; phylum Patescibacteriota; class Doudnabacteria; order UBA920; family UBA920; genus UBA920. The sequence continues at coordinate 76,153 of CAZVXT010000003.1, forward strand.
TATAATAAGCGTTCAGGTCAACTTTATTGTTATGCTATAATTAATCATATGAAAAAATTCATACAACAAAATTCGTTATATTTAGCTTGGGCAGCAGCTCTTGTGGGAGCGTTGGGAAGTTTGTATTTTAGCGAAGTCTTAAAATTTCCACCATGCACTTTATGCTGGTTTTTGAGAATCGCTATATATCCTCAAGTTATTATTTTAGGCTATGCTATATACCTAAAAGAAAAGGTTTTATTAAAGCCTGCTATAGCTTTAACTGTAGTTGGGGTGGTTATTTCTATATATCACAACCTTCTTTATTATAAAGTTATACCAGAGGCTGTGGCACCTTGTACTTCCGGTGTTTCTTGTACTTCTAACTTTATTCATTTATTTGGATTTATGGATATTCCGCAACTTGGACTTGTTGGAATCGTAACCATTTTGATTTTATTATTAATTGCACAAAAATATTTTTATGACCAAAGAAGCTAAAATTTTAATCGCAATTGCTGGTGCAGTTGTAATAGGTGGCGTGTTGTTAGCAGTATTCGCTAATCCTCAACCTAAAGACGCTGGTAAGTTAGTGGATAGTCAATCTTTGCTTCGTGATAATACTCATATTGTTGGAAGTAAAGACGCTAAAGTTAAGGTAATTGAGTTTGGAGATTTTCAATGTCCTGCGTGTGGGGCAGCTCATCCCATTGTTAAAAAGATCATGGAGCAGTATAAAGATAATCCAAATGTAATGTTTGCATTTAGGAATTTTCCTTTAAAAGAAATTCACCCTAACGCCGAAATCTCTTCTGAGGCAGCAGAAGCTGCAGGGGAACAAGGTAAATATTGGGAAATGCATAATATGCTTTATGAAAAGCAAAATGAATGGTCTACTGCTGCAGATCCAACCTCAATCTTTACCGGCTATGCATCACAATTAGGTTTGGACGTAGATAAATTTACAGCATCTGTGACTAATAGACAATATAGTTCTATTATTAATACTGATTATGACGATGGAACTAAGGCTGGTGTTAACGCGACTCCTAGCTTCTTCTTTAATGGAGAAAAAGTTGCTAAGGTAATTAGCGAAGATGACTTTAAAAAGAAGATTGACGAACTGTTAGCTAAATAATTTATGGCATCACAGAAAAATAAAGATTTAAGAGATATTTTACAAGTTAAGCGCGGTAGTTCTGGGCTTGGTCTATATACAAATGCACCGATTAAAAAAGGACAGTTTATTATAGAATATGTTGGACCACTTTTAACAGAAGAACAAGCAAATAAAAAAGCAGGGCAGTATCTATTTTCTTTGGGTGGCAAGTGGACGATTGATGGTAGTAGTAGAGAAAATTTAGCTAGGTATATCAATCATTCTTGTATTAAGCAAAATTGCGAACCGATACAATATGGAAATAGAATTAAAATAAAAGCCAAAAGAAATATTAAGCCAGGTGAAGAATTATTATACGATTACGGTCCAGAATTTTTTAATGAATATATAGGAAAGAACTGTCGTTGCATAAAACACCGCGATCAAAAATCTAAATAATAGAAATAAAAAACGTTCTAGCGTCTAGAACGTTTTTTATTATAAGTTTTTTGGGGATTAATTTGGTGAATAAAAGCTAGATAATCTTTTTTGATAATAGTTTTATTTTCTAAAGCCGCTAATACTGCACAGTGATCACTTTTTTGATGGTCACAATTACTGAATTTGCATTGCAGGGATAGTTCTTCAATAGTGCTTAAATCAGATGTAATTGTATTGTCCTTTACTTCTAATGTTCTGAGTCCAGGGGAATCAATTATTATACTTCCGTTTGGTAAAGTAAACATATTTCTGCTCGTTGTAGTGTGTTTTCCTTGTTCATCTTTTGTGCTCGTGGATTTTGTTAGCTGAATGGACTCTTGAAATAAGTAATTTATCAACGAAGATTTACCACTACCAGATGGTCCCAGTAAAATATATGTTTTATCTTTGCTTAAGACGTTTTTTAAACTATTTATACCTATACCAGTCTTATTACTAATTTCAAATACTAAATGATTTTTAAAAGTGGATTTTACTTGGGTAGAAAAAAGGCTAGAGGTTTTGATCTTATCTAGTTTTGTAAGCACAATAACAAGATCTATATTCGAATGCTCACACAGTGAAATATAATTTCTAATATCTTGCAAGCTGATTCTTTGATCTAATCCAAAAGTTAAAATCGCACAATCTATATTTGCAGCTAAAACTTGTGTTTTATTTTTTAAACTTTTAGTTCTAGTTAATACACTAAAACGGGGGAGTACATCTACGATTTTAAATTTGTTTGGTGCGATGGTTTCTAGCAAAACATAATCACCAATTTTTGGTAAATCGATTGCTTGGCTTTGCTTACGGAATGTTTGTCCTATTATAGCCTTAGCTTTTCCTTCTTGCGTAACTATATCCCACGAAGTTTTATGTTCTGCTACAATCCTCGCTATATTGTTTGTGGTAACTTTCTTGTTAAAAATTTTATACCTGTTAAATCCGAAATCAAATATATTCATACTTATATTAAACCAGACTTTGCATGATTGGACAATTTGCCACTTTTCATAATTGCTTATATAATAAATCTATCATTAATTAAAATTTATAAAATGTTTGAAGGTTTCAAAAATTTTATGCTACGAGGTAATGTCGTAGATCTAGCTGTAGGTGTTGTGATCGGTGCAGCTTTTGGGGGAGTGGTTACATCTTTGGTCACAGATATTTTAACTCCATTGATTGGAGCTGTGGCACAATTGCCAGATTTTTCATCGCTAGCAATTCATATTGGCAATAATAGTATTGCTTATGGAAATTTCATTAATGCCATTTTGTCTTTCTTGATGGTGGCTGCTGCAATATACTTTGCTGTAGTAGTACCTATGAAAAAATTTATGGATAAGGTGACTAAGCCTTCAGCTGTAAATACTAAAGAATGCCCAGAGTGTAAGAGTCAGATCAATGTGTCTGCACATAGATGCGCTTTCTGTGCTCAACCTGTAGCTTAAAAATTAAAACAGCCTCACGGCTGTTTTTTTATTTTCATGAAAATCACATAGAGTAAGTAAAAATTTTATGCTAAACAAATATCCCAAAAATTATAAAAAATAAACTTAAGAATAATCCTAGTACTTCAAATCCGTATTGAGCACCGAAACTTTTTATAGTTGCTTCTGTGGGAGTATTTGGATTGTATAACACTTCAACTTTATCATTTACTTTATATCCAAAAATTAAACCGTTTTGCGGGTAAGAAATAGTTTGTCCATCCTTGGTTGTGAACGTTATTTCTGGATGCGACCCACCAGCATTTAGCTTACTAACATAGCCATTAGTCGTCGCGCTATGGTGTGAAAATTTATAGCTCTGATATAGGGAATAGCTATGCAATAATAGTAAAACTAATCCGATTCCTGTAAAAATTACTAATTTATAGTTCATAAAAATAGTTAAGGATAAATATATTACAATCTATTGGTTTTGTATTTGCAAAAAAAATAAATTCATGATATAATAAGTATATAGAAATTTCAATTTCGAAATAAAAATAAAAAAACAATTAAATAAAATCAATGAGCGAACAAAGATTTATTGTTCCTCCTGGAGTAACACCAGGGGATAGCAATCAGCCTCAAACACCGCAGGTGCCTAAAAACCCCGCCAATAAAAAGCTCGGAGCATGGATCAAAAACAATAAAGTTTTGACTGGTGCTTCTAGTTTATTAGCCTTGGTGGTTCTTGTCTTTGGGTTGACTGTATTTACAGGCACTCAAGTTTCTATTTTAGGACTAAAATTAAACCCTCTATTTAATAGAGCTAATCTTAGTGCTTGTGATGTAACTTTGCAAACAAAAGATCTTACATCTGTTTGGGATACATATTTTCTTACAGAGCAAGATTGTGTTGATACTGGTATTGGTGGAGGCGGAGGTGGAACACCTACTACTCCAACAACTCCTGTAACTTCTAGTAACACTGTTTTAGATAGTCCGATTGTGGAATTTCAAGTAGGGGATGCACATGCTACTTCTCCAAGTTTGCCTTCACAATGTTCTAGCAATTTAAGCGGCTGGAGCACAGGTGGTATAACTGTTCAACCAACAACTGGTGATACTATTGATTGTATGAAAGTAAGGATTACCAACCCTTCTCCTAACTATTCAAAAGATTTTAGAATTTGTTATCAAATTGAAGGGTCTACTACTGTTTGTACTCCATGGGCAAGCCAAGGAGGTAGTGGTCCAGTTATAAATAGCAACGGTGGTTTTACTAACTTCCACGGTTGGGTTGAAACCCAAGATTTACCATCTGGTAAATTATTGCAAAATGTTCAAGTTGGTAATCAGTTATTTTATGGCAATGAAGGTGGTGCATGTGGTGCCAGCTCTGGCGTTGCTTGGGCTTCTAACTCTACACCGGAATCATCTTGGGCTTATGGTGCGCAACAAGATAATGATCCTGGATGTGCTCAGGTTCATATCCAAGCAAGTTTGGTAGACTACTCTTCTGTATTCCCTCTTTCTATAGACGGTAGTTTTTCTACCGGAGTGGTTAGTCAATCTTATAATCAAACTTTAAGTTTGGGGGGAAATCCTCAAGTTCCATGTACATGGAGTATTGTCTCGATTAATCCAAATATTTCTGGGGCTATATTAAATGCTTCTAGTGATACTAAATCTGCAACATTTAGTGCAACTCCAAATGCTGCTGGCACATACCAAGTAAACATTCAATCAGTTTGTCAAAATGGACAAACTATTACTAAAGCTTTTGATTGGGAAGTAGGGGCTGCTCCATTAGCGACATTAGATATTGTTGGCAGTATGCCTAATGGCATTACCACCTCGTCTTATAGCTATGGATTTACTTCCACTGGAGCAGTAAGTCCGCTAACTTGGACTTTAGTTAGTGTTTCTCCTTCTGCTAATGGTGCTACTATCGATCCAAAGAGTGGTGTGTTTACAGCTTCTCCAATCGTAGCTACTACATACCAAGTTACTGTAAAGGCATCACAAGCTGATGGTGCTACTGTAACCAAAACCTTCTCATGGTTGGTAAATGCAGGTATTGAAAATCCTCCATTACCTCCTGTTAATCCTCAAGTTGGTACTATTACTGGCGCAATGCCAAATGGTACAACTGGACAAGCATATTCTTATACATATACTACATCTGGATTTGCTGCTCCTGCAACTTGGACTTTAGTTAGTGTAACACCAGCTATTAGTGGCGCTACGGTAAGTTCAATAACTGGAGCATTTACAGCAACTCCTAATACAGCTGGAACTTATCAAGTAAATGTTAAAGTTACCGGAAGCGATGGTGGCACTGCTACTAAAACATTTGATTGGACTGTTAATAATCCAACTCAAAATAATAGTGGTGCTATTAACGGCAGTATGCAGATTGGTACCATTAACCAACCTTATTCTTATACATTCACTTCTACAGGTTTAACTTCTCCTATGACTTGGTCTATAGTTAGTATTTCTCCAAATATTTCTGGAGCAACTATTAACTCTAGTACAGGAGCATTTACAGCCACTCCTACTGCTGTAGGAACATATAAAGTTACTATTAAAGCTACTGGTGCAGATGGCGCAAGTGTAACTAAAGATTTTGATTTGATTGTTGCTGATCAAAATCCAGTACAAAATGCTAATACATGTTTGGATCCAACTACTTTAAATAAATTAACTGCTATTTATAGATTTTGGAGTCCAGCTTATGGGGATCACTTATATACAACAAATGCAAACGAAAAACCTGCTGGCTATCGTTTCGAAGGCGTAGCTGGTTATGTATATAATACTCAAGTACCAAATACAAAACCAATCTATCGTTCTGCACAAAAGCAAATTGGTTCACATTACTACACTCAAACCAACGAAGATCCAACTAAGTATGGTTATACCGATGAAGGTATCTTAGGTTATGCTTATGAATCTTCTGTTGCTGGATCTAGTCCATGGTTCCGTTTACATAAAGGCGGCGAAACTAGCGACTATGTTCACACTATGAGTGCTGAAGAAAAAACTGCTGTAATGGAACTTGGTTATGCAGACGAAGGTACCGTAGCTTATATTTGTGGTAATACAAATCCTACAGAGCTACAACCTATGTTTAGACTTTGGAGTTTGAATGACACTGATCACTTCTACACTACAAACTTTGCAGAACGTGATAGCTTATTAAGCAAAGGATTTATTTCTGAAGGAATTGCCGGTTATATCTACGGTGTAAGAAAATCTGGTAGTTTTCCATTGTATCGCTCATACAATAGTAATACTCGAGATCACTTCTATGCAACTTCAGAAGCAGAAGCAACTCCTGCTGGTTATAAATTAGAAGGCTTAATGGGTTACATTGCCTCTACTAATACAACTAGCACAACACCGTGGTATAGATTGTACAGCTCAAAAATCACTGATCACTTCTATACTGTAAGTCCTGAGGAAGCAGGATCTGCAATTCGTTCTGGTTATGTACCAGAAGGTGTGACTGGATATTTATATCTTACTCAACAATAATTAAATAATTATGTTTAGAAATAAAAACCTCGAAAGAGGTTTTTATTTTAGACTTTTAATCTTTTTTAAACTATTTAGAATAAATAATTAATCTCTCACCATACTATTGATTTAAATATTTTATAAATTATATCTTGACGGATTTTTGAGAATGTATAAAAAAGCACTTTTTATTTATGAAATATTTTTAAAGTTTTATTGTATAATATTGTAATGGAAGAAATATCTGATGAACAATTAGCTAGTTTGGTGCAGCAGGGAAATGCAGAAAAATTTGGTAATTTAGTAGAACGCTACGAGGCAAAATTAAAGCGATATGCCCGTAAATTTTTGTTTGACTATACAGATGCCGAAGACTTAATTCAAGATGTTTTTATTAAAGCATTTATAAATATTCAAAGCTTCGATATTACCAGATCTTTTAATTCTTGGATTTACCGTATTGCTCACAATGAGTTTATTAATGCCATTAAAAAAAGAGGTAAAGAAGCATTGCCTTTTTTTGACGCAGATACTTTGTTTCCGCATCCATTATCAAAAGATCTGCCAGAACAAGATTTGCATCGGTCAGAAACAGAAAAGATAGTAAACCAGTTTTTGGATGAGTTGAGCCCTAAATATCGAGAGTCAGTGGTGCTTTATTATTTAGAAAATTTAAGTTATGCTCAAATCGCAGAAATTCTTCATATACCAATTTCGACTGTGGGAGTAAGAATAAATAGAGCAAAAATTATACTGCAAAAATTTAAAGACCATTTATTATAATTATGAAAGAACAAGAAGTTAACCAAACGAAAAAAAATATTCTTGAACAGATATCTTCTGGCCAAGTAAAAATGAAGCCTCGCTGGCAGTTTGTATTAAGAACTGTTCTTTTAGGTATAGGTATAATTTTAGCTGCACTGGCAATAATTTATTTTGCCAGTTTAACTGTATTTGTTTTGAGATTGCAAGGAATACTTTTTGTACCAACTTTTGGAATAGTGGGGATATATTCTTTTATTAATTCCGCACCCTGGTTATTTATATTAATTACCATAGCATTTGTCATAGTTTTGCAGATTTTGGTTCATAAATATCAGTTTGTTTATGGTAAACCATTATTTTATTCAATTGCAGCATTAATGGTTTTGGTTTTAATTAGTGTCATATTAATTGAGCAAACTTCATTGCATCCTGGTTTGTATTCTCAATCAAAAAACGGTAGATTTCCTTTCCTTGGTGGTATCTACGAACATCCTATAATGATGCATATGCCTCAAAATGTAACTGCGGGATTAATTACAGAAATAGTCGACCCTGGTATGAAGATTAAAACCAATCAAGATGTTGAGTATATTGTTCTAATCGGTCAAAATACGAAGATGCCATATAATCAAGAATTTGATATAGGAGATATGGTAGTTGTGTTGGGTAATCGAGAAGATGGTCGTATTCAGGCTGTAGGGATTAGAAGTTTTGATGACCACTTAGAGCATCCAAAACCAGTTCCTGGTATGAAAGGTATGATGTATAGATAAAATTATTAAATAATACTTATTTTATAGCAGAGATATAATTGACATATGAGTACATTTATGCTACAATAATAAGCCTTTCTAGTTCTTGAAAGGCTCTCAGACCTCGGGATTAGGGGTTCAGTGCTTCGGGCGATAAAAAGCCTAGGCAATATGGAAAAGGAGGATTTTCCAATGTCAGAAATTAGAACTATCAAAGATATTAACATCGGTCACACTGAAGCAATTGTGACCAAACTCGGTGGTCTTGATAACTATATTCTAGCCTTGAGACATGATTATGAGTTAATTGTAAGACCAAAAACCCCTACCTATTTTGATAAAAAAGGTAGAGGGATTCCTGATGTCTTACAGTCGTCATTCTGCAACCCTGATGTAAGTTTTTCGCTTCCAACAGAAACAATCGCGTCTAACGGCTTGCTTTTTGCTGGATACGACCGAGCGTCAAAGTATTTAATGGGCTACTTAGGTAGAGGTATGATGAGTTTTGACGATTATCAATCTCAAGTAACAAATCTTTTTGAAACTCTGCGAGCAAACGAGTCAACCAACAATATACTTAACGGAGCGTGTTTCCCTGTAGTATTTCCTGAAATGGTCATTACGGACTTAGGGGAAATGATTGAATCTCTGATAGGTGGAGTAGGAGATTCGTATAGGGAGCAATATCCTAAGCGAACATTTACTAACCACCAAAAAGGTGAGCTGGTGGGTAATGTTGTCAGCATTGACAAAGGTCATGACAAGTTTTTAGCGAGCCTAAGTTTGTCCTCAAAAGCCGCATTATGGTTTCCTAATGCGATGCAAGGCTTCTCAGTGTTAGCACAACGAGAATTTATTAAACTACTTGACCCTGCTAATTGGTCACTGGATGGAGTGATTGGTCCAATTTTTGGGATCACGATGTATCCAGAAAAACTCGCATATAGCTACAATACCCCAGGTTATGATTGCTCTGCCCTGCAATACAAGTCCGCCGGGCAGTCGCTCTACTTGAAGGCTTTTGATGGCTACCTGGGGTTAGACGTCAAGGTCTACCTTGGCTTTGCAAACGGCAGCTGCTCTGGTGGTCTGCTTTTCCGAATTGGGTAGTGTGGTCTTTTGACATTCGGATGTTTGTTTTTGGACAGGAACTTTGGCTCTTTGTCTTTGGTCCTTCCCAAAACAAATATTGTGTGAGGTATGACTATTTATGTTGTACCTCGCTTTTTTATTTTGAAATAAATCTTTAACTCTGTTGTAGTAATAAGCGAACACCTAGGAATGTTCGTTGCTTAAACATTAAATAAGCAACAACAAATATAATTAATCACAATTACAAATGAATCTAAAAAACAAAATTTCATTACCACTTGCTGCAGCAGCTATTGCTATTGGTGGTGCTGCATTAGGAGCTGGGGTAATCCGAGCACAGGCAGCGGATACACAAACTAATCCAATCTCAAATTTGGTAAATGCAATTGCTCAAAAATTTAACCTCAACACCCAAGATGTTCAAAAAGTATTTGATGAGCAACATCAACAAATGGAGCAACAACATCAACAACAATTCACTGATCGTATAAATCAAGCTGTTAAAGACGGAAAGCTTACGCAAGAACAAGCTGACAAAATTATATCAAAAATGCAAGAATTGGATGCACAAAGAGAAGCGGATAAAACCGCTATGCAAAATAAAACAGAAACTGAGCGTCGCGATTATATCAAGCAGCAAATGGATAACTTGCAAAAGTGGGCAACAGACAATAATATTCCAAGCGGTTATCTTTCATTTGGAGGTAGGGGGCATGTCCCTGGCATGGGTAAAGGCATGCATAGTGAAGGTGGCATGATGGGTGGATTTGGACAACAACAAATTCCAGCTAACTCATCTAATTAATAGCTCTCATAATCATAAAACAACTTATTAATTTATATCTAATCTCAATAAAAAAACACAGCCTATCGGCTGTGTTTTGGTTTATATTACCAAGAACGGTTGTTGTCGTGACCACCACGACCACCAAAACCGCCACCATTACCACCGCGTCTTTGGAAAGGTTTGCGAGGTTGGTCAGATTTTGGACGAGCAACTGATACAGAAATATTTCTGCCTTCTAAGTCGCTTCCGTTTAATTTGTCGATTACATTTTGGGTTTCTTCTGGATTTGCTAATTCTACAAAACCGAAGCCACGGCTACGACCAGAATCACGGTCAGTAATAACAGATGCAGATGCAACTTCTGCTACAGCAGCAAAGTGATCGCGTAGTGTTTGGTCTGTGGTTGCCCATGCTAATCCACCGACATATAATTTTTCAGACATTATTGTCTTTCTCGAGAACTATATAAACTTATAGTTCTACATTAAGTGATAAATGTAAACTCTCTTCTTAAGTAATTGGCATACGATTAGCTGCTTGTAGCAGCTCCTTATTGACACTATCACCTAACAAAGTAAGACTTACCTTTATATTATACGTTAATATTATAATTTTGGCAAGTGGATTAATCTGCTAAAATTGTTATATTTATTGTTATTTTTTGCCCCGCTTTTAATCCCTCTTTTTTACGAACACTGACTTTAATGGGTAATAGGTAGGTTTGGTTTTTATTATCAGGGAAAATTGAGGTCTTCCAAGAGCTAGTTCCTATATTTACATTCACTGGTAAAGATCCGAAACCTCTAGCTAAGTGTCCAAAAGTATTTTTAATCTGTTTAGTATGCTTAATTGGGACATTTATAAAGTGCCATGCTGCTGGTCCTGGATAAATCCACATTGTCTCTTTAAATTTATAGTTCATAACTTGTCTTGCTTTGTAAATAAAATTTAGGTAGTAAATTTATTTATTGCAATAATAATAGGAAGAGCCTTATTGCCTTTAGCTGTTAGAGAATAAGACACAGAAAGTTTGTTGTCTGTCCCTTCATTTCTGGTAATAAGCTTGGACTGTTCTAATTTATGTAGTTTAGATGTAAGAGTGACAGGGTTTACATTACCGACTTCTCTTTGGAGTTCGCAAAATCTTAGAGGTTGATTGGATAATGCTTCTATAATGCGAAGAGTCCAATAGTCAGCAATGAGCTTAAGGGTGTCGGTACATATTTTTTTGTCAGATTTGACAGAGTTCATATATATGCTATATTTTTTATAGTGCTATATAATATATAGCAGATATTAATTAAGAAATCAATATTTATGAAAATTTCTATAATTGGTAGCGGCAATATGGCAACTGGTATTTCTACCAGATTAACTGCTGCTAATCATTCAGTTGTTATTATAGACAGAGATTTTGCAAAAGCTCAAGAATTAGCTAACAAGATAGGTGAAAATGCAAAGGCTCTGACCTTATCAGATGCTAACCTTGAAGATATTATTATTTTAGCAGTTCCTTATGCTGCTAGCCAGGAAGTAATCAAATCTTTAGGCGATAAATTAGAAGGAAAAACTTTAATCGATATCTCTAATCCTTTAAATGCTACTTATGATGGATTGGTAACACCTGTAGATTCTTCCGCTGCAGAAGAATTGGCAAAGTTATTGCCAAGTGATGCTAAGCTTGTGAAAGCTTTTAATACAGTATTTGGTGGAACATTACTTGCTGGTAAAGTTGCGGATCAGACGTTGGATGTTTTTGTAGCTTCAGACGATGATGGAGTAAAAAAGACAGTAATGGACTTGGTGACTTCAAGCAACATGCGAGCAATTGATGCTGGTGCCTTAAACCGAGCTAGACAGTTAGAGGCAATGGCTTTGCTGGGTATAACCTTACAAGGTACTTTACAAACTGGATTTATGAGTGCTTGGAAAATTATCAGTTAATTTTTAATCAAGAATAAAAACGCCTATCGGCGTTTTTATTATTTTGAACTCAAAATATTACTCACTAATATTTTTCAGTCTTTTTAAAATATATTTATTAGCAATTTTTCCTAAAATTTGGCTATTCATAATTTTTTTTAATTGCTCTTTGGTGTTCATTTGTTTCTCAAGGGGACAGTTCTTTGGGTCTATATGGGTTTTGTTATGGTTTGCAATCTTGAGCACTTCTTTAACTGCAATTTGAGTATTGGTATAGAAATGTTCTGGATGAATTGTTTGCCATAATCCAACATGCTTAAACATTTTTTCTGCATTGTATTTTATATTTGCGATATAAACAGTTTTTCCTGCAGAGTTAATGCTTTCAATTAGTCCGGTTAGAACCTCAATTCCTGTTGCATCGATTTCGCTGATGGCTCCCGCGGCTAGTATTACGTGTTTGGTATCGGGATGGTGTGATAAATATTCAACAACTTTATTTTCAAAATACATAGCATTGGCAAAAAATAAGGGACCGTCTAGTCTGATAACAACAATGCTTTGGCACTGTTTAAGATGGTAGATGTGATTATCGCGAAGAGAGCCATCTTTAAATCTAGAAAGAAATACGATATGCGGGTGAGAGTTTCGGTAAATAAAATATATTAAAGAAAAGCTTAATCCAAAAATAATTCCTTTTTCCATATCTGGTGCAAGTAATAATGTCCCGGCAAAGGTTATTAAAGCCGCTAATCCATCGTAAAAGCTAATTTCAAAAATTGCTTTAAACTTTTTTAAATTAATAATGCTAGATATTCCAAATATAATAATTACTGATAGTAAAACTTGCGGGGTATATTTTAAAACTTTGAAAAAGAAAATTATAGTTATAGAAACAGTTATTGCACAAAATAATGAAGATACCCAAGTTTTGGCACCAATGCTGTAATTAAGAGCCGACCTAGATATGGACCCAGATACTGGATAGCCGCCACTAAAACCACTAGCAATATTAGCAAGTCCTTGTCCGATCAGTTCATGGTTAGGATTAACTTTTTGTTTAGTTTTGGTTGCGATAGATTGCGCAACGGCAATTGTTTCGGTAACACCAATTGTTGATATAAGAACAACTCCGAAAAATAAATCATATAGGTAATTAAGATGGAATTCGGGAATAGTTAGGCGAGGAAAAGGATTGTCGATTAGCCCGATGGTTTTGATGTTTAAATTAAAGTACCAGCAAACCGCAGTTCCAATAATAATAGCTATTAAACTACCAGGAATTTTGGGGCTTAGCTTTTTTAGACCAAGTATAAATATTATGCTCGTAATTGCAATTATAGTTGTGGTTGGGTCTGCATGTTCGAGTACTGCTTTAAAGGTTTGCCAGACTGTAATATAAAAGTGGTGTTCTGCTGGCACACTTACTCCAAAAAGATTTCCGAGTTGGGTAAAAACAATTACTATAGCTGCTGCGTTAGTAAAGCCGTAAATAATTGGGTGAGACAAAAAATTAATTAACCATCCCGCCCGGAGCATTCCTAATATAATTTGGAAAATACCCGATGCAATTGCCAGTACAATGGCATAAGTAATGTATCCTGCAGTTCCTGGCTCTGCTAATGGTGTAATAATTGTTGCGGTTAAGATAGAAAGAACAACTACTGGTCCTGTCGAAATTAGGTTGCTCGATCCAAACAAGACTGCAAATATCACTGGAAGAATAGAAGCATACAATCCGTATACTGGCGGAAGTCCTGCTAATTGTGCTGATGCAAGTGATTGAGGTATGGCAATGAGCCCAACGATGATGCCTGCGTATAAATCATTTTTAAAATTTTGATATGTAAAATTTTCCTTTTTAAATTTATCGTGAGTAATCCAGTTTATCCAAGTTTGCAATTGATTCATAATGAGTTTAAGAACATTTGACGTATAAATTAATCTTAAACCATGAATGTTAAAAATACTAGATGTTTGCGGTGGATTAATGTTTTTAAAGCGAGATATATTAAGTTAGATTTTATTATTTCCCCATAGTATAATATTTTTATGGAAAGAGAAAGATTTGAAATTGCTAAAGAATATGAAAAACAAGTAGCCTTTTATCATCCTGTAAATGAGTCTTTTGATAGTGTAGATAAAGCAAGGCGAGTGTGGGGTGAAGATGTTGCAGAAGATCCAGAGTTTAAAGCTCAGATAGAAAATCGAAGAGAGCTTAATAATAGCTTATCGCGAATTGATTTTTTTAAATCTTTAGGACATGATAACGTGTTTGTGCTTTTGCAAAAAGGTCTTATTGATGAAGATGAATTATTTTCTATGTACGAATCTTTATCAAGCCAATTAGACTCTAATATGGGTTACGACAGAATGCTTTTATATTTACCCTTCGAATTTTTCGGTGACGAATCTGTTGATGTTTCGGATAGATTATCATCATCTTTAGATAGGTTTAAAGATGTTTATAAAGCTAGTTTGAAAAAACTTTTACACTTTCATGATGTACGATCTAATTTTGTTAATGGTGATGAGTCAGATGATTATGCAGTGACAGGTGAGCATCATCGAGTTGTTAAAGCTGCGCATTTGTTTCCTAAATTACTTGAACATGGTGTAATTGACTTTGATTTTATATTACAGCTTTTAAAAGATTCTCAGGATGAGATGTTTTTTGCAAGCTTTGCAGACGGTATAAAGTCTATGATCGATATGAATTTATTAAACGCAGATCAAATTTCTATTTTAAAATCTTTAAATATAGATATTATTAACCAAAAAATTGACAATTTTCTATTAGTTAAAAGTGAAGGCATTGTTGAAGATGGGTTTAGTATAGAAAATGCTCAGACTTCGTTTGCTAAGGATATGGAGGATTTAAAAAGTAAAGACTACTCTCATTACACACTAGAATCACGAGCAAAATGGTTGAAGCTAGATGATGCTGATAAGCTAATTAATTCTTACGCAGAAAAATTATACGGTTTGTATTTTAATAATAAAGAAACTGCTTTTGACGATATTCTGAATGATATAGCCGAGAATGATAGCGTGGAATATAAAAAAGTTTTAATAGAAGTTTTCAAGACTCGCATCGAAAATTTGTTTTTACAAGACAAAGACAAATTAAAAAGCGAGTTTAAAGATGCCTCAACTGTTCTGTCAGTCCTGTTAAAAATAGATGGACTGCAGTCTGAAGTGAATCAATTGTCATATTATTTGTACGCAGTAGGTGTTGTGGACCAAAGTCAATTGTTAGAACTTGGGCTTAAGCCTGCTAATCTTAACCCAGAAGCCGGAGATATCATCCCCAGCATTAATAATGAAATGCTTTCTGTTAAAAGCATGATTAATAAAATGGAGTCTGACCCGCTACTAAGCCAATATGTTTATCCCACAGCTTTATTGTATGGCTCTAAAGTAAAAGGTTATGGTAATCCAGATTCAGATACAGACGTAGCTGTATTTATAAAACCTGGAACTGATCCATCCTTAAGCGGTTCTATTAAAGAAAGTTTGGGCAAGGTGTTTAACCCTCAAATTCTTAAAGGTGATGTTGTTCAGTTTTGGTTAAAAGAAGAAAATGGAAAATTAGAAGTTATTGATATGGATAATCAGCATGGAGTTGTTGGTCATAAAAGCTGGACTCATGTTTTATTTGGTGCGATTTGGGAAGGCGATGCAAATATTACCAAAGAATTAAGGCAAAAATTACTAACCCCTTATTTGTATGAATCTAATGAGGTTGTCTATGACAGAGATTCCCGTGGATTGTATTTGGAAGAAATGGAACGAGATTTATTACAGTTTAGGCTGATGCATAAAGGTTATCAAAAATTTTATCCAAAATTGGAACGAAATAAGATTTATAATAATGATGATATTGATGGAAAGAGCATGTTTTGGGATCCTGGCTACCGTTTGGTTGCGACTAAGATTTATGCAAAAAAAGTCTTTTTACCTAAGTTAAAGGCTAATAAAAATATTTAGATAAATAAAAAACTCAGACATATTTGTCTGAGTTTGTGTTTATAATTTATAGACTAGATTTCATAAATCTGAGCCTCTACGTCCTCCATAGTTATCTCGTCGGCTATCGCCAATACCCGTCGCGGTGCCGATAGATTTGCCGACTAATTGTTCCCAAGGAATAGAATTCCCTAATCTGATCAGTGCAGTTATGTAGTTTAACTCTGTTTGTCCAGAACTAATATTGGGAAGTTCAATGATGCTTAAAGCATATCTTTTAAGGTTAGATTCTAATAAAGCATAATCTGATGTTATTGCTATATTAAGTTTTTTCAGCATTTGATCTCGGTTTACAGCACCGATTTGAGCGGGCAGATTAGCGTTATCTAACGCTTTTCTAATTTGCTGTGCATCGTATGCTAAAGCCATTGCAACTGGGATACCTGTTCCGGCAAACACTTTATTAATACTATTGATCACGCTTTCGGCACCATCTCTTATTTGGTTGGTAGGTGGTGGCTGCATTGCATCGGAGGCAAACATACTTGGACCTCCACCTGAAACCATTGTTGTCAGTGCTTGAACCATTAATCCTGGATTATTCATCCCTATTTGCCAGGACTCCATCCAGCTTCTAAGAGTTGAGTGAAAATCTCGTAATGCCGACCACAGGTGGAGGTCGATTTTTTCGAGTAAAGCATTCTTACGAGCTTTAGTGGCATATCTGCCTGTAGCTCCTGGAATTGCGGCGAAAATTTCTGCGTAGTTTCTTTCTTGCAGCAATCTTTGCATATCGTAAAAGTCTTCTGTTACCGGTTCTTCCAAGGATTCTGCATTTTTTTCCATTGCATCGTAGATTATATCAGGAATTTTATACAGACCAAGTTTGTTGGCTAATGCTGCACTAACTGTTCCGACAACTGTTTCTCTGCTGAACTTAAGTTTGCCACCAACTTTGAAAGATTTTAACCAATCTTCATCATTTGGTAACACTGGTAAAATATCTAAGCCGTTCATATTATTCATTGGCATTTCGCTAACTGCGGTTGCTTGATTTAGCTTGGCGATAATATTTCTTGCCGGTAATGCAAGCATACCAATGCTAATTAAATCAGGCTCGGTTAAACCACTTAAGTGTTCAACGGTTTCAGCACCTAATTGACTGATTACTTTTTGAGCTATTTCATCATTTACGCCGAGTTCTTTTAACTTTACTAAAACAGGGTTTGTTGTTTCTGCTTTAGTATCGGTTGTCGCGGTAACTACTTCTTTTGAAGTATCTGTTGTCGTTGTATTTACTTTATCTTTTGTAGGCATATGTTTACTCCTATTTACATATTTTGTCTATTTCGGTTGGACCGAAAGAAATCATTCTTACATTTACGCCAAGTTCTGAATACAAAAACTGTGCGCACAAATTATAAAGCTCGTTTCGATCGTTCGAATCGAGATTAAATCGCGTTAATTTAGGTTGCACCTTTAACAGCTGCTCCCCTAAATTCTCTTGATATTCTAATTGAGTTAGGTCATCTCCAACTTTTACTTTAATTTTGCCATCGGCAGTAAAGAATAAATCAGATAGGGAAGATGTATTATAACTCGTGGCAACGTCCCAATATCCGTTTTGTTGAATTTGATCAAACCAAGTAATCGCTAAACCATCAAAGGATTGTGGTCCGCCGCAAACTTCGATTGCATAACGCAACAAAGTTAAATCCAGTGGACCAACACGAACCTTGCCTTGATAGCGATTTTCTTGCTTATTGCTACCAGGAAGAAGTTGTTCTACCATATGTTCGTCTGCGGTTGGTATTGGTCCAGCTCCGTGACGAATTTGGTAAGCACGACTTACTCCTAGGTTTACAATTTTTCCATCATAATCCCATTGTTCAAGCATGTGCTTGGCAAAGTAGGGAAGGGTGCGTATGGCACTTGTGTGCGGATGAAAGCCTTGAAAATGATCTGTCAAAACGCCATGTGAACTTTCGATCACAATAATACCGTCTCGATTTAAGATTATTTGTTTGACTTCATCTAAAGAAATAATTTTTACCAATTTAGAAGCGGTTTGAAATCTGTGCACAATAAAGTCCAAAAATTTTGGGTCATCTAATAGTGTTAGATTCTGCCTTGCTTCTTCTTGATCGGATGGTAAAAAACCATTTGCGATTATTGGTAATAAGTTTTCTTTTATTTTATCTCTTACAGCCGCGAGTCTGTCTTTAAGATTTTTACTAGCTAAATCTTTGGCTCTAATAGTTAAGTCTGCATAGAGATTGTTATATCGATATGCTTCACCAACTCCAGTGCCAACGGTTCCTCTAGGTCTATCTTTCAGTGCTAACTCTTTAATCTGTGATGAGATTCTATGATAGGGTGTGGCACAAATAACATTTTCATCGATCGTGAATAAATCGAAAATATTATATATGCCAAATGTGTAACGTAGATCATCTGCTTCGTTTAGGATTCCTTCGGGGGAAGCAATAAAGCGAGGAGTTAAATGTGTTTTAACTCCTTCAAAAGTGCCGCACCCAAATTGGCTAAAAGCAAACCTTTGTCCAGTAGAAACTGCTACGCCATGACTGCCTTGGGCTCCACCAACTTTTAGGATGGTGTGAGCTTTTTGCATATGGCTAATTTTATGAACTACGCCACCTTTTCCACCGTCACCAGGTCCAAGATCGGTGACAATATAAGCTTTTTTCATAATTATCACCTCAACTGTTTGGGTTTATAACCAACCGCCATCTTCTGAAGCTGTAGAAACTTTTTCTTCCGGTAATATTAAACCTGCTGGTTTTTCCGAAGGCTGTAAATCCGTTTTGTTTAAGAAGAAGTCTCCTGCTTTAGGAAGTTTATGGTAGTTTGGTAAGTTACATTGTGCATTAAGTGGTATGTGCGAAATGGTGCCTGTAAGCCGTCTTGCATCATCTTTAGATAAGTCGCCGGATGATCGCAAGAATTCTGAACACGACACAAGATCTAAAGTTCCTTCAGTAAGTCCGGTTGTTGCTGCCATTATGTGTGGAAGGTGATCAATATCATACAGTTGTATTACTCTTTCTTTACCATAGTAACTTTCCCAGTGTTGCGAAAGTCTGGTGTCTTGAGCAGAATCAACTAATAATACAAATCCATGAGTTCGTTTTAATAACTCATGCACAACTTCTTGATTGTTAGGTATATTCTTAGGTGTAATGTCGTATCCGTTTTCTTGGCATTTTTCAAATACGCTTTGACCAAACACTCTTATCAAATTTTCTTTGGTTATCCAAGGGTGCATCGGCTCGTCCGTAATTGTAAAGTCCATAGACTTTAAGCCAATATTATAAAGATATGTATCTGTTAAATAAGCCGCTCCAAATAACCCGTATTGCGGATCTTCGCCGCCGTTGCCTTTTCCACCACGTTCTGGATACATCAACGTTAATTGTTCAATCATTCGTTCGGCTAAAACTTCAAAATGACCGCGACATAATACAAATTTGTCTTCTGCGTCAGCAAATATCGAAGCGCAATACCACAAATCTCGTCCTTCCGGCATTACCATTTCTGTTAATCCGCAGATCAAAGGTAGTTTGGCGATTGCTCTGGCTACATTTGATCCCATGGAGCCGGTGGTATCCAGTCGGTATTCCATTGTTGAAGGAGCCCCTACTGGAACAATATACCCACCTTCTTCTAAAGGGTTTAGTCGAAGATTTGATTGTCTGATTACCCCATATCCTGCTGGATCAATTAATTGATGTAGTTTCCAGGTTTCCTTTACAGTTTCTTCACCGCGATAGGTTTTACTTTTTCCATCTTGGGTGAAATTATTAACTGATGTTTGATAAGCCTCATTGCTATATCTTCCTGTTCCCATAAATTATCTCCTATTTTAACTACTCAAAGGTAGTGTAGTAAATTGGTGGTATTTACGTTTCCATAAACTATCCACTAATTTGTAGAAATTGGCATGAGCAGAAAAAGCACTGCTATCACCGTGTTTTGCCAAGTTGTTTAAATGCTGATAATAAGCATTTAGTTCGTGACTTTCTTCGTTAAGGATTTGATCGATAGATCTTCCTAAAATTTTGATCACGCTTGACGCTGCTTTTTTAATCTCTTCTCTAATTTCTGTTTGAGAAAGTTTTTGGGTTTTCCATTCGGATAAACTCCAATTAAAAATAATCACATAATGTAGTTTGGGTTCGATCAGGATGTTGCCTAAGTTAATGTTGTTAACAAGGCAATTGCACCCATGAGCAAAAACCAAAGTTTTTAGCAATTTACCCATAATCCACACGCTTGTCCGCGCATCTACTTTTAGTTTGTCTTTACTAATTAAAGTAGAGAGAGGGATAAGCTGATTGATTTTTTCAACACAGTTAAACTCTAAGATGTTAACCCGACGGTTTCCTTGTTCTTTATGCAAAGAACTTTCGCAAAGTTGAGGAAACGCAAGCTTATAGTTAAGCAATTCTTTTGGATCTGTCTTAATATGACTATATTCTTCTTCGATTGCTTCTGCTTTATCAGTTAGTCTTTGAAGGGTATAGGCAAATTTATCTAAGCTCCCATTATAATTTGAATCAGTAGCAATTTGAAATAATTTTTCATTATTTTCTCCCTGCTTCTGGCAAATATACAGGCGGTATTCTTGGGTTTCTGCAACAAGTTTAACAATACTGTAATTGTCGTAAGTTGGGCTTCTGACCATAACTGTAAATTCCTCCTAATTTTTATAAAAGTGCAGTAAATTTTGTACATTATAATAAACAAAATTTAACATTCAAGTATACAATTTATTGAGTTGTTTGTCAATAAAGCAATGTGTAAATGTAACACTATATTTTGGCAGATACAATATATAAAAACCCTCAATTTAAAGGGTTTTTATATATTGTTTTAAGTGAGTAATTGTTTAATATCGGGTTTTGTTTGCAGTATTTTATCAATTTCAACTTTTGCTCTTTTAGAAGCACGTGAATACATAAATTTAATTTTTTTCTGAGTCGCAACTGGGCCAGATCTACGCAGGTAAAACCCTACATTATTATCAAAATAAGAAATACTATCTGCATCACATACTAAACTGATGTCAGGATCAGGGCTTTCAAATTCGGCTAATTTAATTATATTTGCTAATCTTTCAGATTCTTCTTTATTATATCCGCTTTCTAAAGCGATTTGTGCAGCAATGTGCCCTCCTTTGGTAGCGTGGGCAAGCTTATACTGATTATAATTAGCAAATTGATCTTTTGTTAAACGATCTGGTGTTGCCCGTTCGATATCATGTGCTAAGATCGCTAACTGTAAAATTTCATCTGACTTAGGATTTAGTTGTAATAACCAATGATGGGCATTTATAGAATGCGTGGGATCTTCCTCAGTTTTGGAATGAGAAATTATTTGCGCTATTGCAAATTTTGCCTTTTCAAATTTATTCATATTATTTAGCTTGTAAAGCTTTTTGTTCTTTAGCTCTATGAGAGACAAAAGTTTTTATCATACTATAAGGAATAGGTTTATCTAGAGGAAATTGTAATGTCCCTTTACTAACTTTGTATTTTGATAATCCTTTGGTTTTTTCAACTGCTGGAGTGGTGGCGGGGTAGATGCTAATATGATTTTTAAATCCTGCAAAATAAACTAAATATTTTTTATATAAATAAAATGTAGGTATGCCATAGCTTATACCTTCTTCTGCTGTGGGTATGACAGATTTGATTGTGCTTCTGACCTTTTTCAATATAGCTTGTACGTCTTCAGGGAAATTTTTGATATAAGAATCTATTGTTTGATTTGATTTCATATATTAAATTATTATAAAACTGTTACGTTATTTTTTCGTATCTCGTAGTTTTGATTCTGATTTATGAATTTTCTTGCGGTGGTTATACATGCCCTTAATAAGTTTTCTTAGCACCTTTTGGTCTATATCGGAAAGTTTATTGATGTATAAACAACCTCCACCTCTTTTAAATTTTCCTAACTTAGGAAGTAGTTCTGGGTCTTCCATTTTCCAGCCGAGAATATATAAAGCTAAATTTTGTTTTCTTGGCGAAAAGCCTACATAAAACCAATCTCCTTCTTGCGTGCTTCTGTCAGACTTGTAATGATATTTTCCAAATCCTACAATACTTGGTCCCCACATTACCGGCTTTTCTCCGGTAACGTCCTTGAAGATTTTGAGTAATTCTAAACTATCGAGCTGTTTTTGCTGAGGCTCGATTGATTTTAAAAATTTAGTAACGCTTTCTTTAGTTGCTTGTGTTTTAAGTTCTGCCATATATTTTAATCTATATAAATCCAACCCATTATTAATTGAATCTTAGTCCAAGTATTTACTTTAATAACTCCGGTTTTCACCGGTTTATCCCAAATACGAACAAAACTTAAAATGAACAGAATAACTATTATTGCAATTAAAATTGAGATTTTAATGTATTTCATACGCTTTTATTATATCATCTTGATAATCAGATCTTTCAATAAAAATTAAGTAGATGCTATATATGCAAACATGTTAATATAAACATATTATTAAACTCAGCAAAGTTTGATGTTAACAATAAATCCTCATATTAATTTTAATAGTAATGCTGAAGAAGTGTTTACATTTTATAAGTCAGTTTTTGGTGGCGAGTTTGCTAACGTCACGCGCTATAAATACATTGTAAATCCTGGTTTTGAAGTTCCAGAGGAAGAAAAAGAAAAAATAATGCACATTGCATTGCCAATCGGTCCAACTATGTTGATGGGTAATGATGTTCCTCAATTTATGGGAAAGACTAACGAGAGAGAAAATAGAAGCAAGATTATGATAAGCGTAGATAGTAGGGAAGAGGCAGATCGATTATTTAATCAATTATCTGTAGAAGGTGAAAAAGAATATCCAATGGGCGAGAGTCCATGGGGTTCTTATTTTGGTTCTTTTAGAGATAAATATGGAATCGAATGGATGATCGATTGTAGTAAAAATTCCTAACTTAAATAATAAAACTAAAACCGCTTCATTTAAGAGGCGGTTTTAGAATTGAATATTTTAACTAATGTAAAATTCCTGCTAAGTGAAGAAGGAAAAGAAATATTCCTAGAGGGATGATGAATAAAGTCCAAGATAGTCCTAGTCCTACAGGGGATCCCCATTCGTCCCATCTTTGTCTGCGTTGTTTAAACCAATAATCTGGTTCTTCCAACATTTTCTTTTGTAAGGCTTCTTCATGAGCCTTTGTAAATTCTTTATTGTCCATAATGGATAAAATTTTGGTTTGTTTGCTATTCATTCGACCAAAGTTGAATAGTTTGGGGTCCTTGATTTGTAGTTGGACTCTATTTGTTGTCCCAAGGGAGGACAAGAGTATGTTTCCAATTGAAGATATTATAACAAAAAACATCTGCTTGTGACAGATGCTTTTTGTTGGCTCGGGAGCTGGGATTCGAACCCAGGACCGATCGGTTAACAGCCGATAGCT
>CAZVXT010000004.1:0-35312 GCA_964631145.1 uncultured Candidatus Saccharibacteria bacterium
TACCCTCTTTTAACTTATCTTCACCTATATTTTTAGTAGTTTCTAAATCTTCTTGCCTTCTTATTTCTATATCAGCTTTTTTAGCTTCTATTTCAGATTGATTAGATACTTTTGTTTCAGTAGGTGTTGTTGTAGACGTAGTTTCTTTTGGAGCAAGTGCTTCTTCTACGGCGGTAACTAATTTAGGATTACTACCATCTTGTTTTGCTTTATGGTATGCTTCTGAAACTGATTTAGGGTCGGTTGCTTCATAATCCAAACTAAAAGGTATAGCATTAGTAAATACATCACCTTTAAGTTCGGTTAATGCCTTTGTTGTACTTTCAACATCTTGCAATGGGTTATCAACTGTTGGTGTTTTTGCAGTTTGTAATTCGCCTTCTATTTTAACAACAGGAATTGAAGTTAGCCCTAATTGCTTTGCCGCTTCTGCCCTATGCCTACCTTCCTGTCCAACATTACTACCGTCTTTTGAGGTAAGTGTTAATGGGTCGAGTGGAATACCTTGCTGTATTTTGCTCTTAATTTTATCAACCTTCTTTTGGTCAATAAATGTACTTGCGTATCCGCCTGTTTCCTGCAAATATTCATCAGGCGACATTGCCTCACTTTTATACTCTTTACCTTTTAATTGAATATCTTGAACATCATCTCCTTGCGCTTCTATATAAGATAGTGGCTTGTCTTTAGCGTAATCAATATTTGCTTGCTTTGAATTTTCATCTTGCGGAATAAGTAATTCGGACCGGTCTTGACCAAAACGTGTTTTAGCTTCTGCCCGATCAATGATAGTACCATCACTAAGTTTAAATTGTCCTTGTGCTTGCCTATCGACTTGCGAAATATCTTGACCGTCTGCTTTGGCACTTAGAATAGCCTCTGCATGGTTTTTGCCTTCATATTGTTTACCGCCAATTTCGATAACGGCACTTTCTATTTTAGCATCTACCAGTTTGTCATTTTCAGTTTCAGTATCAAGATTATCAACCGCATTCGGCTGTTCTTGTACTCCTTCTGGCTTAACATTTGTTGGTACTTCTGTATCCGTAGTTTTATTTGCTTGGGCATTTTTTATTTGTGTTTGATTATTATTCCAATCCTCTACAGTAACCGTATTATAATTTTCATCTACAACAACTTCCTTACCGATTATTTTATTTCTTTCTTTCTCAATAGCCTTGTTTTGCTCGGTAAGTAATTCCTTAAAGTCGCTCCCATTTTTAATTTTCTCTTTATTGATTCTTTCTTGCAATGTGAGAATTGCAACTTTCTCAATCTCATTTTTAAAAAGAGGTCTAAGTTTATTTGCATCAGGGATAGTTGTTGAATGTATATTTTCTAAAGTATTAATAATGGCTAATTTATCATTAGCTTCTTGCTCGGTGATGTTGCCAAACTTTTGTTGCGCCTTCACCAATTCTTTTACATTATTACGGAGTTCGGAATCATACCCTATTTGATTAACTACTGGCACAGTTATTCTATTTGCCCTAGTATCGGTAACGCCTGCCATACCGCCAACTAAAACACTTCCTAATGCTGTTTGTCCTATGGTAGATAATAACTTACTTGCTTCTTCATTAGCATCCCATTTTTGAGGCGCTGTATAAGCATCAACAGCAGATTGAACTACTTGTGTAAGTGATTCTTCTGCGGTTTCTTCACCTATACTTTTTGCGGTATTTTTAGCCCATGCTTTAACATCATTCTTTACAAAGTTTTGCATTTTTGTACGGAACTGACTTTCAGTTAAATTCGCAATACTTTCGTTTGAAAGTACTTTGTATAATTTTTCGTACAGTGGTTTAGTTTCTTGACGTAATGCGTTTAATACTTTCGCATCATTAAATATCATTTCTGTGCCTGCGTTTGCGGCACCCATAATACTGCCAATAACTCTAAGTTCATTCGCGGACATATTTGGGTTTAATTCCAATGCCGTTTTTTGTGCTTCGTCATAACCTTGTAGGAAACCAAAAGAACTCATACCTATTTGAGATGCTATTTTTGCACCTTCAGCAGTAGCCGCTAAACCACCTGATACAATTCCTAATGCCGAAAATGGTAGCACCTGTCCGGTAGTACTCATAATTACATTTGCGCCCTTCGCCCACATTGGAAGAATGTCAACTGTACCTTCTAAATTCTTTTTTTCTTGGATTTCATCATAGGTTAATTTTGGCTTACCATTCAATTCAGCTAGTCTTTGCTTGCCTTGTTGCCAATCACCTACGCTTTGCTCTCCAATTGGCTGACCTGCTAGTATTTCGCCCGCTTGTCTTTGTCTATTTACAATAGCACCCATTGAGCTTGCATAATCAGTAACAACATTTTCTAACGAAACGCCCGCACTTTTTACAGCTTGGTATGCGCCCATCCCTAATTCGTTCAACGCTCCGGTCAATGGAACATTTGTACCAAAAGACCTTTCAAGTTCTTTTTTTCTAAATGAGCGATAATATGAATCTTGTAAATCAGAAGGGAATTGTGTTTTTACAATTGCATCTAATTCAGCAACACTTGGAGGTGTAGCCAATACTTGATACCCTTTTTTCTTATACAATTCTGCTGACAACCTATGGCCTATTTCTTCATCCCTAATAGAAGGGAATCTAGTATTAAAATCTGCTTCATCTTTTTTGGCCAATGCGATTGTATTTTCATCACCAGTACCATACAATGCATCTATACCGGCTTGTACAATTTTAGATTTGTATTTTTCATCAGTTTTGCCGCTTTGTAGATATAATTCATATCTATCTTTATCAGCAATGGAAAATATTTTTTCGCCAACTAATTCAGGTGATTGAAGTTTATTATTTCGAGCATATAAAAATGTAACTGCTTTGGCAATTACATTTTTAACACCATTCGCTTCGTTATCTATGGCTTCTTTTTCTTTATAGAACTTTGGATCACGATAAGTAGAACCTGCATAAGAACCCATACTACCAGTAGAAGAAGCATTGTAACTTACCGGATACTTTTTTTCAAGTTCGTCAATTTTCTTTTTGTATGAATTACTAACATTGCCAACAAATGAATCTATGTATGCGGTATCGTTATATTTTGAATTATCAAAGCCTATACTTTGTGTAAAATTTATAGCTCCATTCGCATCATTAATAGACTTAATCGCTTTTTGCGCAGTGTTTACTTTATCATAATGCCTTGATATGGCTTCTAATGGATGTTCTTCATCTACCGCTTCTGTTATAGATGCATTACGTTTTAATTCATTCCATATAGCCGGAGCCGAACTAGACAAATAATTTACATCTTCTTGTGTTAGATTTTTGCCGGACTTTACTTGCGAAACCAAATGAGCAACCTTGCCTGTTTTACTTTGGGCATATTCTCCGCCACCAAAGACTTTCCCTGTATTATCAATATCGTTTAGTTCAAATTCAGTTAATGTTTTTAGTTTTTCATCTCTATCTTTTTTGGAAAAATTAAATAGCACATCTTCTGTTATCGGAGCCGGATTATCAATACGAATTACCCCATCAGTACCTAATCTTTTATCAATTATAGCCTTGGCATTTACATCCCCAATTCTATCTTTTACTTGTTGAGGAATTAAAGTAGACTTTTTGTAAGTATCAAATATTTCATCAGAAACAGCAGGCAAATCGTACTTGTCTTGTGTTTCTTGTGCTTGTAAGTCTTTTATCTGCTTTGCGGATCTAAAAGCATTTTCTACATCAGTCCATGCCCCACTTGATTGCGATGCCAATGTAGGTTTTGCCGTTTCTTTTTCTGCAATAGAACTTGATGGGGAAATATCTACTTTTTTTTTTACATCTGTAGCCAATCCTTCATTATACCCTTTTAAAGCAGTAGCTATTTGCTCGTCTGTTGTATTGTCAGAAAATGTAAATGTCTTGCCATTATATGTTACTTTCTTTCCCATGTTTATTCTACATCAAATGTTATACCGTTAACAGTTACAGTTCTTTTTTTATTCTTATTCGTACTTTTATTACTAACAACTGGTTTTGTTGGAGCGCCTGCCTCAATTAACTTATTCGTAGTTTCTTCATCCAACGGAGTACCTTTGGTAAGATAATTACGAACATTGATAATAGATTGCGCTTTTTCATCTTCATCCATATCCGAGCTATCATCAATTATTTTCTTAAATGCCTCAAAACTTATTTTAAGCAATTCACCTTCTTGCTTCTTTTCTTCTTCCTTGATTCTATTATTGAAATCTAACATCTTTTCCTGCCTATCATTCGCAGAACGATTATTTTCTTCACGCCTTCTATTTAAAGAATTATTATTGTCTTCTGCTTGCGCTATATCACTTTTCTTTTCTAAATACGGGATATTTTGTATAACCTGCCTATCTCTTTTAGTGACAACTTCTTTATTTTTAAATATTTCTGCTTGATACTTCCATGCCCCTAATGGATCATTAGGGAAATTCTCTTGTAAATATTTATCATTATTATACACATCTCTTGTATAAACATCACCTAAAGAACTACCGTCATACCATTTGCCGTTATTAAATAATTCTGCAATTCTTTCTTCATATCCAACAGATCTAGTACCGGTAATTTCATCAATCGTACCATCTTCATTATCTTTAATTTCAGTAAATGGCTTATTGGTTTCTTTATTAATTTCATCAAAATAATGTACAGGAGATACCATTTTAGGGATAGGGATAACCTGGTCGGCACCGGCAGTAAAGTTAGACTTGAATACTTGCAAATTATTTTTATTTTGTTCTGTATTAAAGTCTGGATTTGATTTGATTTGGGCATCAATAGAATCGGCAGTTAACTTTCTTAATTTTGATTGTGCGGCATCAGCATACCATGAATTTAATTTTTCATGGAATTTCGCATACGTTGGAGAATTTGGATTGCTTAAAGCATGAGGTTCACTACCAAGTAAATCTAATATTTGCCCCATGCCATTTAATAACATTGGCCTATCTTCTTCTAATACACCTTGTAGTTTTGAAGGATCAACATTTTTATACGCTTCCGATAAATTATTTTTTAACTCAACCGCATCTTTTTCATTTTTAGCCATCCTTTCTTTGGATTGCCTAACAATCAAATCCGCAAATTTAGATGTATCAATAGTATTGATAGTTGGGTTTATGTCAGGCCCAAGATTTTGATTTATTTCAGAAAGGGAAGGTGTATATGCCATTGTTTATCTATCTAGTCCTGTACCTGTTACTATTGATTTATTATTATAAGAAGAAGAAGAAGACACACTATTTTTATTCGCATTATATTCATTATACGACTGCCCTAGTATTGACCCCAAACTTGTTATGCCATTTACCATACCTTGATTTGAAGCATTTATTTGGTTTTGTGAAAGATTCATAGCATCCTTCCATTTTTTGTACCCTATCGCCCACTCCATTTGCCTTTGACCACCAAGTGCTGAACTTTGCTCCATAAGCAATTTTAAAGTATCATTATTCATCATACCGTCTTTTACCGCTAAATCTCCAAGACCTCTTAATGATGATTCATAATTTTGGTTAATAGTATTCACCCCTCCTCCAAGTTCTAATGCTGTTTGATTTGCATTAGCTAAATTCCTTTCGTTTTGTGTTTTGTAAAACTGTAAACTTCTTTCATCTAACCCTCTTTGAGCCATGTAAGAAGCCAAGTCTTTATTTTGCTGAAACTCATCGGGAGTTTTATACGCTTCTTGTTCAGCCATTAATCGCTTTTGCTCTTTTTTGGCTTTGTTTTTTTGACGTACATCTGAATATATCCCATACCCAACTCCAACGGCACCAACTACAGCAGCAACCCATGTAGCGCCTTTTATAAACGAAAGTTCTTCTTCTGGGATAGGTAAAAGCCCTCTTGATTCTTCGGTAAGAAGTATATTTCCTGTTAGTTTATACCCTTCAACATCAGATTCTTTTTCAACATATATAAAATGATTTTCCGCATGGAATATCGCAGGTAACTTAACAAACCATTCTACACCTGGCATTTGCCTATAAGGGTATAATTTAAGCCCATTATCTTCTGCCACAGAAATAATAGATTTCATAGATACATTGCCCATATCTGTCATTTGTCGCAATGCTACCAACCCACAATTAGTTACTTGCGGCAATTGTTTCATTTCTTTAGATGCAGCAATGAATTTATCAAATGCTTCATAACTAGGAGAAATAATCTCTTTTTCTAATTCCTCCAAATCTCTTGTATTTGTTGGGTTATGATGTACTGTAACCCAAATAGTATCTGTTATTGTTTTGATTGCCCTTTTGGTACCTGATGCGGAAACCATAAGCATTGGAGCAGAAATCGTTTCTATGCCTGTTTCTTCAGTTGCACATTCAACGCTACCTTCCAATAAAAAACTAGGGTGTTCGTGCTTATGTATTTTCCCGGTAAGCAATACTCCTGCCGGTATGCGTATTTCTCTAACATAAATCCCATCTGTAAAATAATGGTATAAAGGACAAAGTTTATTGTCACCCATTAATGCCCCATCAGTCCATGAAATATCATCTTCCAGTTTTAAAATAGCCTCTCTCATTTGAGATTTTGCCAATACTTCATTCATTAATTTAATATTTTATTTCGTGAAAAAGATAAAGACGCATTTGTTTTAAGCACTGTTTCTTCATTTATTAACTGATTAATTGCGCTAAGGTAAGAAGAAATTCTAAATATTTTTCTTATATATGTATCATTTATTACACCAGCCTTCATTACAAAGAACCCGACAATAACTCCTTCTTTATTTTCTATTTTAAACGAAGTACCGCCTTCATTGTATTTCAAAACATTATTTACCCTGCTATCATAGGATAAATAAAATTCATTATTATATTCTTCATTGTAACACGCTCGAATTACACTTTCAAAATTATTGGGCGATATGAATACTTTATGCAACATTAATCTTGCTTGAGTTTTTTACATAAATCTAATTCTTCTGATATTTCAGATTCTTCATGCCACCCACTATAAGTTCCTTTGCTTAGTTGATACTTAACTACCCGACCTCCTATTAACAACATATCGCCAACCATAAATTGCTTTTGGTCTTCATCTGTTTTAAGATAAACTGTTTGCCCGTAATCATATAATGTTTGTATCATCATTGTTGCGCACCTCCTTCATATTTTTTTGACGTAGCTGAAAAAAGATACGTTATTGAAAATAAAAACAATTCATTGTACCCTGTCAGATTTTTAATATTCTTAACCATTCTCATTCTAATCCAATGCCCTCTCATTAATTTGCCTTCATAAAGCATAGACACGTATGCTCTATTTACATCAGGATAACTTGCTGCATCGCACAATATTGTAGAATAGTATATATTTTCCTTTTTGGTTACTTGTGCCAATGAAATCCATGATATGCTATTTTTTTCATTAGTTTGAATCAAATCAACATGATATGGGTCTTTACTATTTTGACTTAACGACTGAAATATTTTTATCGCTTTAGGATTTGAATTTAAAACAAAATCTACCACTTGTTCTGTTTCTACACCAAAGAATTTATTAAACGAAGATTCGCCTGCTATTTGTGAATTATGTACATAAGGATATCCAAGTGCAAATGATAAAAGTTGAATGCCATTATTAGCAAAACTCATTTGTCCATAAGCCTCTGGGCAATACCCTGTTGTTTGGGTAAACTTCTTTAAATCTAAATTATAAACTATGGTTTCTTGATGATCTATCCTAAATTCTCTTTCGTTATTTACAAACGCACTAAACCCATTTAATAATTGTCTTCTAGGTCTAAAAGTTATATTTACTTCATTGTTCTTAGTATCATATCCAGTAATAATATCCCAACAATTTATGTTGTAATCATTGCCAACAATACCATTGTTAAAGTTTTGTATGTGTTTTAATTTACTTGCAAAGTATGATTTGCATTCAGCTTCTATGCTAACATCTTTAGCGGTTTGCATATCACATAAAATAAACCCTGCATTCTTTTTATCCACCCACCATGTAAGCCCATTATGTGTTCCAATAGTACCTATATCGCTATAATCACAACCAAAGTTAGAACCTACTTTTTGATATGGATCTCCTATGTTTTGTTCTACAGATGCACTTACCAAAAATCCATTGTTATCAATTTTAGCATAATTCATATCATAGCTAATGATAAACCAATCATTTTCGCAAATGATAAGTATTGCTTTTTGCATTGGGATTACAGATACAATGCCTCCCCACTCCTGTCCGGAAAAAGATTTTCTGTTTGCTGTTTTAAATGTACCAAGTCCATTAACCCTGCCTTCATTTACAAAATTATTACTTTTTGCTATTTGGTCAGGATACCATTGTTGAATGGCTTTTTCATCAACTACATTTACCCTGCCACAACTAGGACAATTTTCACCCCAAAAATCACTTACAGAGGGACTTTCAAAAACGTGCGTAGTCGTAGTTTGATTTGCGCACAATGGATTCGCACTTGATATTTTACGAGTTTGATAGTATGTATCCCATGTTGAGAATATCCCTTGTTTTACCAATGGCTCCCCATTTTTTACTGGAATCCTACTGCATACCTCGCAATACAATTCTTTATCAACACAAGTTCTAGGTCGTATAATTTCCATCCAAAAATTACATTTACCTACCATGTCTTTAATACGAGAATCGTAAGGTATAATCAAATACTTCCCTTCTTTATCTTGTGTTATTTGGAGGTCTATGTATTCAGTGTACATTACACCATTGTTATTAGCATAAAACCGAATAAAATCACGTTCTACAAAACCATATTTTGTTGTAGTACCTTCAAAATGAAGCTCATTAAATTTCAATAATGATTCAATACTAATACGATAACTTATTGCTGCCGATGCAGAACCAGTAACCGCACCATTTTCGTCTATCATTTCCAATGTATCACCATGCCATTGGAGGTATGAATCATGTGCTAAATTAGCCGTTCTGAAAAATGAAATATACGCTACCCATTCCGGCAAATTCATATCGCCTACAATACTCCAACCAACTTGCGAAGGCTTGAAAATTCCACCGTTAGTAATAAAACTAGGTATATCTAAGTAATCAATTTTTTGTACAAAATTTGCCCGACCAGCTTTATCAAAACCGACTACGCCCCATCCATATCTACCGCCACCCTTAAGCCCTTTCATTTCACCGTATGAAACTTTAAGCGACCAATTAGTAGTGCATGTTACTACTCTTTCACCTGTAACGCATGTTGGGAAATTAATAGTTTCAACAATAGCACAGTCGCAATCACATGAATAAGCAAAACAGTTTGTATTGGCTTGGACCATAATCACCTTGTCAATACGAATACCATTTGCTAAACTTACTCCATCGTGCGCTATAATTTCGAAACTCCCATCTTGTTTACTGATTGCGCCCTGCCCTCTACTTAGCATAACGTGGACACCTCCTAATGGTAAATTATTATCACAGTTCTTAACAACACCTTTTATTTTTATGCTAGATGCATTTACAGTGTTAGTACCTAATGAATATAATTTTGCGCTTTTTTCTTTTGCAGAAGCCCATATTGTTTCACTGCAATCTGCTCCTTTATACTTTATCGGTAAACTTTTTTTATTGGTGCCGGTAACATCAATCACTTGTCTATCAAACTGCACCCAAGTAAACCCATTATGATCGGTGGTATTATTATACCTCGCTCCGGTTACCGTATCCAATGCCATTTGCCCCAATGTTGATGCGCCAGGAACACCGGTAAGAAAACCTGCTTGAACTAATGCACTTGCCAATATTGTTGTATCTAAATTAGTGCTGTTTTGTGATGCAGCATAAGTTTTGGCCAACTCAATTGGATTACCACCGCTATCTGTTAAATAGGTTTCAATTACGGTATCGCCATTATTCACCAAGGCATCGTCAGGTACGGTATTATCCGTAATGACAAATATTATATTCTCTTGCTCAAAATCCCAATCTTTTTCACAAACATCAATTAGTATTTCTTTCTGATAATTATTTTCATCGGGATTCAAATTATACTTACCGTCATAACTAGAATATGGCAATGTACAAATTGTGTATGTACTTGTATTTTGATAATCGCTGTCTTCAGTAGCTAAATGGGATGCTATTCTAAATGGATGTACACCTTTAGCCACCTCCATTTCAAATATCTGTAAGTAATACCCTGAATTATCGTATATGTGTCGAGTAATAGTTGTTCTTAAGCAAGAAACGCAAGTACCACAACCAATACAACTTATCCCACCCCAAGGCTCGATTAACGAACCTGTTTTACGATATTGCTTTGATCTTGTTTTGTAATTTGAATTAGGCAAATAGCCCAAAAACCCTTCAATATTTTTACCAACTGGAAAGTTTTGCGCATAGCTTTTATAAACATGAGTATCTATAAGTAAATTGTCAACGCCTAAAACTTGGTTTTGTGATAGCCCGCCAAATATAAATGTGTTTTCAGGACATCCTAATGCCCCACGGTCTGTTTTATAAATCGCTTGGTTCCTATTTTTTGCTACATTATGAATAACCGCAGCTACTCTTATTTTTCTTGTTTCTACCTTGCACTCATTCGTGTTTGATGGATTAGCCAAATTAAGTTTTATAGCATCTATTTGGTCACACTTAAAGTTTGGATACCCAAATAAATTATTACTCATTAAAACCGAATCACCAACCGTAACCAATGATTGACTTTGGATAGGAACATCATTTTGGAATGCAACTACTTCGTCTTGCGGGATAATTGCGCATTCTTTATCATTACAAAAAACATAACTAATAGAATTAGTACTTGCATTGTATCCATAATTAGCCCACCTTTTACTTGCATCACGCTCCCAGTAATTAGTTTTTTCTTCGCATGTATCAAAGGCATTCAATGTATCGTATCTATGCCAATCCCCACCACAATCACGATAAATCAATTCAATTCTTTCTACCAATGGACTGCCTGCATTCATACTTAAACTCAAACATCTAGCAAGCCCGCTTTGATCAACGCCACATGGAGAACCAATAACAGAATACTTATTTGAAAAAGGGCTATACGCAGTAGCTCTGCCGTCTGTCAGTATGTATCTATACGCAAACTGAAAATTCTTTTTTAGGAGTAAATTGGGCCTTAATTCATCACCTTCAACAATAGGGTATTCAGAAACACCTACGCATTGCATTGGAGGTCGGACCGGATATTGTACATATTCAGAACGGTCATTTGTTTGCCAGTACGACAATGGTGAAGTACAACTATCACTACCGATTGATGCCAATACGTTTATCCAAAATTGCCAATTGTAAGAATCGGTAAATACTAAATGCTTTTCCTTAATAATCCTATTGCCATCTCCATCACTTACATATACTACTTTCAAACTACAACGACCTTCTACAATTGCATATTCAGGAGATAGTTGAAAATTCAATTCATTACCTGCTCCATGGTCTAACCAAACTATTTTAATATTCAGTTTTTGATCAATCACATATACTCCATGGAAGCCATTACTATTATAGTTAAAATAATAAAGTTCTTTAGTTTCTATACTTGAAAAGGTACCAATGCATTTATTATTACCAGCCGGCATTGTAAATGTAGGATTTGCCAAAACATTACCTTCGTTTGGGGTACCAACACCTGCATTTTCACCTTGCCCTACGTTACCATTTCTGTTAAATGTTATACGGTAATTTTTCAAATACCTTACAGCCCCTTCCTTTAGTAGAAGTTCATCTGCATCTGTATTGATGTAAAGTGGTTTTATGTAATCTGTTACTTGCACTAAAAATTAGCTGTGTTTCTATATGGTAAAACAGTATCTATAAATTCTTTATTTGTCATTCGGTACATTGCTTTTTCAAGATTACTAACTGCTTCGTAATATTCCATTTTGAAATTACCTGCACGACTACCTTTACTATTTTTATCCCACATAGCGGCCTTGTATTCCGTTCCATACATAACTGCATCTTTAGCAATTATAGGTATCTCTATTTCTGCGCTAGTTTGATTTGCATAGTATCTAAGCAAGACTTTATCATAAGCAAATCGAGTATCAAAATACATTCTATTTTGTTCCTCATTCATACTATACGAATAGTCCAATGTTTCACATCCACAGTTTTTAGCACAGCATCCACTTTCTACTGAAAATAATTGCGCACAACACGTTTCACCAAGTTTCTTTTTATTTTCTTCGCTGTCAATTATACATCCGCAATCTTTGACATCCACTTTGCATATAACCTCTATGCGTTTAACCATATCAGTAGATACATGCACACCATTATCGTCAAAAGTCAATTCCGGTTCGTTTATTTCTTGTACTACTGATCCATCAGGATTTATTCTTTTAATCAATGTTTTTTCAAATGTATCAAAAGAACCATTAGGTAATTTCATTGATACCAATTCAGTCATTGTTTCGTATTTATACATACTACCGCAATCTTTATTTTGGCAATCACATACTTTGCACCCGCATTTTTTGTCGTCATTGATGGATATAATATCCTGGTCTGTAATACTATCAGTATATGATAGAGGAACTAATTTATTACAACTATCCACTACCGAAATTGACGAAATGCTAATACAGTTTTCAGGTATCCTTATTGAATTTGTTGCTTTGTCAATTGAGATAAAAACTCTAACTGCTTCACGCAACTTCAACAAATTAAGTTCTCGATATACACCTTTTGCAATACTTTTATAACGCAAGTATTCACGCCTACCTACATCTCCTTTATTCAAGAAGATTTCATTAACCAAATCAGTTAGTGAAATTTTACCGGTATTTGTTTTACATACATTACACATATTATTGCATTTGAGCTTCCGCTAGTTTTTTATTTACAACCATTGTATTCGGGTTCCCATCATCTTGCGCATCTATTGGGAATCCTTTAATTTTAAGAACCAAGCCAAATATATTATTAATTACATCAAAAACAATATCCGTTGGCACATTTTCTGATACTGCTGGTACCATCATTACATTTACAGTCTTGATACACTCCGGAACATTATACAATCTAATTTTATTACCTAATGGTTCGTAGAATGTTTCAGCATTATCACCGCATATTTGCCAACCTGCCCCAGCATCAATTCTGATAAACTCACATTCACAATCACCTGCATCAGTACTTAATTCCAATACTCCATATCCATGAGGTAATGAAACAACTCCTTGTGGGAGTAATAACTCATGGCCTTTTTTACCGTTAGTAACATTTACTGGAAATTCTTCCATATAAGAAGAAAGAAACCCAGATTCTTCAATATCTAAACTGGCATTTCTAGCAGCCCAATAAGAACGTAATATTAACTGCCCTCTAGCTGCATCAATCAATTGAATGAAATCTTGCTTATCCAATGTTTTATCATTAGATTGTTTACCGTTATAGTAAAGTTCAGAACATAAATCAGCAAGTATTTCTTTTCGCATTCACTACCTTTTTTCAATTAAATAATTAACGTATGCCAAAGATAGCCAATAGCCTACCCATATACAAATAAGTTCGCTAGAAAAATTAAATTTCAATATAAATAATGTGAATACCCAATAAAATATGCCACCATACAGGCTTGACATACATGGCGGACAATCGTAGACCATCATTCTAAACCATTTCGGGAATCTATACGATTTGTATTCTTTGTAAAAATAAACTTGAATTATTTCACCCTCTCCTTCTACATCAAACTGCACTAAATCTGCCTGCATGGAAATTACATTTCTATTCGCTAACATATTTTGCAAATTCTGTTCGGTAACATAAATACCGGCATGAAAAATACTTCTGTACTGAATTATATGCGGTATTTTTAAAGATAGAGATGATAATAGTTTTTCAAGTTCCTTATCTCTATAATATATTTTTTGAGAAATATTGGTATCAAAATATTTTCTTATTGGATACCCTATTTTACCATGGTTGATTTCCACACCATCCGGCCTAATTTCAGTATGGCCTTGCATTATTAAATTAATACCCCTAATCATAAGTGCATTAACCAATAACATCCCAAGTATTAAAACCAATATAGATATAGCATATAACATATTAAAAGAAACTTATTTTTTTGATTTCTAAATTACCTTCCCTCATTTCTCCATCTCTAGCATAAATCGAATATAAGGTATTCATTGCTTTATTCAAATATTGTCTTGCCGGAGTTTCCCACTCACTTTCAATAGTATCATTTGGATTCCATTGAGTAGTGCCATCAGGGAGAAGCGTATATCCGTATTTATACACCAATGGTATTTTGACATACCGCAATACAACTTCTTCTACATTGTACGGGTTTATCGTAATCCCTTCGCCATCAAATATACAGCACATAGGATTTTCTAAAGTAGGATTTTTGTATGAATGTCCGGTAGCAATATCCCATTCGCCTAAACTTTTTTGCTCAACAGGATTACTCCTACATGTGCGTTTCAAGGCTTTCTCTTTCATTTGCTGCTCCGTTGGCTTATCACCTTCTGTTTCTGCTTCGCATATAGTACTACCATCTTTTAAACAAGGGATAACCGATTTGCTTCCTATGGCTTCGTCACGAACATAAACGGCCATGCCAAAATAATTTCTATAATCTTTAGGGAACTTTACCTCCCCATTTTCTACACGAATAACCGCTTGCTTAATAAATGGTTTTAAAATACCTATTACTGAATTATTTGTAGGATACAATTTAACACACTCGTCTATAAGAGCGTTTGTAGCATAATTTATATGCTGATCACGAACATGAGGTGGGTAATGTTGATTTTCATCCCTATTGGCAATCCCTTCGAGAACATCTTTGTAAATTGTATCTAGTGTAAGAATCATGTGGCATTAATTGATTGATTTTAAATGCCCGAAAGCAATAACAATATCATAGTACACAGCATGACCAGCTAATGCTGCAACAGATTCAAGTTGTCTAAAATCTACATAAAAAGACCGCCCAACACGATATAGTTCTGTGTGCATTTTCCAAGGCGCAAATTGATTTTGATTAGCACCACTCCCTGGCGCATACTTGCCGTTTATAATAAGATTAGCCCCATAGTTATCAGATGTATTATCCAATAAATCCTTTAAACATTGTTCTGCTGGCAATTCAAATATTAAGGCTGTTCTTTTATTCCATTCGTCATTTATATCGAAATAAAAATACGCTCCGTTTGCAAATACCTTCCCTCTCAAATGCACTTTAGATAATTCATCAATACTCCATTCAACATCTCCTTGCAATTGCTTATTTGGAACGCCAGGATTAACCTGCCAATCACCTTGTAATATCTCATAACTTGTTTGTGCTGTCCAATTTGTTTTACACGCACTAACTAATAATGGAGTAGGACTAGTTCCTGTACTTGCTGCGGGAACCACATTAAACTTTAATGTTTTACAACCATTTGTATCAACCTCTTGTATAGTTATCGTGTCGGAATTTACAAGTTTATCTTTCAAGAACCCTGGGCAATTATCACTATCTTGAACCTTTACTTTTAATGAATCTAAACCACTATTTAATTGTGATTGCAAATCAGCTATTGCACTAAATAATTTTGCAATATTATCATTTAATGCATTGATCAATTCACACAATAAAGGGTCCGTTAATACGCTTGTAGTAACTGAATATATCTTTTTTCTTACTGCTTGTAATAATCCCATTTTTTAATCATTTATTTTAACTTCCACATTCTGGTAAACTAGAAGTATTGCTTATATGCGTTACTACTGTTGGAGTACAACCTACATCTAAAGTTCCTGCGCTATCACCTTCATTTATTGTCAAAGTATATTGTGTACCAGGTGTTCCACAATCTACTTCAAATACCACTAAGATATTTTCTGTTGCTAATACCGGATTACTACAACAATCCAATAGAGAAGCATCAACACCATTAGCCCTTGCGAACAAATATACACAATAGGTACATGGACTTTGTGGTAATCCTAACCAGCATGGGTTATCAATAGCTCCACATCCGGAAGTATCACATACATTATATGTCAATTGTTCTGATGGATTATCAATAGTAACATTAAGAACATCGGTAGAATCCCCAGCCAAAATTGTTCCGTTATAAGCCCCTAAATATGTACTACCAAGATATTTTTCAAATGAGTAATCAATATTAGAAACTGCGGTATTTGCAACCCCATTCATATCTTTTAATCTAACGGTAACAAGGAACTCTCCTGTTGTTGAACCGTTACCTCCATTAGAATAAACTTTATCTAAAGTTAAAGTATATGTCGGTCCGATTGTGATTGTTGATACTGGCGCACTAATAGGCATCCCAAGACATCTATGTCTTAAAACAACGTCATAACTTGTCGATGCTGAAAGCCCACTAACTAAAATACCATTATTCATAGAAGATAATGTGTAGCTGGCACCGTTATCTAAACTTACATCATATCCGGTATTAGGTTGGAAATTGGTAATATTAATAACAAATGAATTTGCAGTTATACTATCAATTGTGAATTCAGGGATATTGCACACCTCCTTAATTGTTTTTACAGAGGTTAATGCACTTAATGATGTTCCACCATTAGTACAATTTCTTTGTAGTTGTAAATTATAAGATGTATCGCTATTTAATGACACTATTGTAAAAGTTGTAGCGCTTGCGTTTGGTTGCCATGTAGCACCACCGTCTAATGAATATTTATATGTATCGCCAATGGCAAGATTACCAATAACTACCTTTATAGAATTTGCTCCTATTTCGGTAACTGTATAAGTTAATGGATCACATAATGCAGCACTTGAATTTGATTCTACACTAATATTATATGTACCACATGGAACTTTAAATTTGAATTGATTTGCATTGAATAACCATCCTATAGTATTTGGCAATACTGTAAGTTCTGATACCCCATTGAATATTTTAAAGTTAGGATTTATAACCCCACCATATTTATATCCATCACCACCAGTAGTTGTAGATGATGTCGCAATAATGATTTCACAGTTACAATTGTACTCTATAATTTCAGAGCATGCCGAATCGCTTATAGTGAAGTCTTGACACATCTTCATGTCGCATAAGCATAATTCACATATCCAATTTATGATTAATTGCAATATATCATCAAGGCTTAATGCAGTATTAATCACAATTGTACTATCAACTGGAATTACATATAACTGATTATCATCATTTGCTGTAATTTCAATTACTTGTACATTATTTACATTGGCATCTGAATCAACACTTACTTGATAACCTCCAACTACTGAAGAAAAATATCCAGCACAATTACAACCGCTATTTGCCGTAACGGCAAATGTGCCTAAATTTAAAGTATTAAGCCATGTAGTTGCTCCTGATACATTTGACGTATCAATACTACTAGGTGGCGCATACCAAGTATTATTTATTTGAATACGTTTCCATGTCAAACTACTTAAACTTGTAGCATGTGCGCAAAGTTCAGCATGATAATTTTTTTCTTTCCCTTCTGTTGCTGTTAAACATTTTAAATCAACATTTGGCTTTGGCTGGTTATTTTTAATGAATACTTTCAACCATGCTGCAAATTCGGTATCGTTAGTTAATTGGTCTTTTACATAAACCATCAACTTATCTCTATCTAGAGTTACTAAGTATTGAATTCCACATGAAATATTATTTGTTTCGATATAAATAATATCTTCCAGGCTATCAGCCATTTGAAATTCCGTTCTTTTGGCTCCTATTTTTACCGTAACTGTATTACCGTTTATATCTTGATCTACCGTTGCATCACATTCAGCTTCAAATACAAAATCCATCCCATTTGAATTTGTTATTACTTGCGGAGTAAGTACGGTTGGGGTGTCGCATTTGCAATCACACCCTAATTTCTTTTTGATATCAGATACTAATTCTGATACGTCCTGCCCACTTTTATCTTTTATTAAAGCAATAATTACATCGCCTTCAACTGATTTATATTTTTGTTGTGCTTCCTTCCCTTTTGCTGTGGTACAATCCCTTGATTCATCTTGAACATCCTTTAAGCAGCATATCAAAGATTCTAATTGATTTGTACCGGTAACTTCCGCTTCATGCCTTCCTGAATACCCTATTTTTACATAGGTATCATCATAAAGATATGTAGCGATTGTTTTGCCCTTAAATACATATTTACCAGTCGTTGGTGCCGGCACTGAAATAGGTATTGATGTAATAGAATCTAATGGGCTAGAACTTGCATCAGGATAAATTAATGTGTATAGGTGTTCTTTTGATGATGGATCTGTATTCTTATACTTTAATAAAGTACTAAGATAGAAACGCAATTTATTTGATACCGAATTAAATGAATGCCCAAGTGTAGATACCACATAGCCTTCGCTATCCGTTTCTCCAATTGCGCATAGTTCCTTTGTTGGAACACTTAATGTAGTAGCAACTCCATTTACATCTTTAATAACGCCTTTTATAAAATAAAACCCATATTTATCTACATTAGGCAATGGGATAGTATATTCTACCTCGCTGGCACTTGTATTAATTGCAATAGCATTATAATCAATCCTTGATATGTATGCTCCTGAAGGACTTATTACTTCAAAGAAAATACCTTGATTTGAATTTTCTCCATTATTAGCAAATAATGTCAAATCTGTAATATTCAACCGCAATAAATTACTTACTAAGTCGAATGTAATCTTGAACCCAAATTGAGTTATTGTTGATGAATTTACTGAAACTTTTGGCATTGTATTAAAAAAAGCTAATGGGCTATATTAACCCATTAGCTATATTTATAGGGTTAATTATTAAGCACAAGCTCCTGCGGCAACTGACCATCCAGTAGGAAGGATAATTGTAGCAATTGGATCTGTGGTAAAAAAGTTGAATTTGTTGGTAGCAAATCTTGATATGCCTTTCGTTACATCATATTTGCCATAAATTCGTTGCGCTAAATCGCTTACGAATCCTGTTGTACCATCATCACCTGTTGTTGTCAAGCAAAAAGCAGAAGACGCACTAGGATTTGTGAATGCGGCCATAGTTTGCTGGTCCAATACAGTTATTTCACCACAACAAGCATTACAAGCGGTTGTTGCTTCATCTGCTGTATGACCTGCCGCAAAAAATGTCAACCCGTTTTCTTTTGTGATTAATACACCAGTCACATCATTTGCATCTGCCGGAGAAGAAGGCGTAAGTGATACCTTAATATCTACTTTGCTACCACCGCAACAAACTTTACGAATTGCGTAAGCATTTTTAATGCTTGCAACTTCTACGCAGTCAAATGTTTGTTCACATCCGCTAGCGCTATCTAATGATTGCCCGTTAACAACTTGGGCGTATAATTTTATAATTGCCATTTTATTTTAATTTTGATTTTGATAAGCAGATACTTGTTCAACTATTTTAATGATACCATCATAAGAAGAACTGCTCATAAGAACTTGTGATAATACCCAGTCTATTTTTTCTTCGGCTGAACT
Source organism: uncultured Candidatus Saccharibacteria bacterium (assembly GCA_964631145.1). Lineage (GTDB taxonomy): Bacteria > Patescibacteriota > Doudnabacteria > UBA920 > UBA920 > UBA920. The sequence goes on from CAZVXT010000004.1 coordinate 19,455, forward strand.
CACCGGAACATCACTAAATAATATGTCAAATCCAACGCCATTTTTCAATTGAATTACATTAGGATTGTCTAATCCAAGTATTCCATTCTCATAGGCGAATTTCATATTTTTGCGCATGTTGTTAACTATCTCATCAATAGTTTTAACGAACAATGAAGGGTTTGATTTCATTTTTACAATCAAATCTCCAACAATTACCATTGGCTGTTGCTTGGTATCCATTCCGAAAATGGCACCTAAAATAAATGCACTTTCTTCATCGTTTTTAGCTTCATTGATGTAAGTCATTGCTTGCACTTCAATATCAAATTCGTTCATTTGAGTTTTTACAAATTTATTTGCATCATACTCACCAAACATAATTCCGGCATCAGGATTTCTACAAATAGAATCTTTATTCAAAGAACAAACCTCGAAAAACATTTTAAGCATCGGGTCAACCTTTCCATCAATATTAGTAAGTTCGGCACTCAAATCTAAAAACATTTGTTCATCTTGAATGACAATCTTTTTAGTTTTTTGAAATTCAAAATCCAAACTTTTACATGATTTGATGTAACGAATTTGAACCGCTTCATAGCCACTGCCATTCCCCCATGGTTCATCGAATTTCAATTCACCTGTTGGTTGGCTATTTTTGTCTAATATGCGTTTTGCCCAAACTAATGAATGATTAGGGATTGAATACACCCCTGGTTTCATTTTAGCTTCAACAAAACCAGGCGAAGGTCGCTGTGTTGCTCTATCGAAATTACCAATGATAACACTGTCTTCATTGCCACGAAGAATATTATCGACTGTATAATAGCGATCAGCGTTGCTTCCTCTAGTTTCGACTTCCGTTGCTTTTTTTGTACTTGTCATAAATTTACTTTTTGTTATTAAAAACTTACCCAATTACTTTTTATAATTGGGTAAGCATATTGATTAGCACGTTAAACGTTGCATCACAGCAAGTTGATTAGCACCATGAATCTCCAATCCAAACAAATCCTTCGCAACGAAGTCGATTTGTGGGCAGTTCATTGTTTTGCGCTTATCAACTGTAAAGATTTGCATGTCCGGTCCAACTTCACATCCTTCAATTGAAGTGTATGTAACTATTGGAACGTCTTTACCATTGGTATCTTTAAATTTACACATTGGCATCATCAATGCAAAGTTTTCCTTCAAATTACCACCAAACTTAGGATCATCAAGCATATCAATCTGATAACGTCTGAAAGTAAACGTATTGTTTATCTTGAAGTTATCAAATGTTGGCATTTCAATATCCCTGGCACCACTACCACCATTACCAAGTAATGAGTAAGTATTTGTACCGGTAAATGCTTTTACCAATTCTCCAATACCTTGGTTCCAATCCAAACCAAATTTAAAGTCATGTGCAAGTAAATATTCATTACATCCTCTGATGCTACGAATTCTACGAACCATATTCATAAAAATTTGATAGAATGAAGCTCCTTGGGCTGGATCATACACTTGGTTAAGGAATGAATTTTTTTCAGCAGTTGGGATTAAGCCATCAAAACCAATTTCATTGATATTATCTCTGATACCGAACAATGTTTCCATGATACGGTTGGTTTTTACATCTTGCATCAACATTTGAACATAACGTGGCTCGCACCATTCAGTCCATTTGTTACCATAGCCATCCATAAAATCTACTTCATCTGCCAATTGTGTGTAAACATAATTGTCCAATTCATCTTCTTGCAAGCAATATGTTTGTACATATTTTTGCACGTAATGCTTACGAAGCGTTGGAGGACTTGGCACAAAATTGTTTCCTGTGAAACATGCAGTGTCACCAGCAACTTTGGTTTTCATACGAGATACTGTTAAAGTATATCTGTCTTTCAAACTAAAATCGGCAACTTCTCCATTCAAAGGAGTTAAGGTAAGCGTATGCGCACCGTTAACAGATTTGCTAACTGAAGCAATACGGAATTTCTTTGTTGGGGTACCATTCAAATACACATCATAACCAGCAGACGGCAAACTCATTGTTCCTGTTGCTGAATGACTTTGAGAATCAACGGTAACAGTTACGTTAGCACCAGCAGCAGGTACTGATGGTTGCTTTAAAACTACAACGGTCATACCACCTTCGTTAGTGGATTCCATTGTGTAATACTCTCGTGTTTTCACACGTCTTTTTTCATTACCTGTAATATATTGGATTTGTGAAAACAAACCCTCAATTGAGGACGAACTAAATGTGTTGATTGTGCCTTTACGCAAATCAGGGCGCATTGTCATAGCCCTTAAAGGGTCATACATTGCTTTGTATCTATCACCAGCTAAACATTGGTCAATGGTGTACTGGGATTGTCTGATATCTTGTTCCATTATGGATTAAAATTTTAATTGTTTATAATTACCCACCGTATAGATTATTAAGTCTGGTTAAATCACCTTTAGCAACAACTGCGGTTGTATTTTCGGTTTTTACAAAAGGTGCTTTGCTTCCTAAAGCCCCTTCGCTTAATCCGATTGATTTCATTTTATTTCCGTGCGCTTTAACGGCATCGTCAAATACCATAGTCTTTTGCGCCCAATTTGTTAGTTTTTTAAACATACTTGAAACCTGTTCTAACTGACCATCCAAGTGTCTATTAAACATATCGAAAATAAATTCATCACCCAGTTCTGCTTTCAGATGTTTAAATACATCATCTCTTTTTATAGTGGATTTGAAATTTGTTTTTTCTTCGCCTGTACCTATTTCAATAGTATCTGTAATTGCGCTTTCAATAGCATTCAATACATTTTCTTTGAATTTTGGTTCTTCTGATTGTATTCTTTGAACACTATCAAAATTTTCTTTGGCTTTATTGTAAGCCTCTGTTTCAGAGGATACTATTTTATCTTTGTAAAGATTAAGCAATTTTACGGCTTGTTCTTTTATTGCTTCATCTTCTGAATCAATAGGGAATTGGCTGTCAAAGGCGAATTGTATATCTTCCTCATCAGCGTCTTTATTTGCTTTAACGAAATCAGCTTTGAATACATCATATACTACATCTTTCGCCATTGCATTTTGTAGTGATTCAGCTTTACGCAAATACTCCGGTGTAAGTTTTAAATTCTTTACGGCATGTTTTTCAAACTCTATCTTTTCTTCATTAGCCTTTTGCGTTTTTTCTTCATCGCTTAATTCTACCTTTTGCTTTGGCTCCTTGTTTGCAGCCTCTAGCAATTGTTCAATAGAATCAAAACCATGCTCTTTCATTTTAGCTACAACATCTTCCGGTAGAGTATTAGCCACAACTTCTTTTGGCTTTTCTGCTTCCACTATTGGGTTTTCATCGGTAGTGTCGATTGGATTTTCGGCTGTGGTTTCTGTTTTAGTTTCCGCAGATTGATCTATGACTTCATTCGCATTATCGACTGTTTCAGGAGTTACATCTGTATTAGTCGCTGCAACTTCATTAGGAGTTTCCTGGCCTTTGACTAAATCTCTTAACGCTTCCTTATTTGCTTCTGAAAACATAATTTTTAAATATTATCCCAAAATTAGTTTTATATATTAATGCTTTGTTATACATTTGTCCCATTATATTTAATATAAGATGCCAAATAGCAAGAACGAAATTATTGAAACGGTTGACTACTTAGGACAGCCAAAAGATATAAGGACACACAATCTAACTGCTATATGTACAAATTTCATGGAGCTTGGTAAATTAATAACTACATGTAATGAAACTGGATTAAATATAAGTGAGGTTATTAGATTGATGTCACAATCATGTTGCAAATGTGGGAATGAATCAATACAATATTTAGATAAATCTAGTGGTGAAATGAAAACATTTAAACGACCTACATTTTTGGCACCAAGGCGTAGAAACTACTTTAAAAAGAAAAGAAAGTGATCGACAAAAAAACAATAGTACCTATTATTCAAAAACTAGCCTTCGACAAATTGCATGAAGACTGGACAGAAGAACTTAAATCTTTAGGTATGTGGTTTTATTTCTCAAAACTTTATGATACCTCTAACATCGTTAAATCTAATATCACAATAGCATTTATCGTTTGCGCATTCAATGGTTATTCAAATATGATTCATTTGGATAAAGACCGAGTTGAAAATAAGCGAGAAATTTTACTTAACCTTGGTGCAAATGAAGATGATGTAGAACAAGGATTATTCGACCAAATAATTTACAATGGTGCTAATACCTCTTTAGTTGAGGATATGACCCCAAAAGAAGAATCAGCATACCTTGAAAATTATCTTGATTGTGTTCGTTGGTATATGAATTGGCAGAAGGATAGTAAATGGAATATGTGGATTAAAAAGAAAGAGTTTGTTTCTATTAATATTGATTATGCCAACAAACCACCAGCACAATACAAAGAAGTTGCGACCAAAACTGGAACAGAAATGGTTGAAACCCCAGATACCGATATTTCTACAATAAAGGTTCGTAAATCAGCACTACTACAAAGATGCTCATTAATGGAAGATGAAATTAATAAAATTGAATCTGAAATTAAAATGCGCTATTCAGACCTAGAAACAATTTCCGGACAAGAAGATAATATCGCAGGGAAGGATATGAATTTCTTCCGGCTCGAAGACAGATTATTTAACAAATTAAAATACAAGCAATAAAATCATGGCAAAGACCACACTTAATTACCAACCAACAAAGGACATGGTACTAATTCTTCCAAAAGAAGTTGAATCTAAAACAAAAGGAGGTATTATTATTCCTGATACCGTAAAAGATGGGATTAAACCAACAGAAGGCGTAGTTATAGCTATTGGTGAAAATGTAAAATCTATCGAAGTTGGGATGGAAGTAATTTACGGGAAGGCTAGCGGATTCGACATTAAAGTAGATGATGTTAATTACCGTATGCTAGAAGAAAAACAAATCCTTTTAACTAAAAACAAGTAATACATGCACGTAGTATCAAATAGAGAAAAAGACATTTTCGATCAAATCCAAAAAGAAAAAAATGCTTACTATGCTAGTGAGTGGACAGGTTCGCTACCTAATAAATTCCATGAAGTATTTAAGGGATTGTTTTATCACTTACCTCCTAATATTCTTGGACCTTGGGCAGAAGCATTGAAAATTAGAAATAGGGATAAATTACTTGTTTCTGATGTTATAACAATAGCAAACCCGCTTAGAACTACACCAGGCGATTTGGTGATGAAAGCGGCCAACATAGATGCTGCATTCTATGATAACTTCATGTCCGATTTGACAATTACTATTGTAGAATGGAATATTGCAGAAGATAGATTTACCAACGCACTTGACCGTAAACATGCAAAAATGCGTCAATTAGCTAACCTACCACCACTATAATAACATGATTGATATATCACAATACACCGTAACCGGAGATAATGTAATACTTCAAATGGATAAAGAAGATTACTTTAGTATTTATTCCAAAAAGATCAAAACAAGTAATGGAGGGATTATCACTTTTGATTTTGATGTCTACTATGATGAGGCGCAAAAAGAAACAAAATTCGCAAGAGAAACAGCGCATGTTATTGCTACCGGACCTGATGTAAAACTATGCCAAGTTGGGGATGAGGCTTTATTAGACTACATGGTTGACATGGATGAGGATTCTATACTTTATGAAGACCATAAGTATAAAATAATTTTCCTAAAAGAAGGCAATGTTGTTCAAACAGAATCACACGGAGTTTGGAGTAGCACTGGTGTATGGTCACCTATTTGGCAAGCCGGAGATACTACACAATTTTCAAACATAATAGGTGTTATTCGAGATAATAACATTATATGCAATAGTGAGTATGTAATTTATAAATATGAAGATGTAGATAGCCAATTTGAAATTTCACATGGAGGAATTTGGTTACCAAAATCCGATAAAACAGCACAAGAAATGCTACACTTAACTATTGAATTTTGCGCCCATGATTCTAAATACAAACCAGGTGATGTTGTTTCAGTTTACAAGAATTACTTATTTACAAAAAATATTCAATGTAACGCATTTATGTGTTCCTACGAGCAAGATATTTGGGGTGTTAGTCTAACCTAATACCTTACTATCTTTTTCTAATTGAGCATCTAATATTTTCTCATTTGTTTTATGCGTTGCTGCATTATCCTTGACTTCTTTTCTTCCTTCGGTTTGCATGCGCTCTTTTAGCATTAGCAATTCTTTGTCAATTTGCCCTTCAACTTTTGCCATTTTTTCATCAATACTTGCTTGGAAAACCATCATGTCTTTTTGCAATTGCTGTTGTGATTGCATAAGTTGTTGTTGCATCTGCATGTCTTGTGATTTTTGGTCTTGCAATTGCTTCTCCCTCGCTTTTAATTTTAAACGTAAATAAGCAATACCTATTTTGATATTTTCACAAGTCATAAGGAATAAATAATCTTGCGGTGGCAACATTCCTTTTTTGTATTGATCAATTGCCATTTCCATAACCTGTTGCTTCAGCAAATCTGTATTAACAGAATCTACATATATCCCTAAATTGTGATATGGAATATCTTTTATGCCGGATAACGCATTCATATTTGTTTCGCCTACAATACTTTCCAAATCTGCAATTCTATCTTTATCACCACTGTTTACAATTTCAAAGAAGTAATATAAGAACCGGTAACCAAGTTCGATATCTAGGTTTAACATTGCTTGGTTCAAATGGAACCTACTCATATTACTTGCATCCGTAGCCATTTGAATTGCGCCTAATGCTACCCTAGGTTTGGAATCAACGCCTTCAGATACATCATTTATCCCAATTGCCATTGTAAGTTGGTTGTATAACTCCCCAATTGCCATAAGTCTATCTAAGAATGTTTTAATACGAATACTTGGTATTTCTACTAATGGTGTTTTTATCTCATTCCCTTTCGCATCATAATTGTCAAGGATTGCAGCACCTTTTTGGGTTATCATTCTAATCGCATCTTGCATCGCTCCCGAACCTTTCTTTTTTTCAGAATCAAGAACACTTAGCATAGATTGTAACGATTCAAAGGAATATTGTTGGATTGTAGGATGGTCATTCGCAAGTTCATTTTGCGCTTGGTGCCAAAGCATATTAATCATTGGCATGTATCTAAGTATAATATCCGTAATTGATGCAATACTTTTATCATGGTATATGATATAACTTGATTTACTCAATCGGCCATTATCTCCATCCCTTTGTTGGTCTTGTAACATACCATAATCAAATATCCATTTCTTATCCATGTTACTTGTGGTATTCAATGTGCTTAATGGGATGTAATAACACTTATACCATACATTAAGATTTCTTTCGGTTCTTTTAAAATTTGTGTCTTTGCCTGGCTGATAATTACTAGGTCTTTTTTCAAAAACATATTCGCCAAATTTATTGTAACCTTCCTTATACACTTCGATGTTTTGCGTTTCCCATTCTGACCGGCCTATTCTAATCATTGATGTTTCACGTTGGGTAGCACTGGATTGTTCCCATGTTAAAGAACCATTGCCTCTTGTTAGATCAAAGATTTCTTTTAGCTCTTGCTTGGTTAACTTGGCACCAAACATTCTTATAAAAGTTCCAAACGTAACGGAGAACTCATGCATCATACCAGCACAATCCGCAGCATCTATTCTTGAAAATGGTAATGTCTTAAATAAATCTGTACCAATATTAATACCAGTAATCATTGGAGTTCCAGATGTTTGACTGGTATAAAAACTTACAACATAAGTATTAAAGTTTCGAAGGTTTTTTATAATATTATCCTTGATAACATTGTACTTGTTTATTGCTAAATAGTATTTAGTTCCAAGCTCCACCGCTATTTCACTATCCGTTCTATAAATGTATTCTTGATATAAAGCAAGCCCTTCATTATCAAATATTGCATTGGTAATATCTTGCAATAATGTATCATCAAATACTTTCGTTTCATTTTTTGCAAATAGTTTTTTTGCCTTCTTCTCATTTTTATCCGATGCGGTTTGCATCTTGTTTATAAACTTATATGGATCTTCATCTTTTGAAATAGTCGGCATCCCTAATTCGGATAACATGGAATTTATTATTTCTCTTATCCATCCTTGATTTATAATTCGGTCATTTTCTTTTTGTCGCTTATCCTTAGAAAGTTCATCTACTGCACGAACTACAATGTTGGTTGCTAATTTATGCAACTGCGCATCCATTATTCTATTTAGGTGTAAGTAAATAGGATTTGATTTCCAATCTGAAAAAAACCATTCTGCTTTACCGCCTGTTTTGTCCGGTAGTATAGGGTCTACAATTTTCTTATATTCTTCAGCATTAATATCCCCTTTTTCAAGCATATTCGCTTTTACAATATCTTCTCTTTCTACAAGAACCTTAGTTTCAGATTGAAGGAACTCTACCATTTTAGCCGCCCATTCATAACCTTTACCACCTCCATTGCTAAAATCTCTACTAAAGTCATTTTTTATATTAACATCTATAAAATGTAGATAGTCATAATGTAGATTTGAAATAGAATTTACCATTGTAATACAGAATTTTGTGTAAATTTACAAACAAATTGGATATTTAATAACAATTACTCATTATGGATGAAGTTTTCAAGGATATTGTAGGATATGAAGGCATTTACCAAATTTCAAATCTTGGGAATGTAAAATCTTTAGAAAGAACTTGCCTTGTACGGCGAAAGTCTAATTCTATAAGACTTGTAAAAGAAAGAATATTAAAACCGAGTAAAAATACAGGTGGTTATTTACAAGTAATGCTTTATTCAAATAACGGGGCAACTCACTCAAAAGGTAACTGGCATTTATTACACAGATTGATAGCAATCGCATTTATCACGAATCCTAAAAATAAGCGGGAGGTTAACCACGTCAACGGCACTAAGGCTGATAACAGACTTGAAAATCTAGAATGGGCCACACCTAAAGAAAATAGTCAACACGCTTATATAAATAAGATGAAACTACCTCTAATGGGAGAAACCAATGGTAATTCCATTTTAACAGGAAGTAAAGTTCTAGATATCAAAAACAGACTTAAAAATGGAGAGTCTATACATTTTTTAAGCACCTGTTATTCTGTTTCTGCATCTACAATTTCACACATTAAAACGGGCCGGAGTTGGAAATGTTTAAATTATTAATATGAGTGAAATAGTGAAACTTGGCTGGGATTTGTATTATCCAGAGCCATACCAATACAAACTACCTAATCTCCCAAAAGATTCTGAAATAATCGGCTTCGATATTCGCAAAAAAGCTGACCAAAAATGGGTGCGTCAAAGAGTGCCTGATTTTAAGAGCATGAATGCCAGGGAGCAAATGCTATTTATAGAGCAGGAGCAACAACGATGTGATGAAGGTGTTTGGTTTATGTCAAATGGTGAACCCATTTACCTTACGGGAATGAATTACGAACATTTAAACTACAACAGATTCCCTAATTTTGAAGGTGATGGGTACCCTGCCTTTTACGATGCCCAAAGACTTGATTTTTATTTCAGAGAATTATTGATGAAAACTCCTACTGTTTTAGGAGGACACTGGACAAAAGGAAGGCGTTTTGGATTATCGAGCGAGGAAATCACGAATCAGCTTCATGTAGCTACGCACGATTTTAATATGAATTGCTGCATGGTTTCCATTACAGAAGATAAAGCCTATGAAACATTGTTTAATCCTTTGATGTATGTAGTTAGAAATAGACCGGCCTTTTTAAAGCCTGATTTTTATGCGCCAACCGGAAAGGAACCTCAAAGAGTTTTAGAATTTACCACGAAAAGACTTGATGAAACAACAGAACAACTAGGTTCGATAATACGGCCATACGCTACCAATACTCATATCTTAGATGGTAAGTTAATTCATTATGTGACTGCCGATGAGTTTATAAAATGGATTGGTTGTGATCCATACAAGTTCTATTACGTTACCAAGGAAACATTAAAGGTTGGTATAAATAAACGAGGTATTATAAATCTAACTTCAACTATTGGAGATGATGATAAACTAAATGAAATTGCCATTAAAGCCGCCCATACACTAGCGCAAGAATCAGATGCTACGCAACTTGATAAGTATGGAATGACAAAATCCGGCCTTTGGAAATGGTTTATTCCATCATATAAAGCAATGGAAGGTTTTATTGATGAATATGGCAAGGCTAAAAAAGATGAATGTATAGATTACATTATGTCCGAAAGAGCTAAATATGAAGAAGGTTCGCCGGAATGGTTAGCCCTTGTCCGTAAGTACCCTATTTATGAAGATGAAGGATGGAATACAGTGCAAACGGCCAAAGTATTTGATACCATAAGGCTTAATACCCAGCTAGGAAATATCCGAGGCAAATCAATAGAAGAACTAGGAATTATAAAAGGTAATATCGAACAAGACCTTGAAACTAAAAAATGTTTCTTCATGCCTACTCAAACTGGCAAATGGGAATTTGCCGGCCTGCCTCACCCAAAATCAACCAACCGTTTTACAATTGGCAGAAACGGATTTGAATTGCCTGATGATAGAGAAACCGCAGTAGGATTTGACCCTATTCGTTACAATCTTACAACATCAGGGCATCTTTCTAAATCAGCAATTGTAGCACTCCAAAAACAGAGATTTGATTGGGATAATGGGACCGATATTGTAATACCTGATTTTAAAATAAAATGTATCTACCTAAACCGTACTGAAACAAAAGAAGAAAGCTATCTTGATGCAATTAAAACTTCATTATTTCTATCCGGCAAACTTGCAGCAGAACGACAGGTAAGTAATTTCATAGAAGATTACGCTATACCTAACGGTGCAATAAAATTGCTTACCCTAAGCCCTTATGATAATCAACTTGGGATTTGGACCACTAAAAAATCTACTGAAGATGGAATCGGATACATCCAAACATTAATGCTAAGAAGGCCACGATTAAATAGCGAAATCGTAGAACTTCAAGTTGACCACCTTATTACTTGTGGATTTGAAAAGCTCATAGAACAACTTAAATCATTCGACCCATTGCATACAACCAAATTTGACTTAGTAATGGCTCTTATAATGGCATTCTTTGAGTATATTCAAATGTCAACCATAAGAACACCAGAAGTTAATAAAGCGGTTAATGATGCTATGAGGTCTTTATTTGCTAAGCGTTAGATTAATGACTCGTTTATTTTTGTGGATATTAAATATTTACCCAAAAAACTACCAACTCCATTATAAACATTTTCTTTTTCAGATAATACAGCACACCACCCTTGACAAATCTCATCAGCAAGTAGATGGACCAATTCATCCTTAATACCATTTTTTGATATATTAATTGCTAATACCCTAGATAAATCTTTTAATGTCAAATTATCTATAAAGTATATGTTATACTTTTTTAGGAAATCCGCAACTATCGCCATGGGAACTACATCAAGTTTTAATCCTAATTCAGCCATTGCTTTTAGGATTTGTTCTTCATCTTCAAAATCAGGATGTAATGTAAAGAATGGACTATTTATATCTTCAACTATCTCTTTTTTGTACCACTGGTATTTTTGAGTTGGATTACTTGTAGTAACACTGTATTGCTCATTCAACTCGTCATATAATAATTCACTTCCTTTTTGGATGTATGGCAATTCTACTTTGGTGATGTATTTATTCATTGTGGTTTTATTTTGTGTTCATTAATATAAATTTACTTATCCAACATTAGATAACCCATTAAGAGAAAATGTATCATAATTATCTTTTAGATACTTCTCAAATTCTTCTTCGTTATACTCGCAATCATTATTCCCAACCCATATTGACATTAATTCTTTTTTTGAGAAGAATATGTATTTGCCGTTTGAATGATATTCTCCTTTCTTACTATAAACGTAACTACTAGCCTCCAATTTCCTTTCGCAGAAACCTCCTGGCAATACTTCTAAATTACTGCCTACATTTACTCGTTCTTCTCTAAAATCAGGTCTTTTAATCTTACTTATGTCTGGTTGTTCATACATTGCTTGCGATGACCAATCTCTTCTTTTTGCTTTATTCTTATCTTGTATGTTCTTAATAACTCCCGAACCTTTTTTAATGCAATCAATAATGTCTTTATTCGGAATAGGAGCAGGATATATAGGCAACCCAAACATATCAGGTCCGTATGTAGGACTACTCAATTCAATTTTATCATTAATCGCATCCGCTATAAACTGTCCTATTTCATCTTGAAATTTTGACAAGTCCTCGATAGACCCACGTAGTTTAGATATGCCATCCCATCCACGTACTTGGGCTAGATATGTTTCTTCGTTTTTTGCATGACGGATATGTAGCTGCTGGCTTGCTTTGTCATACACTACCTTGCCGTTTATAAAATCTGTTACTTTCATTGTATTATTTTTTCGGTTAAAGGTTCAAGTAATTTAGGTTCGCAGTTGAAAAGCATCTGTAATTGATTAGGAGATGTAGATATTGGCGCAAGCGGATTATCAGGGTCATTCGGATCGCCATCATTACCCCAATCCCATTTTTTGAACTTGGTACACGTTGGTTCGTTATTGGCATCGTATATCCATTCTTTGGGGTATTCAGGTTCGTTTGTATAGTAACACATAGCATTACAAACTATCATGCATTGTGGTTTTAAATCAGGATTTGGATTTTGATGTATGCAGTTTGCGCAAAATTTATCATCAAACCACATACCTTCTGTTCCGTTGCTTGGGCGGTATTTTTTAGGTTGTTCCATGCTAATCTTGGTGTTTAACTTCTAAATATAATTTTGTTTCAATTCGATAATACGTTACGTTTTGGTGGTAACGCATTTTAACATAATGGTCAACAAGTGCTTCCTGCCCAAATCCTTTTAGTCTTTCAACTACTCGATTTTCTAAAACTAATTTTAGAACATACCACTTGTCGCCTATTTCGGGTAGATTATAACTCATGCCTTCTAAAATAATAGTTTAAAGTTTCAGGAGATAACCCTATCGCTTCCACTTCATCTTTGTCGTACAGACTATATGGGATGTACTTTGTCCATGTGCCACTAGCTACATCACCAACCTCCATTGCTTCAATACATTTGTATTTATATTCTCCGCTTAGTAAAGGTCTAGGAGGCTTAATAAGCCATACGATAAGCATTGGTACCGCACATAATGCGAAAAGGATTCCTACTAAAATTGTTTTGGGTAAATTTTTATTCATGAGTATTTAATTTTATTTTTTTAGCATTAGCAATTCTGGCAGAATTATTCCGCTTATCTTCTGTTACTGTATTCCAATACTTATCCTTACAGATAGTACCTTCTTTTGATTTGCAGAACGCTTGCTGGTAATTAGTTTTTTCAAATTCTGCACCGCAACTTGGGCAGATGCATGTATCTCCAACTTTAGCAGATTTTGCTTTTTCGTATATTTCTTTAATGTTTTCCATTAATCAATTCTTTATGTATCTATTTGTATATTATTGAATCTGCCATGTATATAATAACCAATGCGTGTAATAATTGGTCAAATCCAAATACAATCCAGTGCCATTTATTAGCAGGACTTTGAAGTGCAGGAAACCACCCATTCATTCTGCCTTTCCATAAGTCAATCCCATAATGAGTAATGATTTGAAAACATACCATCCCTAATAAATTATGATTAAATCCTACTGCAAAATACAATGGTATTGACATAAGCAATCCATGTGCATAAGCATGAAGAAATATTGGATACCAAGGAGTGCCTAGCATCTTTGCCTTTAGCATAAATGGTCTTGATAATGGGGTGTAATCAGCTAGCCAATGGCAGATGAAAAGAAAGATTAACATAGTGGTTTGTGTCATGATTGTGTATTTTTAAAAATTAAAGGAAGATATTTTATTTCTGATTCTAGTAGTAAAGGTTTTAGTATCCCAAATTTACGTTTTATTTCTTCAAAGCAAGTCATTTGCGCCCACAATTCCGAACTTTTATTATCCATTGTTGAATGGCAGCTATTTCCCCAAAAGCATAATTCTATGAAATTATCTTTATGTGTACGAACACTTTCAAAACGACTTTTAACAAGGATGTGGGCTATCGAAAATTTATAGAATTTGTCATCATCTTTACAAGTCTTACCACCACAATTTTGGCATACCCCAGTTAATTCTTTTCTTCTATCCTTGAACCAAGTTTCTAGCTCATTATCAACTTCAAATGTAGTCTTCTTTACTATTGGTGTTCGCTTTAAGGCATACTGCTTAGGTGCTGGCTCAAATGGAACATACATACCCACACTTCCGCACTTCACACATACGACATATTCCTTCTTGCTTTCGTTATTGCATTTTGTACACTTATACATTGTCTTGCTGATTTATTTTAGACCAATTAAGAATTCAAGTAGTGTATGTAATGTTATTATATGGGTAGTTATCCCATGATAGTTACACCCTTCTGTTATATAAGTAACTTCGCCGTCAGTAATGTGGAAGTTATAATTCGGCTTAGGCTTGTAATGCCAACAATCTTTTCGTTCTTCATTTTCTATGAAGTTATTTCTTAATAATTCTTCTGCTATCATTGTTTGTTTATTTTAATTTCACCTTCAGCATGTGCGGTAAAAGTATTGTTGATAATTGCCGTGCCTACTTCGTCATAAACATTACGTTGTTGGTCATTCATGTTTACTGCATTGTACAAGATATTCATTACACTTCCTCCTTCATAATTTGCGGTGATTTCATCACGAATAACTTTAGCTTGCGCACTACCTACTTTTAGTTCTACTTCTCGGATAGCAGATGAAACAAGTCTTTTGATTCTGTTTATGTCGTCCTTTGCACTATGCTTTAAATCGTTATCTATGATTATGCCTTCACATAACCTAACTGAATTGCTAAGATTGAAAAGCAATAGCTTTATATCTGATATTGTTTTTAGTTGCTGGTTCATGCTTTTACTTTTTGAAAAAGATATTTGGTTCTTTGTTCATCCAGCTACACAATTTGCCAAACGTAATCATATCCGGTAAATATATCCCACGTTCACACCTAGATATTGTAGATGCAGCAACTCCGATTTGGGATTGCACTTCTCTGGCGGTCATTTTCTTTTTAGTAATTCTAAACATTGCTAGTTCTTCTCCGAACTTTTGAACATTAAATTTGAATTTCATTTTATTTTTTATTTATGATTATTGAATTTATGGCATTAGCCACTTTGTCTGCGTTCTTATCTCTTTGTACTATATCTACATCACCTTCTTCTTTTTCTTCTGGGATTACATTTAGTGCGGTTACATCTTGCATGTCTTTAACTTCAACATCTGCTAAAACACCAAGTCCGGACAAATCAAGGGTTAATCTTCGCAATGCTTTTGTTTCAGCCCACATGATAAAATTATGGTAGTCTGATGGCAGTGCATTTTCGAAAGAAACAGAACCAGTAGCTATGGAAGACCGCCCTTTCTTATTCATGCCGGTAATCTTGATTGTAATTGTACGGAGGACATCATCACGAACATAATCAGTGGTGTTTGTTACGCTAATACCTCTTAGTTCTCTAAGTTGAGCGCAGGCGTCTTTTGTAGCATACAAAAATATTTCGCCCGCACTATTTGAATAAAAACGGAACGGCAATGTATATGGGTTCAGCCCAACGTAGTTACATAGTTTTGCCCGAAAAGCCACAAGCCCTGCATTGTCCAAATGGTGCAAGCTACCATTAGCCCCAAAAACTCCAAGGAGTTTTTTTAAATCTATTCTTTCTTTGTTTTGTTTTGCGTTCATTTTGTTTCGAAAATTTATTTTGTCATTTTAGAAATCCCATTTTTAAAGCATTGATTTTATTGAGTTATAGAGAAAGGAATACATATACACGTTAGTGGCAATGCTACCCGAACACACGAGC
>CAZVXT010000005.1:0-15337 GCA_964631145.1 uncultured Candidatus Saccharibacteria bacterium
ATAATAAACTTGCTTATATAGCAACTAATGAAGAAATCAATGCTAAATATGATGCAGAATTAAAAGCATTAGACCAACAATCTACATCTAATCAATCTGAAATAGAAGCTAAAAAAGCTGATATAGAAAGAAGAAAACAAGCTCTTAGAGATTTGATGAAAGCTACTGGTGATGACATATTTATGTTAGGTGTAGAAGATGGTACTTTTATGGGAGAAGCTTTACTTAACATGAATGAAAATGGGGATGTTGTTTTAACAAGATATACTGATTCAGAAGAAGGTCTTACAAAAGGAAAGGGGAAAACTAAAAATTTAAAAGATATTGCAGGTCAATTTGGAGGTGAACAAATAGCCACAAGTGGAATAGAAGGTGGAGCAGCATCTTTTGTTAATGGAGTTGTTGGGGAATATCATATACCTTTACAAGAATTAATTGATTTAATAAAAAGTGAAGATGTTGTATTTGCAGGATTAGGGAATAAAGAATTTGTTCTAAGTCCACATATTGCTGATAAATATTTAACTAAAATAAATGGTAAACAAATCAATGCTAAATACGATGTAGAACTAAAAGCATTAGAACAACCTACTACATCTAATCAATCTGAAACACTAACTTTAAAAAATGTAGTAAGTGGTATAATGGGTAATCAAGGATTATCTATCATAGAATCAGATATTAGATTGAATGGGAAGTTTGTAATGCGTAATCCAACAGAAAGAGGCATTAAACAAATAAAAGATAATTTTGAATTATTGAAAAAACAATTCCCTGAAAGGAATTTTATTTTAGATGAAAGTGATAATAAAATAACAATATCTGAACAACAACCTACTCCGCAAGACAATTCAAACATTGATTCTATTACTGTTTTAGAAAATGAGAGGCAGTCCAAAATTGACAAAATAAATAAATCTTCATTAGGTGAAGTAGCGAAGCAATCTCAAATAAAAAGGGTTGAAAGTGAGTATGCTAAAGTAATTGAAGATGTTAAAACTAAAAACGAACCGATAAACGGCTCGCCTTTAGCTACTAATAACACCAAGTCCACGAATGAGGATGGCACAAATGTAGAACAAAAAGTTGGCAATAATGCAATTACAAATAATAATTTAGGAAATGGCAAAGACAGCGAAGCCCAAACCAACGAAGGGCAAAAAGATGTGTTAAATGAAACAGTAGGTGCGGATAAAACTGCGCCTGCTTCTTTCCTTAATGAATTAACTGGTAATCCTGATGCAGTTACAGTAAGTGGATTAACAGAAGGTGCAAGGCAAAAGCAAATTAAAAAAAGAGTTAAGGAATTAACACTTACTGATGCTGAAAAAGCGGAGAATGAAGTCATGTCATTAGTTGACAGATTTAACAATTTACAAAATGGGCGGTTAGGCAAAGGCAAAACAGAAGGTGTACAGTTGTTGAATAAAATTCGATTACTAGCCAGGGCGAATAAATTTATTGCTGAAGGCGGTGGTTCCTCGCAAAAAATAACGGTTAAAAAAAGATTAGCCAATGGTAAAATTGGCAATATAACCAAAAAGCAAAAAGATACAGGTCGTAGATCAATTGTACCTAATGGTAAAACTTTCAATGAGAGGACAGAAGTCTTCCAACGTGAATTTATGAGATTGATGGATTTGAATATCCCATTTGACTTCCGTAATCCTGATGCGAGTGCGTTCCCTGAATCTCAAATCAATAGTGCCTTAGATGATATTTACAATGGTATCCCTAGTGAAAATGCAGAATACGTTTTAAATCATGTTCAACAAGCAATTGAAACTGGTATAATAGATTACGGAAGCAAGTCGCAAGGATTTAAAGCTATAAAAATAGAAGATGCAATTGCAGAAATAGAAGATGCAATCAAAGAAGATATTTTCAAAAACATGAGCGATGAAGAAATAATCGCCATGTACGAAAACGAGTTAGAGCAATTACAATTAGAAGCGGACGAAATTGACCGCTTTGAAATAGAACAAGAAAATTTAATAAACCAAGAATATGAGCAACTTAACAACAGTGGAGAAGTACAAGATACTATCCCCGAAAGCCAAGAAATCAGTAATGAAGAAAATAAAAACATTCCTGATAAAACAGGAAGTCAAGCGAAGACTACTCAAAAAGAACAAGTAGCAGAACAGCAGTCATTAAAGCAAAGGCAACTTGAAATTATAAATAATACTAATCCTGCACCAAATGAAACTTTATTATGGGCTAGAAAAGTAGAAGATATAAAAACAGCACAAGAAGTATTTAGCGAAGCATCTAAAAATGGTGCTATGTATGAAGATTTTTCAGAGCAAGATATGGCTGATGCTTTAAGTAAAGGAGAAGTGATGGTATATTCAAGTTATCCTATACAAAATGGTGTTTTCGTATCTCCTTCAAAAATGAATGCCCAAGAATATGCAGGAGGTAAAGATGGTAAATTGTATTCTAAAATAGTAAAATTAGAAGACATATCATGGTTAGATGAAGGAGATGGGCAGTATGCGAAAGTTTCAGATAATGAAAGCAAAGAACAACCCAAAGCAGAACAAGAAAGCAAAGAGGATGTTCCAAATAAAAAAGTATCTAGAAAAATACGTGACGAAAAGGCTAAAAAAGAAATAGACGATGCGTGGGAAGATTTTATGGGTGATTCGGGCTTGCTTACTTCGGGCGGGCTTGATCCTAAAAAGCTAGAGGCGGGTACAAAATTAATTTCACTGTATATCAAGCAAGGTGTGTACAAGTTTTCTGATATAGCCCAAGATGCCTATGCTAAATTCGGCTCAAAACTTGCGGACATAATGGATGAACTTAAAGCAGTTTATTCCGCATACTACAATACAACTAGCGATGAAATTGCTTCTCAAATGGATAGCAATGTGCGTGGGGTTTCTTATGAGAGAATAGTTGGAGAAGTAGAAGTCGCAGAAACTCCAAAAGAAGTATTTACGCAAGCTATTCAAGATAGAATCGAGAATGGAGATAAATTAAATATTATTCAGTTAAGAAAAACTGCTAATGATGTTGGATATAAATTCACCAGTGATACTGAATTGCAGGAGCATACAGAAGTAGCGATAATTAATATTGCAAAAGGTATTACACAAGAAAATATTAGTCAGCAAGATAAATTTGAGAAAATAGTTTCGTTGTACGAATCACAACCTACTATATCAATGCGCAGTGCTGATAGAATTGAAAATCAACAATATTCTACTCCAATACCTATGTCATTTGTTGCAGGTGAATTTGTAAATGAGATTACGCCTAAAACGATATTGGAGCCAAGCGCAGGAAATGGGATGATGGTTTTTAATACAAATCATTCAAATGTAATTGCCAATGAAAAGGATAAGGTAAGATTATCAAACTTGCAAAACAAAGGATTTAGGTTAGTTACAAATCACGATGCATTATTGCCATTTAATATTGGCAAAGTAGATGCAGTGGTAATGAATCCTCCTTTCGGTAAAGCAGAACAAAAATTATATGGTGATGCTTATAAAGTATCAGGACTTGATCCGCAAATGGTAATTAATGCGCTTGATTCGATGAAAGATGACGGACGTGCATCTATTGTAATTGGCGGTCATAATGAGTATGAATCTAATGGTGCATTAAAAAAAGACAAAGCATTTTTGAATTATCTATACAATTATTACAATGTTTCTGATATTGTAAATGTTGCTGGTGATTTATATTCAAAACAAGGCACGTCATTTCCTACAAGAATGATATTTATAAATGGTCGTAGAACTGACACCTCTGTTAGGCGTTTTGCACCATTAGGCACAGAAACTAATTCAGCAGTCGTAAAAACATTTGATGAATTATATAACAGAGTAAAATCTATACAAAATGAAACTATATCATCTCCCACAGTATCCGACAATAACATTGATGCCGGCCAACATCCCGATAACAATGCTAACGGAACCGATATTAAAAAAGGAAGTAGAAAGGTTAATACGACAGTCCGTAATGGACGGGGAAAAGCCGATTCAGATCTCGGAGGGTTATTTGGAAACGAACAACGCAATGACGGGGGCGGAGTTACTAGAAGCGATAATGGAATCCAACCTAATAACACATCTCTTATTTCTAACCAAGGGCAAACGAATGTTCCAAGCGTTGAACCACCAAGAGCAGTTAGACGAGAAAACCCTATACTCATTCCTGGCAGAATTATCGGAACTCCAAGAACAATAGATGAATCGAAAGAAAAAACCGAATATGTACCGCAAAGTAATTCCGGTAAAATCGGGAGTGTTTTGCCAACAAATATGGCATCTCCGCTTGAATCAATTTTAAGCCAATTTGGAGATATTGATGGGTATGTGATGGATAGGCTTCAATACCCAAATAAAGAAGCGTTATATCAAGCATTGGCCGCAGAACAAGTAGATAGTGTGGCGTTAGGTATTTATCAAATTGAGAATGGGAACGCTTTAATTATTGGCGATCAAACAGGAGTTGGGAAAGGTAGGCAAGCGGCAGCATTAATCAGGTACGGTGTATTGAATGGATATAAGCCTATATTCCTTACAGAAAAACCTCATTTATTCAGTGACATATATCGTGATATGCGTGATATTGGGAGTGGGCAAATGAATCCATTTATCATTAACGATAAAAGTGCTGATTCTGATCCTTCAATGACAGATGAAGCAGGCGCAGTTATTTATAAGCCATTATCTTCAGCAAGTAAAAAGCCAATTTATGCAAAAGGCGAAATCCCAAATGGGTATGACTATGTAGCTGTAACTTATTCTCAACTTAGTGGTTCTATTGATAAGGCAAGTGTAAAAAAAGAGTTTTTTGCAAGTATAGCATCAAATAATATAATCATAGCAGATGAAAGCCACAATGCAGGAGGTTCAGGTAATACTGGTCAATTTTTGCAAAATATAGTTCCAACTACGAAAGGCATGGTATTTCTATCGGGCACATTTGCTAAACGCCCTGATAATATGCCAATTTATGCGCTTAAAACAGGGATGTCAGAAGCAAATATGAGTTCTTCTGAAATGGTTGAAGCGATACAAAAAGGTGGTGTGCCATTGCAGGAAATAATGTCGAAAGGACTTGTTGATCTTGGGCAAATGGTTAGGCGTGAACGTGATTTTACTGGTGTAAATATTGATTGGGAAACATTAAACGATAGCAAGGAAAGCCATACTAAAACTTTCAATGCAGTAATAGATATTTTCAATGATTTAATTCATTTCCAACGTGACCATATTACTCCAATCGTTGAGCAGTTAAATGATATGATGAAAGCTGAACATGGTGTTGCTGAAAAAACAAAAGGCACATCAGACTTAGGTATAAGCAATACCCCATTTGCAAGCAAAACATTTAATCTAGTTCGTCAGTTATTGTTATCTCTCAAAGCGGAAGATGTAGCAAGAGAAACAATAGGTGAATTAAGGGCAGGGCGTAAGCCAGTTATAGCAATTGCCAATACAATGGAATCATTCCTAAAAGATATGAATATCCAAGATGGTGATGTATTGGGGAATGTGGATTATTCATTAACGCTTAAGAAAGGGTTGGATGGGTTGTTTCGATATACGGAACGTGATTTTGCTGGCAATCCTGCGTATAAATATTTATCAGTAAATGATTTATCAGAAGAAGGGAAGACTATCTATAATGACTTAGTTAGTAAAATAAAGCAAGCGTCAAGCGGTATAACTATTTCTCCAATTGATGTAATTAAAAAAAGAATTAAGGAAGCAGGGTATAAGGTTGGCGAAATGACTGGACGTGATATTGAATTAGATATTCAAGATAATGGCGGGGCAATCGTGTCCAAGCGCACTGATAAAAATAAAAAGAAACTTGCTAGGGATTTTAACGCAGGAGATATTGATGTTCTTATAATAAATCAATCAGGTAGTACAGGTATTAGCCTTCATGCCTCGGAGAAGTTTAATGACAAAAGACAGCGTGTAATGCTATCTGCGCAAACGCAATTAGATGTAAATACAGAAATACAATTGCGTGGTCGTATTGACAGAACAGGGCAATTAGTTCGTGGGGCATATCGTTATATAATCAGCCCAATACCTGCGGAACAAAGATTGATAATGATGTTTAAGGCTAAATTAAAATCTTTAGATGCTAATACTACATCAAGCCAAAAATCAAAAACAAACGAAATCGAGGTTGTAGATTTTCTTAATAAGTACGGTGACGAAATAGTTACTGAATATTTGAAAGAAAATAGAAATATTAATGATAAATTACTTGATCCATTAGGGTTGGATTCAATGAGTGATGAAGGTATTGATGAGTTGGAGAAAGTAGATGGCGCAAGTAATAAAGTATCAGGTCGTGTTGCATTATTAAATGTTGCCGAGCAAGAATCATTTTACAATGAAGTGTCTGAAAGATATACTTCTCATTTGAAATATTTAGAAGACAATAACGCTAATGACCTTGAAATAAAAGTACTCCCATTAGAAGCGCAGGTTAATGATAAAAAGGTTATTGTAGCAGGTGCTAATAGTGGAAATCCATTCTCTGAAAATAGTTGGCTTGAAACCGCAGAAGTAAATGTATTGCGTAAGCCAATGACGCAAGCTGAAATAAAAGCAGAAATGGCTACTTACATGGAAGGTAAGGATAACCAAGGGTACAAGACGGATAATATTTCAAAAATAGAGCAGTACTTTGATCAACAAATTACTACGGAAGCGGATAAGATAACAGAGGATTACAATCGTAAAGAAAAACGTATTAGCGACATAGCAAGAAACGAAGCTATAAAAGCAGGTGTGGATGTAGAGCAATCTGTAAAAGCTGCAATAGATAGATTGAATGAGGCAAGGGATTTGAGAATCCAAATGAGCAATGCCAAAAGAAATAATATTAAGAGTAATGTTACTCGTGTTATCAATGGCTTGAATACAGGTAAATCATACTTGGTGCCAAACAGTGTAAATATCGGAACGGATACTACATATTCAGATGGGGTATTTATTGGATTGAAAATGAAGGCTAAATTAACTCCTTCAAATATTACTGCGGTTTTTGCAACATTAGATGGTAGAAGGAAAGTGGAAGTACCATTATCTAAAACACAATATCTAAATGCGGTTATCGGTCAAAGTAATTTAGGTTACTCTCAAGTAAATTTAGAGAATTGGGATACTAAAACATCAAATAAAACAAGACGTACTGCGCACATATTGACTGGGAATATTCTACAAGCATTTGCGGTAAATAAAGGAGGGCAATTAGTAACATTCACTACAAAAGATGGTGGATTACGTCAAGGTATTTTAATGCCGGAAAACTACAACACTGAGAAACAAAAAACTAGGGTTCAAATAGTTGCTGGATTAGGCAAACTTGAAAGTGGTATTTCTTTATTGGATACATCGAAAGAAATTGAAGTAATTCCTATACGTGGTGATTACGAATTAAGAGTGCCATTGTCAAGGAAGCAAGGCGGTAAATATTTCCTTGATGATAAGTTAAGGGATATGGTTAAGAACAGGGCATTTAACCAATTAAGCAATAGAATGGTTGCAGAGGTGTCAAGTAATAGAATTTCAGATGTCCTACAATACCTATCAGTGCATCATAATACTTCTATTGAAATTGATGCTAAAGAATTAGAAGACAATACTGCTAAATATCAAAAATCACAAGAACAACAAAAAACAGTAGCAAAACAAGTTCTTGATACAGTACTAGGTAAACTAAAAAAAGCATTCCCTAATGTACAAGTAGAAGGTTATAATCCCGATCAGTTAGGAGATATTTTAGGGGCTAGACTTAGTAAAAAAGATGATTACAACGGCATTAGTCGCAAAGATGCCGCAGAAATACAAAATGAGAAGGCGCTAGAATTAGTTAATAAACTTCAAGATAAAGGGTATTCTCCCACATATCCAAGTACAAGTACGACTAACTTTGGGGTATCTACATATATATCATTTATAAGCGATGATGGGAAAGTCCGTAAATTTAGGATATCAGACCATGACACTGGTTATTCTAGAGCTATGTCGGAATATCATTATGGGTTAAATAGTAATTTAGATAATTTAATCATTGATGTAGAGAAAGATATAAAAAGGGATAAAGAAATTGCATTAGAAAGAAGCAAGCAATTTGAAGCGGATGCGAATAGGACAAAGTTGGCAAATGAGAAATGGGAAAGGATTAAGGATAGATTCAATGGCCTTACATTTAAGAAGAACAATAGGACTTATGCTGATTTGGAAAAGTTTAGTGAAAACAAGGATAGAACCAATATTTATCAAAAGAAAGATGGGAATGCATTCAGTTATGAATGGACGGAGCCAATAGAGAAGGCTTACGAAGTGGTATTGAAGCCTAGTAGGGAGTATATAGAAGCCTATAATGAAAATGAAGGTAGTGTGCAATTTTTCAAAAAGCCCGATGGTACAATATATGGGTTCTTCAAAGATGGCAAGATATACCTTAATGAAAATGAAGTAAATGTAAACACACCTATCCATGAATACGGTCACCTTTTTGCGGAGGTAATCAAGCGTGAAAATCCCGCACTGCACAAAGAAATAATAAACGTAGTTAAGCGTGATAAAGCATTAATGGACAAAGTTCGTAATGATGCAAACTACTCATACCTTACAACAGAAGACGGTATTGCAGATGAAGTTTTAGCAAAGGCTATTGGTGATGCCGGTGAACAAAAGTTTCTTTCAACAAATGATGTTTCAGGTATCAAAAAAACAATTCGTCAAAGAATAATTGATTTGGTAAATAGAGCATGGAAGTCAATCAAAAACATTTTTGCTAAATCAAATGAAGACATACGAAATTGGAGCGTAGAGAAACTGCAATATTCAACACTTGCAGAGGTTACCAACACAATGGCATCTCAACTACTTGCAGGTGAAAAAATAAGTGATATATCGAGCGAAGATTTGGCCGGTGGGCAGTCTAAATTTAGTGTGCAACCAAAAGAAACCGCATTTGAAGATTACGAACAAGCACTTGTAAATTACCAACAAGACAATTCTTTTGACAATGAATTAGCCTTGATAGATGCTTATGAAACCGCAGTAAATACAGATAAGAATAAAGCAAATAGTTTAGAAGTACCGGAAGAATTAAAAGAAACCACACAAGAAATATTTGATTCAGTTAGTAATGCGAATGTTCCTCCTGGTACTACGCCACCTCCAAATGGGAATGCACAAGGTAGTGGTGATACCATAATTAATAATATTACGCATAGTGCAACTGGAAGTTTAAGAGAAAAATTAGGACTTCCTGTGTATGACAAAAAAATCATAACTGATGATGAACTAAACAAGTTAGCTGACGACTATCTGTATAAAAATAGTGATGTGTTAGGATTGATTATGGAATTAGAAAATAACAATAGGCTACCGAATGAGGTGGAGCAAGTTGTTATTGGTAAATACTTGGATAAATTAAATGATGAGTTTACGGATACCCCAACAAACGAATTGCTATCTAAAATAGAAAGGGCCACAAATGCATTGGATAAAATAGGCACAATGCTTGGTCGTGGATTGCGCAATAGAAGAACTGATTTATATGACACGAATCAGTTATCTTATTGGATGATGGAGCAAAAAAGAGCGTCACAAGTTGGCGTATTGGAGCAGGAGCAATTATCGAAGGTCACAGAAGAATTTGAAAAAATTAATAAAGCGAAAGCTGCGTTGGAGGCTAAAATTAAAAAGTTAGAAAGTGAATTGTATGAAAAAGAGGCTACTAAAAATATAAGAACTACCAAAGCAGATAGTCGAAAAACGCATGATGATTTTGTTGCTGAAAGGAATAGTATAATTGATTCTATTAGAAAGAAATTACGTGATGCTCGTGGGAGTATTAATTCAACTCCGGTACCATATCTTAATGAGATATTGGCTATTACACCAGATGTATTGAAACTTGCTAAAAGTTTTGCATCAGAAGGCGTAATGAAACTTGCGGATGTTATTGATAATATCCATGAGATGATTAAAGATGATTCTACAAATATTACCAAGCAAGATATCCAAGATATTATTGGTGGTAAGTACAATAAAACACAAAAAACAAAAAGCGAAATAAAGTCGCAAATGCGAGAATGGAAAACGGAAGCAAGTTTGGTCCAAAGATTACAGGATTTAGAAGAAGGCATAGTGCCTGAAAAGTTAGAGGATAGAACTAAACGTAACCAAGAAATTCATGAACTTCGTAAAAGAATAAAAGAAAATAATTTAAGTAGACTTGATGTTTACAAGAAAAAGTTACAGTCATACATTAACGGTCTTGAGCAAGAACTATCTAGTGGTGATTTCACGAATGCAAAGAAACAGGAAATAGTATTAGATGCGGAAGCTCTTAGATTAAAGGATGAGTACATTAGACTTAAAAGAGAACGGGCTATTAGGTTGATGAGGGAGGAATACAACAATAGAAGTAAAAGAGAAAAAGCTACTGATAAGTTTTTGGAGGTGATAAACGTACCAAGAACTATTATGGCCTCGATGGACTTTTCTGCACCATTAAGACAAGCTGCGGTGGTTACTATATCTCATCCTAAGACTGCGCTTGCGGCAGCAAAAGAAATGTTTTTGCAGGCGTTTTCTCAAAAAAGGTTCGATAGGTGGTTTAATGATGTAAAAGAATCCGAATTTCATCCGTACATTCAAGAAAGCGGGTTGTTTATTGCTGATCCACATGACATCCGATTATCTGTGAAAGAAGAACAATTCATGAATAACTTAGCAGAAAAAATACCGTTTTTTGGTAAGTTAATTAAAGGTTCTGAAAGAGCGTATGTTTTATATCTGAATAAAATGAGGCTTGATTTATTCATTAGAGGGTTATCAATATTGCAGAATGATACGAATAGCACTAGAGATTTAGAAAGCGAAATGAAATCATTAGCTGACTATATTAACAACGCTACTGGCCGTGGTAAAATGCCTGATAAAATAGAAAAGGCTGCGCCTATTTTAAATTCTGTATTTTTTAGTCCAAGATTGATTGCATCAAGGATAAATCTATTGACAAATTTGGTTAATCCTATGTATTATGCTAAAACACCACCTGCGGTTCGTAATATGTTTATTAAAGACATGGCTATCTTTATAGGATTTAATACAGCATTACTTACGTTATTAAAATTCATGTTTGAATGCGAAGACGATTGTACTGATTGTGATAATTGCATACGAGTAGAAACAGATCCAAGGAGTACAGATTTTGCCAAATTAAGAATAGGGGATACTAGATATGATATTTGGGGTGGATTCCAACAGTATGTTAGGCTGATAGCACAGATAGGTAGTGGTAATAGGAAATCTGCTAGTACTGGGCAGGTTCATTCTTTAGACGGGAAAGGTATGTTTGGGGAAGACGAAACAGATGTGTTAGGTAAATTTGTAAGAGGTAAGTTAGCGCCGATACCAGGTTCTATTTATGATTATGCCAAAGGGGTAAATATTGTTGGGGAGGAAGTCACACTACAATCTTTAGTAATAAGGAATTTGGTGCCATTAATCGCAACGGATATAAAATCTGCATGGACGAATCAGGGAGCTGTTTCATTATTAACGGTTGGCTTACCCGCTTCTTTTGGTATTGGCGTGAATACATTTGAACCTAGAAAAACTAAATACTCACCTAAAGTATATGCTATTTCTGATTTGACTGGGGTTGGAGATAAAACGGCACAGAAATTAATTGATAAGGGTATTGATCGAGATAAATTAAATAAGATGTCGGTATCGCAACTTATGTCATTGAGAGATAGTACAGGGGATAAAATATTCAACCAAAAATCTGCGTTTGCAGTTAGGAATGGTATTGATGGGATAACTGACGGAGAAAACAGGGTTAAGGATATGGTGCTTGAAGATTCAGAGCAAAGAATATTGACCGGACTTGGTTATTCAGGCATAGATAAGGACAATGCAGATGAAGCTATAAAGCAGGTGCGTAAATTAAGAAGCAACAGTGACGACAAGGATAGCCGTAAGAATTACGACAATGTAATAAAGGAACTTGAAAAATATAAATAATTTAGACTATTTTTGTATAACATAACTCAAAATGGCAAATGGCAAACGGTAACATGATAACATTAAAAGTAAAAGCAAATAATGGGTTATTCAATGAAACTTCATGTAGTGAAACATTTGATGCTGCTAATGTAAGAATTGGTAGAACTGTTTATGTTTATTACGATACAGCAGACCAAACATATAAAGTGTATTCCCCTATAACTGGTGATGAAGGATACAGCCTTATGGAGTTGACATTGGTTTATGTAAAAGACAGGTATCTTTATTGCGAAGAAACTGTGGATATGATTCAGGCATTATTAAACGCTTGTTGCGTACCTGGTGTTGAAGTGCAAAGAGGATATGAAATTACATTAGGCTTTGTTGAAATGACATGCGAACTAGTAAATGGGTTTGCTATTTTCGTTTCAATAAATACAAATTACGCATTGCCAATAAATACAAATGTACAAATTAGAGTTACTAATAATCTTGATATGCCTAGGACATTTACATTACATCCACATGATTCTTGTTCTGCGGTCCAAATAAATGACGACAAATTAGTTGTAGTATCACCTTCTACATTAGTAATAGGGTGTTTATTTTTGATTCTTGTTCCAACTGGGGATTGCGGTAAAGCATCGTTCAAAATATCTGTGGCTTCTGTTACTCCGGGAGTAGTTTATACTTCTAATTTACTCACTCATATATATGATCCAGTATAATGACACTAGAGGGCGAAAATATATTGATAATCCTTGAATTTGCAAGTGCAATATCTCAAAAAGGTATTGGCTATTATTTTACACATACAAATGAAAAAAAGTTTTCTAAATCAGAATCGGGGGTTGTTTTAACCTATAATCGAAAGATTATTATTTGGGAGAAGTCCTCATATAATTTGAGTGAAGAAATAGATAGTTTTATTATTATTAATGAAGATTCGGTAGACCACTTAGTTAAATTGTATTTAGGAGAAAGTCCAATTGGAGAATTTCTATTGGCACCAAACGAGAAGGCCGTTTATGATAAAGGCGTAGGATTTATTGTCAAAGATAGTAATGGACTTCAAAAAACAAGTGTGCCTATAATAGTTGGAGAAGTGTATGTACAAGCGTCACCTTCTACATCTTGGATTTATACTCATAACCTTGGGTATAAACCAATAATAAACGTGTACGATTCAAATGGAGTGATGCTACCTACATACGAGAGGGTGGACGATGTAAATATGAATGTGTTAACCTTAAATTTCGATGTGGCAATATCGGGTAAAATATATAGATAATGGCAGATAGTCAATTAGGTAAAAATTTAGATGTTAATGAATTAGATGTTTATAATCTAAAGGCTATCCCAGCGCAAGAAAGTTCCGCTATACCAAAATCATATTGCGATGCTAAGTTGTATCTAAAGGAGCAAATAGTAAATATTCCATCTTATACAATAGTCGCTTTTGATGAATATTCGGTTTATAGAGTAGACATTTCTGCTGGCGATATTACTGTAAGGTTGCCAGATGTGGTTTTGGGTGTTAGTTTGCATCCAATAATTATAGCATTGGCATCTACGGACAAAGATATCATAGGTAATAACAAGTGCCGTATAACTACAAATACAAATGTATTCGATAATGGGTCAACGGAAATTATTTTAGGATATGAAACACAAAACAAGTCAGTATATTTATTGCCATTAATTACAGGAGTATGGCATAATGTGAATAAAGAAGAAACGGATAATAAAATTTATATACTCCCGTATAGAGAATTAACTTATTAAAGATGAAGAATAAAATACCAATTTTTGTAAAGACATCCCAAATATCATGGGGTGTAATAACTACCGCAAATACAGCAAAAGATGGCACAGGAACGGTAGTTACTGTATTTACTGGTGGCACTGACGATTCCTTTGTAAAGAATATTGTTGTTAGGGCATTGGGTACAAATACGGCTACCGTATTAAGGTTGTTTTTAAATAATGGGTTGACAAATGCTACGGCTGCAAATAATAGTTTGTATAAAGAATATACCATCCCTGCTACTACATTATCTGAAACGGCTGCATTAGTTGAAATGGTATTCCCATTAAACGAGTTTATCCCTTCAGGGTATAAAATAAATGCAACAATAGGGACTACAATTGCAGCAGGCATACATGTAACAGCTATTGGAGGTAGCTATACCGATTAATGAATAACTTATTGCAAATAAGAGAAATTTCAAATCAAGCTATTTTTAGATATAATGGCAATGGGGAGGTATTCAACATCCCTAATTCTGCATTATTCTTACAAATTACAGCTATCGGTGCTGGCGGTGCTGGTGGTAGTGGGTTTAGTAGAGTAGCTGGATTACCAGGAGGGGGTGGCGGAGGTGGAGGAACAGGAGCTTGCGGTAGTGTTATAATACCTGCTAATTTATTAGGCAAGGCACTTTATGTAAAAGTAGGTCTTGGAGGGCGTAGTGGGGTTGCTGGGTCAGAAACTAGAATAAGTTGGATGCTAAATACAACTGGGATAAATCAAAAAACGGTATTAATATGCCCTGCTGGGATTAATGGGGGTAATGGGACTGGCGCTGCGGTTGGTGCAGCAGGAAGTGGTGGAAATTGGACGCTAGGAAATAATACATTTGCGGGGTTTGGGTTAGTATCAGGTTCTTCAGGAACTGCTGGTGCGGCAGGCGGAGCTATTGCAGGTGCAGGCGGTGGATCATTGACGGTATTGGGGGCAATGCCATTGTCGGGTGGTGCGGGTGGTGCTGGGACTACTGCGGCTGATTTTGCAGGTGGGCTGATTATATTTACAGGTGTGGGATTGACTGAAATAGCAAGTATATCAGGCGGTGCTGCGGGTAGTAATAAAGGAGGTGATGGGTATTACAATGGTAGCCCTTTGTTATCCGTAGGCGGTGGTGGTGGCGGTTCTTCTAATGCAGGTAATGGCGGTGCTGGTGGTCATGCAGGAAATATAGGTGCTGGCGGTGGTGGTGGCGGTGCTGGCGTAGTAGGCGGTATCGGTGGAAATGGTGGTGATGGTATGGTAATAATAACTTGGTGGTAATTGATAAAATATAAATTTTAAATAAAATGCAATTTGGAAATGACGTAAACAAATTTATGGACGAATTAACTCAAAGGTTAATTAGAGAATGTCCAGAAAAGAAATTAAGCTATAATGAATTTAATTCTATCATACTTAATTTCACAAGTGCTACTGAATTAGATGCTTACTTAGTAAATACTGGTAATTTAGGCGTTAGTATAACTGATGCTTTAAACTGTGCTAGGGCATTTTTTGAAGG
>CAZVXT010000006.1:0-5371 GCA_964631145.1 uncultured Candidatus Saccharibacteria bacterium
ACTCAATAGCAGGGTTGTCGATTAAAACTCTTCCTGCTAAAATATATATAAATAATGAAGATTTTTAGTCACTTTTTCAATTACTTAAGTAAGTTATTAATCTCAATTTCATTGGGGTTTTTTGGGGTTTTTGCCATAATCTCATTAATAAGTGGGGCTTATTTGGTATCAGTATTTTTGAGCTTGCCAAGTTATAGTCAATTGTCTAACCGTGACGTTCCGGAATCCAGCAAAATTTACTCCCGAGATGGTACTTTGTTGTATGAGTTTTATGGAGAGCAAAAACGTACTACCGTTAAACTTGATCAAGTTTCAAAGTATCTTAAAGATGCGACCATTGCCATCGAAGATAAAGATTTTTACAATCATGGAGCCGTTTCTTTTAGTTCTATTGTGCGTGCTGGTTTGGCTAACTATAAAGCCAAAGAAACAGCACAGGGTGGAAGTACTATTACTCAGCAATATGCAAAAAATGCCCTCTTAACACGGGATAAGTTGTACAGCCGTAAGATTCGCGAGGTTCTTTTGTCATACAAAATAGAAGCACACTATTCTAAAGATCAGATTTTAGAATTATATTTTAATGAAATCCCTTATGGGCGTAATAGTTATGGTATTGAAGCCGCTAGTCAGACTTACTTTGGTAAATCTGCTAAAGATGTTAATTTGGCGGAAAGTGCTTATCTTGCCGCTCTTCCTCAAGCTCCAAGTTTTTACAGCCCAACTAGCAACATGGAAGCTCTAAATGATCGTAAAAACTTAGTATTGCAAAGAATGAAAGATCAAGGCTATATAACTGATCAAGAGTACAACGAAGCCTTAACTACCCAAGTTGCATTTTTAGATAATAAAACCAAAATTGTAGCACCGTATTTTGTTTCTTGGGTGCAAAGCTATTTGACAGAAACCTACGGAGAAAAGTTTTTAAGAGAAGGTGGCTTAAAAGTTTATACTTCTCTAGATCTAAAGCTCCAAAATTTAGCTGAACAAGTTGTTAAAGAAGGAGCTCAAAAGAATAAAAGCCTGTACAGCGCATATAATGCTTCTTTAGTTGCGGTAGATCCAAAAACAAATCAGGTTTTGGCTATGGTTGGTGGTAAGGATTATTTTGCTGCACCAGAGCCAAAAGGATGTACTCCAGGAGCAAATTGCAGATTTGAACCTAGTGTTAATGTTGCGGACAGGCTTCGTCAGCCAGGCAGTAGTTTTAAGCCATATGCTTATTTAACAGCGTTTAAGCCAGAATTTGGATATACTCCGCTTTCTAAAGTTTCGGATATACCTACTGTATTTGGTTACTTTGGTGGTAAGGCTTATATTCCACAAGATTATGATGGTGGTAGTAGAGGAATAGTAACTATGCGCAAAGCACTTGCAGGAAGTCTTAATATACCAGCTGTGCATGTAGTACAAACTGTTGGGGTTGATAACACTATAAAAACTGCACGCGATTTGGGTATTACAGCCCCATTTAAAAACTGTGGTTTGTCTTTGGTTTTGGGTGGATGCGAAGTAAAACTCGTAGATCATACTAGAGCTTTTTCTGCATTAGCTAATGGAGGTAAATTGTTAAAAGGTTCTTACTTTAAAAAAATAGAGGATAAAAATGGAAAAGTATTAGAAGAGCAAGGGCAATCTCCAGAGCAAGTAGTTAATCCTGAAGCTGTTTATGAACTTATTTCTATCATGACAGACGATCAATCTAGGCAGTATATTTTTGGAAAGAATAATCCTCTAACATTACCAGATCGACCGGTGGCTGCAAAAACTGGTACCACCCAGCAGTGGAAAGATGCTTGGACTGTTGGTTTTACACCACAGTTAGCTGTAGGCGTATGGACTGGTAATAATGATGGTAGTCTAATGAGAGCGGGAAGTGATGGTATTTTTACAGCAGCGCCAATTTGGCATAAGTTTATGGAAGAGGCGCATAAAGGTTTGCCTGTAGAAAATTTTGCGGTTCCAAATGGCGTTATCCAAGTTGCTTATGATCCATATACTAACAAGCCATCTTCGGGTAATAGCAAAAATGCTCGCATGGAACCAATTCCTTGGTATGCGATTCCAAAGGATATTGCGGTTTCTGCTGCCCCAAAAAATTTAAACAAATCCTTAATTGGACCAATTACTAATACTACTAATTCAAAACCTTCTAATTCTATAAGTAATGATTTGCCGATCAGTGTTGCTCCTGAAGCTCCTATAGATGCTGGGGGAAGCAATGAGGGTGTGGTGGTACCTATAATAGAAGCACCAGCGCCTATTATTGACCAAACTTCTTCATATACTCGACCAGGGATTATATATTAATAAAAGACATATTTAAAAACAGTCCTGTTGTCTTTCACTAGCGCCCCCTCTATATAAATATAGCTTCGGGGTTAGTTGAAAGATAATAGGACTGTTTTTTTAGTTTTAATGCTCTTGCTCAGGCAGGATTATTATTTATCTGAATAAGTTAAATATAAATGCAATTAACATCATGTTTATTAAAGCTGCAATAGACATGATCATAATTTTTTTGAAAAACCATTCTGGCTTTGTGCCACCAAATATAACGGCTGCTATTTGTGTTGGAAGGATAAAACCTAACCATGCAAATCCGCCAAAGCCATAAGCATGCCAATTGCTCGACATTCCATTAAATAATAGAGCAAAGACAAATGTTGTTAAAACAGTAATAACAAATTGTACTATTAACCATGGCCACATTTTGCTTTGCATCTCTTTTTGGGTTTCTGGGCTAAGAGTGTCAAAGCCATGGATTTTACCCCAAAGATTGCCAAATATAGGCATGTACCAAATTGCACCAAAAATAAATTGTGCAATAGCGGCAACTAGTACCGCAACATAGTTTATTTCCATACCTTTATTATATCGTAAGGCAGGGTTTGTTTAAAGATTAATCTCGATTAAACAAATTGGGTAATTTATTTGTATTTTGATTGTGGTCTAAATTTTGCTTTTCTAACGATTTTTCATCTTTGGTTTCTTCGCGATTAGATTTATTATCTAATTTATTCTCAAGATCTTTTTTAAAATCTTTTTTTGATTTGTGGTTCTTGTTAATTAACTTTAACTGCTCGTTGATGCCAATTAATGCTTCATTTATTTTTTTAGAAGAATTTTTGTCTCCTCGCTTTTCAAATTGCTCACGGGTTTGTTCTAGATTTTTTACGACTTGGTCAATTTGTTGATTTGCTCTATCTTGTTTATCATTATTCTCGTCTTCTTTTGTATCTTGAGTCTTAGGTTTAGGAATGTCTTTTTTTATAGCATTATTTTGCTTTTGTAATTTAGTTACTTCTTGTAGTCTAACTTCTGCAAACTTAGTTTGCAATTGTGTTTTGGCTTGCTCTGTTGGCGCTAATTTAATTTGAGAATCTTCAATAAATAATTTGACAGGGTATAGCTTATCACCAGGAAGTGAGTTGGCAGATGCAAACGCGGTGCTAACAAAAAAAATAACAATTACTAAAGGAATAGCTGCATACTGAAGATTAAACCAAATTGATCTATGGGTTTTTGGTAGTTTTACTGCTTCTTCCTCAATAACAGGGGAATTTAATTTAGCAAATATTCTTTGTTTTAAGCCTTCTTTTTGCTCAACAGTTAAAACAGCGTTTTTACGCTTTTCTTTATAATCATTAATTAATTTGCTTACGTCTGTCATTGTTGTAGTATGGTCTTTAGTTTCTTTATTGCTCTATGCTGTAATAATCTAACACTAACGTTAGTTTTATTCATAATTTTAGCAGTTTCTTTTATGCTAAACTCTTCGATAAATCTTAATTCTATTACTTCTTTATAATCTGGTGGTAAAAGTTCTAAGTTAGAAGAAATTGTGGCTTTTGCTTCGTTAGAAAATAACAAGTCTGTTGCACTATTTGTTGACGCCACATTTGTTGCTTCTTCTATATCTGTCATTGTTGGGGTACGGTAATCTTTTCTGTGGTAATCATTAATGGTGTTTCTAGCCACAGTATAAATCCAAGCATTAAAATTAGTTTCTTCTAAGTTTAGTTTTGGTATACCGTTCCAAGTTTTAATAAAAACTTCTTGCAAAATATCTTCGCAAACATTTTGATTAGAATACTTATACTTTATGAAGTTGTAAATTTTATCTACATACTCATTATAGATATGTTCGAAAGCGCTTTTGTCCTGCAAGTCATGTACTGCTTTTATATGGTTTTCTAAGTTGTTTTTATTTTCCATACTATATATCGCATCGCTATAAATAATGTTTCTTTATTATAGATGATATTTGCAGTCATAAGAAAACTTTTTTGTAATTCCTTTTAAATAAGCCAAAAAAAATAAGAAACACTTCGCAAATCTAAGCGATGTACTAAGCAAGAGGGGAATTAAAAATAAAAGAAAGGTTATATTATGAATAAAAATCTTAAAATAGCCAGTGGATTAGTTTTAGGTTTGATGCTGGCAGTGCCAAGCGTATCATTGGCTCATGATAATAAAAATGACGATTCTGGTAGAAATCGCATTAGATTAGAAAGCAAAAGTGATTTCAAAATAAACGGTCACGAATGGAATGAAAATCGTGATGGCGGAATAAGAACATTTGATAATTTCTCTACTGGGTTATTACAAAAATTCCAATATCGAGGTATGGTAACCGCTGTATCTAGTACTGGTTTTACATTACAAACATCAGATAATAAAACTTATACTGTAAATACAGCAAATAGTCAGATTATTCGTATTCCAAATACTACTATTGCTTTAACAAATATAAATGTTAACGATAAGGTTATGGTATTTGGTACATTAAGTGGAACCACTCTTACCGCAAGTACTGTGTTTGATCTAGAGGCAAACAAGCAAGTTGCGGCAGGAAAGGGAGCTGTTACTGCAGTTAATGGTAATAACGTTACAGTTCAAACAAAAAATAACCAAACTGTAACTTTGCAAACAGATGCTAATACTACTATCACAAAAGCTGATGGAAGTACTGCAACTGTAGCTGATGTTAACACTGGGGCTAAAGTTAAATTCTTTGGATTACTTGATAAAGTAACTAATGCGTTTACAGCTCTATGGGTTAAGATCAAATAATCCATCGATAATGTTATGTTTAGGGCATAACTCGTTTATGCCCTAAACCTCTCATCTATTAGTATGTATTGCAGTAATTGTTATTAACATTTAATTTTATGGATTCATCAATTTCTCCAACAACAAAACCACTTTATAGAGGAACTCAATTGGTTTTGTATGTATTGTGGATATTAGAAGCTGTGCTTGCGTTTAGGTTTATTCTCAAATTATTAGCTGCTAATCCAAATGCTGGGTTTAGTCAGTTTATATATAGTATTACTTATCCTTTTGTTGCTCCATTTATGAACGTCTT
>CAZVXT010000007.1:0-1589 GCA_964631145.1 uncultured Candidatus Saccharibacteria bacterium
CGTCAAATAGCCTATATATTTGCTACTGGGTATCACGAAGCATTTGATTTTAACGGTAAGGCTACTGGTGTAATACAAAGATTTGTACCTATTATCGAAGGAGGTGGGGAAGCGTACCTTAGAAAGAAAAGATATTGGCCTCATGTTGGGTACGGATTGGTCCAATTAACATGGTTGGATAACTATAAAAAAATGCAGAAAGAAATAGTGAAGTCTGGCAGGTTCCCTGGTATTGATATCGTTAAAAATCCAAAACAAGCATTGTTGCCAAATGTAGCTGCATTCATAATCGTATTTGGTATGAAAAATGGCTCGTTCTGTGTTGATAAGACAACTAAAAAACCTTTGTCATTATCCACTTATTTCAACAAAACAACAACAAATTATGTAGGTGCTAGAAGAATGATTAATCCAGATAAAAATGGTAAATTAATCGAAGGACATGCCTTGCAGTTTCTTTCGTGCCTTTAAACTTTAGGTTGGTTATTTTTTGGTTTAGTAATGCCTGACTTGAAAAAGTCGGGCTTTTTTTAGTAGAACTTTAGTAGTAATCTATTAGAACTTTAATAAGAACTTTATTAGAGGCAGCTAAATTTCCCACTAAAAAAGCGGACATTACGCCCGCTTCTCTAAACAAAAAATAAAGGTACTGATATACGAGAATAACCCATTACTCAATACATTTAATACCGTTGACATCATTAAAAAAGTTTTTTAAATGATTAATATCATTTATTAAGGTATAGTCATCAGTGTAACCAGCTAGATTAAATTTCAATGTGTATCCTTCTTCAATAAACTTTTTTAACGAATTGTAATATTCAACTATGAGAGGATTAAATCTTAAATCATTCATTGTTTCTATGAACATTGTGATTTCTGCTTTTGGCTTTGGTAAGATATTATTCATATTTATTCTTTTGGTTTACCTGCTTGTGATATTTTTTTGATAGCATCCCTAAAATCCATTCTAAGGTCTGCTGGTTCTTGTGCTTTTCTTATCTTTTCTTTATGTGGGCTTTCAATGTTGGCTATACTTTTACCTAATTTGCTAAATGATTGCATTTGTTGAATTACAACTTCTTGTAATTTCTTTAACCTTTCATCTGCTGGCAAGCCATCTCTAATTAGCATCGCATTAATCCCCTCAACGTTTGAAAGTACAATTAACTGGCTCATGTCTGCACAATCTCTTATTGTTTTACAAGAATTAGTTTCTTCTGGGTATAATTTTCTCCATTGAGTAGATGTTAGTCCAAATACTGCGTAGTTTATTAACTCTGCCTCTTCGATGTAGATAACGTGGTCAGGCTTCTTATTGTGATATGCAAATGGTATTATATGTTCTTTTATTGCATCTGTTTGAACCCTGTAATTTGTTGCTGCTAATTCACGTCTATAATCCCATTGAATCTCACCAACTTCACGTTCTTTTAGTCTTTGAAATTCACGAATAAGGTATAGTTTAAATTCAGGACTAATCCATGACCCAAATTCAAAGGCAATATCTTTATGAGCATAAGTTCCTCCATATCGTTTTGGCGCTTGGCGCAGTGGCGGATTTCGGAGCACAAAACTGTCAATACACC